>CADBSK010000093.1 GCA_902797305.1 uncultured Spirochaetaceae bacterium | reverse complement strand
CTGATACAGACGTTCCAGCTGGGGATAAGAACGTTGGTGGACGCGAAATCGGATACCTCTTTGGTCAGTACAAGAGAATCCGCGACGAGTACACTGGAGTTCTCACAGGTAAGGGTCTTACATTCGGTGGTTCTTTGATTCGTACAGAAGCTACTGGTTACGGTCTTATTTACTTTGCACAGGAAATGCTCAAGAAAGTTGGAGACAGCTTCAAGGGTAAGACTTGTGTAGTATCTGGTTCTGGAAACGTTGCTACTTATGCTGCTCAGAAGCTTCTTCAGCTTGGTGCAAAGGTTGTAACACTTTCTGATTCTAACGGATACATCTACGATGCTGACGGCATTACTCAGGAAAAACTTGACTGGGTTAAAGAACTCAAGGGTGTTCGCCGTGGCCGTATCTCAGAATATGCTAAGCAGTTCCCATCTGCTAAATACTTTGAAGGCAAAAAAGTTTGGGAAGTTAAGTGTGACTGTGCATTCCCATGTGCAACACAGAACGAACTTCTTGGCGAAGATGCTCAGAAACTTTTGGACAACGGTTGTAAACTTGTTGCTGAAGGTGCAAACATGCCTTCTAACATCGATGCAGTTAACAAGTTCCTTGCTGCAAAGATTCTTTACGCTCCAGGAAAAGCTTCAAACGCTGGTGGTGTAGCTACATCTGGTCTCGAAATGAGCCAGAACTCAGAACGCCTTTCATGGTCTGCAGAAGAAGTTGACGAAAAACTTCACAACATCATGATCAACATCCACGACAACGCTTACAACACAGCTGTTAAGTTTGGTGCAAAAGACGGTAACTTTGTAAACTATGTTGCAGGTGCTAATATCGCAGGCTTTGTAAAAGTTGCCAATGCAATGATCGCACAGGGGTTAGTATAATATGTTTTCATGCTGACATCGGCAGCCGCCGCTGCAGCATAAAACGGCTATGGCACGACACTTTGTGCGTGCCAAACTAATTTCAAAACCGACAGTCTTCGACTGCGGTTTAAATCATAGAGACAGTCCACTGGACTGTCTTTTTTAACGCGTTTTCTATTTTAGTCAGGTGCTAACATTGCCGGTTTCGTAAAAGTAGCTAACGCAATGCTTGCACAAGGATTAGTATAACAGTTATAAAAGGACTGATTTCCAGATTAAAAGGAATCAGTCCTTTTTTTTAGTTTAATAGATTTAGAAAAAATATTTCTATCGTATCAAAAAAAGTCATGTTAAAATATTAAGAGAATGCAAATCGATAAAAAGAAAAATGAAGGACATCATGAATTTATTCCTCATGCACAGCTCACTTGCGGTCAAATTCTTTCGCTAATTCAACGCATGTTTATCGAATGTAATACTTTTTATGCAAGTTACACTGTTCGAATAGCATATCTTTGTTATCTGTTTGCTTCAAATTTACCATCACAAAAAAAAATCGATGTTCAAAAGGCTGTACTGCTTGGTTTATTCAGAAATGTGGGCGATTATCATTTTGCAGTTGAAAAAGTGATGGATTACGATGAACTTACGGAGCAAGATATAAAAGAAAGATATGTTTATTCATATGCCTGGGTAAAGAATATGACTCCCATTTCTGAACTTGCACAGGCTTATCTATTTTATGATACAGATTACAGTCCGGAATTAGCAGAAAAAAACATCATGTTGGAATATGGTTCCATTGTTTTTGCAGCTGAACGAATAGTAAAACTTTTGCGTTCGGGGGGCTCTGTAGATAATCCCGAAGATTTATATCGCTATGGAATAACACGATTAAATTCGGAATATGTAAATTTATTCAAAAAACTTGATGAAAAATGGCAGGTTTCAACAAATTTATCTTACTCTGTTGATAAAGATGGCAAAGAACAAATGCCTCCTTGTGCAAAATACATGGAAGATGTTTATCAGTCCTTTAGTTTTTCAAGAGAAGATGCAGACAAATTCTTTAAGACTCTTGTTTCTGTCATTGATTTTAAAAGCTCATTTACAGTCTGGCATACGATTCACACAGCGGGATATGCGTGTTCCCTTGGAAAATTCTATGGCTGTACAGAAGATATAATTAATTATCTTTTTACTGCCGGCGTTTTGCACGATATTGGAAAAATTGCAGTGCCACAGGGAATTCTTGAATCTTCTGGTAAACTCAGAAAATGGGAATATAGGGTCATTCAAACTCATGTGACCAAAACGGAGCAGATGGTTAAGGATTTGGTTAACCCGATTATTGCTAAAATGGCCTACAGACATCATGAAAAACTTAATGGTCAGGGCTATCCTCACGGTTTGACTGACAAGGATTTAACAGTTCCAGAAAGAATTGTTCAAGTCGCAGATGTTTTAAGTGCATTGGTGGATAAGCGGTCGTATAAGGACGAAATGTCAGAAGAGCAACTTTTAGAAATATTTAAGGAAATGGTCGATAAAGGGGAACTGGACCCATCTATTGTTTCTCTTGTAGAGAATGGGTTTGGAGTACTTCAGGCTCATCGCGATAACTATTCAAATCTTTTAATTCTTCCTCTCGGTAAAGTTGAAATTGACTTTTGGGACGAATTATCGCTATCGCTCTGAGTCTGAAATCTATTTTGTTTTACATCTTTTCGATTACAGAAACTCCAAGAAGGTACATACCTTTTGCAAGAACCTTGCTTACAAGTGATGAGAGTGCAAGACGACTTTCAAGGATGTCAGTATTGCTTTCTGAGAGTACTGGATTCTTTTCGTAGAAAGAATGATAGCTTGAAGCAAGTTCGTAAAGGTATGTGCAGAGTCTGTGAGGTTCATAGGTCTTTGCTTCCTGCTGAACTACTGTACCGATTGCCATACATTTTTTTGCAAGGCGTTTTTCGTCATCGTTAGAAAGAAGGTGGAACTGAGCTTTTTTGCCCTGTGCTTCGCCTTTAGAAACAAGAGCTTTGCATCTAACATATGCATTTTGAATGTAAGGAGCGGTGTTTCCGTCAAATGCGAGCATGCGTTCCCAGTTAAATACGTAGTCTTTGATGCGGTCGCAAGACAAATCTGCGTATTTGATTGCACTGATTCCGATTGCTCTTGAAAGTTCTTTTAAGGAATCTCCACTAGATTCTGGATTCTTTGCAAGAATTATTTCTTTTGCACGTTCTTCGGCTTCATCTAAGAGGCTTGAAAGTGTAACAGTTTCTCCGCTTCGGGTCTTAAAAGGCTTACCATCCTGTCCAAGTACAGAACCGAATGAAACGTGTGTTAATTCTACATCATCGTCGCAGAGTTTTGCATCTCGTGCAGCCTGAAATAACATGCTAAAGTGCATTTTCTGGCGTGTATCTGTAACATAAATGATTTTTTTAGCATTTAAGGTGCGGGCACGATATTCCAGGGCTGTAACATCAGTTGCATCGTATCCAAATCCACCATCTGATTTTTTTAAGATTAGAGGAACAGGTTCTCCGTCTCTTCCCTGGAATCCTGTTGGGAACAAACAAACCGCACCGTTACTCATTTTAGCTTTACCTTCGTTTAGAAGTCGCTCTGCAACAGCGTTGAGTTTATCGTTGTAAAAACTTTCGCCGCAGTAGTCAGAGTCGTTTAACAAAACTCCCATGCGGTTATACATCCAGCCAAAGTGCTTTTTAGATTCGTCTGTAAGAGCTTTCCAGAGGTCGATAGATTCTTTGTCTCCGCTTTGGATTTTTACAACTCGCAAGTGACTTCTTTCTGCAAAGTCAGGATCAGCGTCAAATTTTACTTTTGATTCTTTGTAGAGAGCGTTAAGGTCGCTGATTGTGTGTTCGTTGGAATCTTTCCATCCAAGGTCGATAAGATGTTCAATTAACATACCGAACTGAGTTCCCCAGTCTCCGATATGATTTTGTTTAATAACATCGTAGCCTAACTGCTTGTAAGAGCGAACAATAGAATCTCCAATGATTGTTGAACGCAGGTGACCTACGTGCATTTCTTTTGCAATGTTTGGAGAAGAATAGTCAACTATGATTTTTTGACCGTTTCCGATATTTGGAATACCAAGTTCAGAATCTGAATCTACTTCTTTGATTTTTGTGCATAGATATTCTTTAGAAATAAAGAAATTGATAAAACCTGGCTTAACAACTTCTGATTTTTCGATTATTGAACCACAATCCAAAGCATTCTGAATTGAAGACGCTATTTCTAGCGGAGCTTTGTGAAGCATCTTTGAGAGTGTAAAAGAAACATTTGACTGATAATCGCCAAAGTTTTCGTTGTTTGTCTCGGTTACATATTCTTTAGAAGAATCTAATTCTGTGTCAAAGGCTTTTTTTACCCCTGCAAGAACAATTTCATTTAAATCCTGGATAATCGTTTTCATAGTTGTATTGTACTAAAAATATCTTTCTTGGTACACAAGCAATCAGGCAAAAATTAAATTTTACAAAATTATTAATAGGGTGTATTTTTAAATATTGGAGAAAATTAGGTCTTGCTTATCTAAAATAACAGGGTGGAACTATGGCCAGTTACAATGTTAAATCGTTAAAAGCAGAAGAGTTTATAAATGATGAGGAAATACAAGAAACCCTTGAATATGCAAATGCCCATAAAGAGGATTTTGCATTAATCGACAGCATTTTAGAAAAAGCGCGTCCTAAAAAAAGTGGTAACGGATGCAGATGCTCCGGTTTAACTCATAGAGAAGCCTCTGTTCTTTTGGCTTGTGAGGAGACTTCTCGTGTAAAAAGAATTTTTGAGATTGCCGAAGAAATAAAACAGGCGTTTTACGGAAACAGAATTGTTCTTTTTGCTCCATTATACCTTTCTAATTATTGTATAAATAGTTGTCTTTACTGTCCGTATCACATTAAAAATAAGAATATTCCACGTAAAAAGCTTACTCAGGAAGAAATAAAAGCAGAAGTTATAGCTCTTCAGGATATGGGGCATAAGCGCCTTGCCTTAGAAGCAGGTGAAGACCCGGTAAATAATCCTATTGAATACATTCTTGAAAGTATTAAAACAATTTATAGTATTAATCATAAAAATGGTGCAATTCGTCGTGTTAATGTTAATATTGCGGCAACTACAGTTGAAAATTATAAAAAACTCCATGAAGCCGGAATTGGAACCTATATACTTTTTCAGGAAACCTATAACAAAAAAGGCTACAAGGAATTACATCCGGCAGGTCCAAAAAGCGATTATGATTATCATACCGAAGCCATGGACAGAGCTATGGAAGGCGGAATCGACGATGTTGGTCTTGGCGTTCTTTTTGGTCTTGAAGGCTACCGCTATGAGTTTGCCGGTCTTTTAATGCATGCAGAACATCTGGAAGCCGTCCATGGGGTGGGACCACATACGATAAGCGTGCCTAGAGTTAAACATGCAGATGATATAGATCCTGATGTGTTTGATAATTCTATTCCTGATGAAGTATTTGAAAAAATTATAGCATGCATACGGCTTGCGGTTCCCTATACAGGAATGATTATTTCTACGCGAGAAAGCGAAGCTGTAAGAGAAAAAGCTCTGCGCATGGGTATTAGTCAGATAAGTGGCGGTTCAAGAACCAGCGTTGGCGGCTATACCGAGAAAAATCGACCACATGATACGGAACAGTTTGATGTAAGTGATCAAAGATCTCTTGATGAGGTTGTGCAGTGGCTTATGAAAAACAATCATATTCCTTCTTTCTGTACGGCTTGTTATAGGGCAGGACGAACTGGAGACCGCTTTATGTCTTTGTGTAAATCAGGACAGATTTTAAATTGCTGCCATCCTAATGCACTGATGACTTTAACAGAATATCTGGTTGATTATGCAAGCCCAGAGACAAAAAAAGTTGGATTTGAGATGATTCAAAAAGAATTGAATAATATTCCAAAAGAAAATGTGCGTAAGATTGCCATTGAAAATATTGAAGCCATAAAAAATTCCAATCGCCGTGATTTTAGGTTTTAACAAGTGATTGAGCGTACAACGATTGCCTTTTTTGGGCGTACAAATGCCGGAAAATCCTCTCTGATTAATGCTCTGACTTCTCAAGAGGTGAGTATTGTATCAGACATAAAGGGAACTACAACGGATCCTGTAAAAAAGGTAATGGAGCTTTTACCCATTGGTCCTGTAACAATCGTGGATACTCCTGGATTTGACGATACAACCGAACTTGCGGTTGAGAGAATAAAGAGAACTGCGCAGGTTCTTAATGCTACGCAGTTAGCGGTAGTGGTCTTGGATGCATCTTATACAGAACTTTCTGATGGTGAAAAAAATATAATTCTAGAGTTACAAAAGCGGAAAATACCATTTATTATTGCGGTGAATAAATGTGATTCTTACGTGTCATCGAACATACAACAAAGTTTCTCGAAACTGAATATACCTCAAGTTTGTATCATTGACGTTAGTGCAAAAAATAATACAAATATAAATGAATTAAAAAACAAATTAGGGGAACTTTATAAAAGTCGAAAGGGCATTCAGAATCGTCCTCTTGTTAAAGACCTTGTAAATCCTGGAGAAGTTGTAGTTCTTGTAATTCCTATTGATGAAGCGGCTCCTCGTGACAGAATTATTTTGCCACAGCAAATGGTTTTACGGGAACTTCTGGACAATGGTTCAATTCCTGTTTGTTGTACTCCACAAAATTTGGAACATACTTTAAAAGTTATAAAAAATGAACCGGCTCTTGTAATTACTGATTCTCAAGCTTTTGGTGAAGTTAGTAAAATCCTTTCAAAAGATATAAGATTAACAAGTTTTTCAATTTTAATGGCCAGGTATAAGGGGAATTTTAACGCTTCTTTAGATGCGGTAAAACAAATAAATAACTTAAAAGCCGGAGATAAGGTCTTGATAAGCGAGGGGTGTACTCATCACAGACAATGCGGTGATATTGGAACTGTAAAAATACCGAAAGCGATAAAAAAACTTTGTGGAACCGAACCTGTTTTTGACTTTTCCAGTGGCTCCACTTTTCCGGAAGATTTATCTTGCTACAAAATTGTTGTGCATTGCGGTGGCTGCATGCTAAATGAAAATGAAATGAAAAACCGTGCAGAAAGAGCAAAAGAGCAGAAGGTTTCATTTACAAATTATGGAATGGTTTTGGCTCAAGCAAACGGACTTCTTGAACGAAGTATGAAAGTGTTTGATACCGCTAAAAACGGGGAATAATGGATTTGGAAAAAGAGATTTTTGAAATAATTAATAAACTTGAAGAAAAACACTCACTTACTTTAGAAGAATATAAAAAATTGATTGAGGCCTATTGCGATGAGACTCGGGAAATATTAAAAGAAAAAGCTGTAGCGGTTAGAAAACAAATTTACGGAAATGAAGTATTTATCCGCGGACTGATAGAGTTTTCGAATATTTGTAAAAATAATTGCCTGTACTGCGGAATCCGTCGCGGAAACAAAAACTGTAACCGTTATCGCCTTTCTAAAAAAGATATTTTGCAGTGTGTCAGACAGGGATATGAATTAGGATTCAGGACTTTTGTGCTTCAGAGTGGAGAAGATGTTTTTTTTACGGATGAAGTTCTTTGCGATATAGTTTCTGAGATTAAAAAAGCTTTTCTCGACTGTGCCATAACACTTTCTGTGGGGGAGCGCAGCTTTGAAAGCTACAAAAAACTTTTTGAGGCGGGAGCAGACCGTTATTTATTGCGCCATGAAACAGCAGATGAAGAACACTATAAAAAACTTCACCCAAAGGAAATGAGTTTTGAAAACCGTATGAACTGCCTGAAAAACCTGCGGAAAATCGGTTATGCGGTTGGCGTTGGTTTTATGGTAGGTTCTCCATTTCAGACTAACGAAAGCCTTGCAAAGGATTTAAAATTTATCGAAGAATTTCAACCTGAAATGTGCGGAATAGGACCTTTTATTCCTCATAAGGAAACAGAGTTTGCAAATTTTAAGGCAGGTTCAGCAGATTTTACCTGCTATCTTCTTTCTATAATAAGACTGATAAAACCCAATGTTTTATTGCCAAGTACTACAGCTTTGGGCACTGTTAATCCAAATGGTCGTGAGATGGGCATAATGAGTGGGGCGAATGTTGTTATGCCAAATCTCTCTCCTGTGTCAGTGAGAAAAGATTATTCTCTTTATGATAATAAACTTTGTACAGGCGAAGAAAGTGCGACTTGTAAAGCCTGTTTAGCCAGAAGAATTGAATCAACTGGCTATCAGGTTGTTGTTGATCGTGGAGATATAAGGCCTTTTTAGTTATAGTTATACTTCCAGGTTTGTCATCTGCTGTTTAATTTCTTCTGTTTCGGTATTAAGCTTGGCAGTTGCTTCTGATACTGCGTTTTGAGCATCTTTCATTTGAGAAATTGTATCAAGAAGCTGGTTAGAGCCATTGTTTTGTTCTTGTACGGCATCGTGAACAAGTGCTTCCTGATCTTTAACCTTTGCAGAAAGATTAACAATCGTATCAAATTCTTTAGAAACTTCACCAGTTTTTTCAGAAATTGTATCGATGAGGCTCTTCATTTTCTTAAGAACTTCGTCAATTGATTTTGTTTCTTTACTTGAATTTTCGGCCAGTTTTCGGATTTCACTGGCAACTACGGCAAAGCCTTTTCCTGCGTCCCCTGCATGTGCGGCTTCGATTGCAGCGTTCATAGAAAGAAGGTCAGTCTGCTTTGCGATTTTATCAATCATCTTGCTCATTTCCAGAAGGTCTTTTGATCTCTCTTCGATGGAGTTAACCAGACGGTAAACTTCAGTAAGGCCAGATTTACCAAGGGTGGTGGCCTGTTCAAGATTATTAACAACCTTAAGGTTGGTATTTAGTATTTCATTGATAGAATTGATGTTACCTAAAAGCTGTTCAACTGCAGAAGAAGAGGTCTCTACATTTTTGCTCATTTCATCTGTTACTTGAACGAGAGTAGAAACACTCTGTTGTGACTCATCTAGACATGAAATACTCTTATTTATAACAAGTTCAATCTTGTGACTTAATTCTTTCTTAAAGTCTTCATTCATCTGATGCATTACATAGTGGTGACAATGTTCTAATTTGTTAACGCCATTAAAGATTGCATCTGCCATCTGATAACAGGTTTTATAACCACAGGCCTGACAGTTTAGAATATCTTTTTTGGAAGATTTTCCCATTTTTATAAAAATCTCTCTGCGCTGTTCGTCAGTTGGTGTTCTGAGATTTTTAATTACATATTCGTTGCGGTTTTCGTAAGTGCGATTGTATATTCCTGGCTTCCAGAATTTATTAATCGTTTCATCCAGCTTTTTTTGAGCTGCCTTTTGTGATTTTGGATTATCGGTTTTCCAGATTTTAGCTCTTTCTTCCATTCGGCGTTCGATGTAGCCTTCCAGTTCATCTAGAGAAAGATCCTGGTTTATTGTTCCTGCACCGCAGTTACAGCCTTTTTCGCAGTTTAAGCAGTCAATTAACTGATAATCAGGTTTTTTACCAGCTTTAATTAATTTAGAAAGATTCTCAATATATTCGTATACGTTTGGATATCCTTCGATTTTGCGAGTTTTTTTGTGTATACCTGGTACAAAGCGCTCTGCAGTACGCATAAGTCCGCCTGGTGTAGAGTAAAGAACGCCGCGTTCTGCAAGGGGATTATCGTAAGGAATGGCTTTGTATTTTTTGAGGTCGATACCATTTTGTTCAAAATAATTTGAGAGACTGCGCATGGTAACTACATAGTCGCCCTTTTGGTTTTCGTCAAATTCACGGCGTTTTGCATAGCATGGTGAAATAACTGCAACTCTACAGTTTTTGTATCCAGGAAAATAATTACGAACCATTGCAGTTGTATGAGCCATTGGACTGTCAGCAGGTGAAAGGTAAGGTAAAAGTTCCGGGTGATAAAGTTCAATGTATGTTACTAATGCTGGACAAGGCTGAGCAATTACAAGGTCTGGATTGTTTTGTTTTATATGTTCTACATATGATTTTGTTGTAAGTTCTGCGCCAAAACCAACATCAAATACTGCTTTAACACCAATTGATTTGAGCCAGCTGTTTAACTGAAGGTCTAAACCTTTAAAATTTGCAGCTACTGCCGGGGCAACAATTGCAACCATAGGCTGATTGTTCTTGAGGTCAGAAAAGAACAGTTCTGTATCGTCTATACCATGTCTTGCGTCGTGAACGCAGGCTTCTATACAGGCGCCGCAACCTAAACAAAGTTCTGAATTTAACTGAACATAATCGCCTGTTCCGTCGTTACAAAATTTAGATGGACACACAGCAATACATCTGTGACAATTTACACATTTGTCTTTATCTACAAAAATAACTGGCTTTAATTGAGACATAAATTTCTTTCCAAAGAATAGTATTATTTTACACCCAAATAAAGAATTTTGTTAAAATATTTAAATTTTATTATTGATAAAATATCAACATTTAATTGCGAATATTTCAGTTTACGCAACGCAAAAATACTGTTAATATAATTTTGAAAAAAAGAAGCGTTAGTGCGTGTAGCAGTGCCAAAGGCAGGATTTGCGAAGCAAAGACCAAGCGTTAGGGGCTGGCGAAAACGGTATTACCGTTTTCGTTACGAGTTTGCTTTGCAAACTCGCGAACACACGACCCGAGCGAAGCGAGGGAAACGCCCAAAAAAGAAAATTTATTTTTAGAGGTTTTATAAAATGGGAAACAATTATTTTAATTCTATTCCTTGGCGTGAAGCACGCCTTCAGTTGGGTCATTGCCGTTCTATGAGCAAAGACGAATTTGCAGATGGCGTAAAAGCTCTTAAAGGTTTGAAAATCGTTATCGTAGGATGTGGTGCTCAGGGATTGAACCAGGGTTTGTGTCTTCGTGATTCAGGATTGGATGTATCTTACGCTCTCCGCGAATCAGCTATCACAGAAAAACGCCAGTCTTGGAAAAACGCTACAGAAAACGGATTCAAAGTTGGTACTTATGCTGAAATGATTCCAACTGCTGACCTTGTAGGAAACCTTACTCCAGATAAGCAGCACACTCCTGTTATTAACGAAGTTCAGAAATTGATGAAAAAAGGTTCTGCTTTGTGGTATTCACACGGATTCAACATGATTGAAGAAGGAATGCAGATTCGTAAAGATATTACTGTAATCATGTGTGCTCCAAAAGGTCCTGGTACTGAAGTTTACCACGAATTTGCACGTGGATTTGGTGTACCTGATCTTATCGCAGTTCACCCAGAAAACGACCCAGAAGGAAAGGGTTGGGCAATGGCTAAGGCTTTGGCAGTTGGTATGGGCGGAAGCAAGGCTGGTGTTCTTGAAAGCTCTTTTGTTGCAGAAGTTAAGTCTGACCTTATGGGCGAACAGACAATTCTTTGCGGTATGCTCCAGGCTGGTACAATCGTTTGTTACAACAAGATGGTTGCAGACGGAATGGATCCAGAATATGTTACAAAGCTTTTGATGCACGGATGGAATGTAATTTCTGAAGCTCTTAAGTTCGGTGGAATTACAGGTATGATGGACCGCCTTTCTAACCCTGCAAAAATCAAGGCTAACGAACTTTCTAAAGAAATCAAAAAGCTTCTTACTCCACTTTATCAGAAGCACATGGATGACATCATCAGTGGTAAATTCTCTAGCACTATGATGGAAGACTGGAAAGCTGGTGATAAAGACTTGCTTAAATGGCGTGAAGAAACAGGAAAACTTCCATTTGAAAGCCAGAAAGAAAGTTCTGTTGAAATCAGCGAACAGGAATACTTTGATAAAGGTATTTTGATGGTAGCTATGATCAAGGCTGGTTGTGAACTTGCATTTGAAACAATGGTTGACGCAGGTATTAAACCAGAATCAGCTTACTACGAATCACTCCATGAAGTTCCACTTATCGCTAACCTTATCGACCGCAAGCGTTTGTATGAAATGAACCGTGTTATTTCTGATACTGCAGAATACGGTTGTTACTTGTTTGCTAATGTTGCTGCTCCTATGATGGAAAAAGACCTTATGCCAAAGGTAACTACAGAAGTTATCGGTAAAGGTTTGAACGTTAAGGATAACAGCGTAAGCAACGCAGAACTTGTTGCAGTAAACGCAGAAATCCGCGAACATCCAATCGAAGTAGTTGGTCGCAAGCTCCGCGCTTACATGACGGCTATGAAGCCATTAATTTAATTTTGCATTCGCAAAATTAAATTAATAACGAGTTTTTACTTCGGCGCACAACGACGCGCCGATTTTCAGTGCGTGAAAACCACAAAAACTCGCTTTACCAATGGTAGTTAGAACTCCGCGAGGTATTTTTTTGTACTTTGCGGAGTTTTTTTTTATAGGTTGTTAAAATATTAAATAAATGTTATTGTCTCTTTCAGAGGGAAAAAATGAAAAAGTATAAAAGTTTAATCATTTTGCTGTTGTGTGCGTGTCTTACTGGATGTGTAAGTATTCCTGAACCAAGTGAAAAAGTAACGACATTGGTTTACGGAAATGTTAATTTTGAGTTTACTAATCAAACTAATGCTAACCTGCTTCCTGAATCTGATGTTCTACAGAATGGTGTTGAAGTTGTTATCCAAAATAGAAAGACTCGTAAAAAGTATTATATGAGAACAAACCAGTACGGTGAGTTTTATCATACAAATGTGCCAGAAGGAGTTTATCGTCTGTGTTCTGTTAAGAAGAATATTAACGGAAATGGTCAAGAATACCTTTTTGGTGGTGAATTAAAGGAAAGAGGAGCTGATAATTACAATTTTAAGATTTTAGATAATTATGCAAACAATGTAGGAATAATTACATTAAATATACAAATGCAAAATGTTTATATGTATAATTGGTCTATGAGCTGGGCTTGGGACTATAAAGCAGCTCAAGAAACTTTCTGGGAAAAACATTGGGAATCTGATTGGCTTTACAAAGAATGGCGCAATACTGACGATTATTATCAAAGATAATGAAAATTTTTCTTGTAAAATGATAAATTTAGCGGAGGAAAGATTTTAATCCTCCGCTTTTTTTTGTTGACATATCCATTTATAAGAATTAATATATGAACAGTTGTTCAAATGTTATTAAATACAAGGATTTTTTATGGAAAAAGAAGTTTCTGAGTGTTTAGAAAGGATGCCTGACGAAGATACATTATTTGATCTTGCCGAACTTTTTAAAATTTTTGGTGATAGTTCCAGAATTAAGATTCTTTTTGTTTTATTAGAAAAAGAAATGCCTGTTAACCTGATAGCAGAAAGTCTTGGAATGACTCAGTCTGCGGTTAGTCATCAGCTTAGAATTTTAAAGACAAATGGACTTGTAAAATTCAGGAGAGAAGGAAAGAGTTTAATTTATTCTCTTAGTGACGACCACGTTACTTCAATTTTGACTTTAGGATTAGAACACATCGCTGAATAGAGATAAATATGGAGGCCCTATGAAACAGGAAAATGAAATCGAACATAAATCCCACAAACATGTTTTAGGAGATGATATCAAGTGTACTTGTGGACATTGCCATGATGAACACGAACACCACGAGCACGATGAATGCAATCACCACGACCACGAACATGCTCATGAGGAAGAACACTCAGAGCATTGTCACGATCACGATGAATGCGAACACGAGCACCACGATCACGATGAATGCGACTGCCATGAACACCGACATGAACATGATTGGGCCTGTCATTGTCACGACCACGAGGAAAAAGATCATGACGACTGCCACTGTCACGATGATGAGGACGAAGGTTCTCTAAAAAAGATTATTGTTTCTGCAATTATTTTTGTTGTTGCACTTTTGATTGAGCATTTGACCCCTGTTCAGGACTTGCTTCACAAATGGTTTAGCAATTCGCAAACTGAGCATTATATTAAAATCGGGACAGGTCTTCTTTATATGGTTTCCTATTTGATTATTGGTCGTCAGGTTGTAATAGGGGCTGTAAAAAATCTATTAAAAGGACATATTTTTGATGAACAGTTTTTAATGACGGTTGCTTCTCTAGGGGCCGTTTTTGTTGGGGAGTTCCCTGAAGCTGTTGCTGTAATGTTGTTTTATCAGATTGGAGAATTTTTTGAAGATTACGCAGTTGATAAATCCAAAGATTCTATCAGTGCTTTACTAGAAATCTGCCCTGAAACTGCAACAGTTTTGATTGGGGATGAGCAAAAAACAGTAAAAGCTGAACAGGTAGAAATTGGAGATATTGTAATTGTAAAACCTGGTGAACGGATTCCTGTTGATGGAATTGTAGTACAAGGAAAAACCTTTTTGGATACTTCGGCACTTACCGGCGAATCTGTTCCTCGAGAAGTTTTTGAAGGAAACGAAGTTTATAGTGGAGCAATAAATACAACAAGCGTAATTCAGATTGAATGTAAAAAGATCAGTAGTCAGAGTGCCGCTAGTCGTATTTTGGATTTAGTTTCTGCATCAAACGAAAAAAAGACTCGTACAGAACGCTTTATTACACGATTTAGCAAAGTTTACACTCCTATAGTTTGTATTGCAGCTGTTTTAGTAGCTATTGTTCCAACTGTTATAATTGGTTTAACTCAAAATGAATGGCAATGGTCAACATGGATTTATCGTGCACTTATGTTCTTAGTTGTAAGCTGTCCTTGCGCTCTTGTAATTTCAGTTCCTTTGGCTTTCTTTAGTGGAATTGGTAAAGCTAGCCGAATGGGCATTCTCTTAAAAGGAAGCAGTGCAATCGAAAATCTTTCTAAAACAAAGGTTTGTGCTTTTGATAAAACCGGAACATTGACTAAAGGTGTATTTGTTGTAACGGATGTTCATTGCGTCAATCCTGTGGTTTTACCAGAAGATGAACTTGTAGCTCTTGCTGCACATGCAGAGATTTATTCAAATCATCCGGCTGCAAAATCCTTGCGACAGGCTCATCACGGGGAATGCTGTTCTCTTGCAAAAGTTACTGATGCCCAGGAACTAAGTGGAAGAGGAATAAAGGTAAAACTGGATGGAAAAACTGTTCTGGCCGGTAATGATCTTTTAATGAAAGAAGAAAAAGTTTCTGGTTATCAGGAATGCGATAAAACCGATATGGGTACAATCGTTCATGTTGCTCTTGAAGGAAAGTATTGCGGTCATATTGTTATTAGTGATCAGACAAAAGAGGATGCAATTTATTCCCTTCAAAAGCTTAAAAAAGCTGGCGTAAAAAAGCTTGTAATGCTCACTGGTGATAATAAAAAGAATGCTGAAACCACAGCAAAGAATCTTGGTCTTACAGAATGTTATGGGGAGCTCCTACCAGAAGATAAGGTATCTAAGATAGAAGAGTTGATATCAGAAGAAGCAGCTCTTAAGAAGAATTCAAAAGTTGCTTTTGCTGGCGATGGAATTAATGATGCTCCGGTTCTTGCTCGGGCAGATGTAGGTATTGCCATGGGTGCTCTTGGCTCAGATGCTGCAATTGAGAGTGCTGATGTAGTAATTATGAACGATAGCCTTGAAAAAATAGCCGATGCAATAAAGATTTCAAAAAATACTAAGTCTGTTGTTTATCAAAATATAGTTATCAGTCTTGGTGTTAAGGTTTTGATAATGCTCTTTAGTGCTCTTGGAATAACCGGAATGTGGCTGGCTGTATTTGGAGATGTAGGAGTTTGTTTCCTTGCAATTCTAAACTCAATGCGACTTTTAGCGGGTAAAAAATAATAAAACGACTCCAGACGGTTCATGCATAAAAAAAGGCTGACATTAGAAAGCGTAACTCATACGGGTTACCAATCTTAAGTCAGCCTTTTTTGTGTTAAAAATGTTAGCTATTCACTTTTTTTAAGTTCATTAACATCTTTTATAAACTTTGTTGCTGTAATTTTTGATAATTCTGCTTTGTGTGGAGTGCGGTTACATACACAAATGTACTTTGCGTTATCGCCGATGCCTTCTTTGTAGATTGCTATATCTGTAACCTGTCCGTTAATAGTAAACTGAACCTGAACTTCTTTATTAGAAGGAACGTTTACATCATCTTCGAGCCATTTTGAAACTTTAAGTGTTGCAATCTGGTTTACCCATGCATCAACTTTTGCGTTGTCGAGAACAAGGTTTTCTGCGGTTCCTGAACCTTTCCATTCTGAATCCTGGTTAGGCTTGTTTGTGCGTTCAAGTGCCCAAGTATTAGCATTTTTGCTAACGTTGATTGAAGTGATATCTTTTGAGCTAACTTCGTAGATGTATTCGCTGCGTAAAGAATCCCTAGTTTTATTGAAGATGTTGCTTAAATTTCCACTTATAAGATAGACTTCTTTTTTGTTGTCAAGGGTAACATAAGACTGGGATCCTGTTGAAGTAGATTTTCCAATCTTGATAGTTCTTAATTCTTTATCCTGCTTGGTTGCGGTTACAACAATAGCTTTTGCATCCAAAAGATCAAAGCGTTCTTCAAGCATTTCGTTAGATGCACTTCCGACTTTTTCCAGAACTTTGATTTCCTGAACAGCTTTAATCATTTGGTTTACTTCTGTTTTTTTAGCTTCGAAATTGTCTGTTCCAACATACCAGGTTCCATTCTTTTTTGTTAGTTCATATGAGTTAGAACTTGAAGTTATTGTAATTTTATCAGGTTCGGTATCGAGTTTTATTGTTTTTACAGGACTGAGATTACCTAAAATGCTCTGAAGAAGGGCAATTACAAAAAGAACTCCGGTAACAATTAAAAGAATTAGTTTTCGTTTAGTCATTGTTTTCTTCCTCTTCTTTTGTTTCAAGGTTTGCAGTAGAACTGTCGCGCTGATCGTTTGGATTGTATGCAAAATGAATTGCACGTTTGTGTTTTTGACGCATAAGCAGCGCCAGAACCCCGAACAATGCTACAATAAGCATAAGTCCTAGTATACAGAATACTTCAACAAATCGTACCATCTTGCCATTGGTAATGTTTAATGTATTTAATGTAAGTCCTTTTGTTCTCATAGTACACAAGTCGCTGTTACCGTTCATGTAATCAACTGCATTGCGAATCATCATAGCGATAGGTTGAGTTCCGTTTTCGTCGATTAACTGGTTAGAAGTTACATAAGCTGTATTACAAACAAAAATCTTTGCTTTTTGGGTTCCAAATTTAATGTGATTGCTTGCAGTTAATCCGTTTTTACTGTCAGCGTTCTCAAGAGGATTAGAGTCATAAGCCGATGTAAAGCGTCCTTCTACAAGAGCAACAAGGTTCTGAACAGATTCTCTTGTTTTATCGTAGGGAGCCTGCATATTTGGATTAATTTCAAAGTTGTCTGTTTCAATCCAGCCCTGCTTAGAGGTTTTTGCAAGAATTGTTGTCTTAAGATCTTTATTTGCTAATGCGTTTGAAACATCAACAGAACCTGGCTGAAGCATAATTACATAGCCCAAATTCTTTGTGATTACATTTTTCTGGTTCAAATCCTTACGCTGAAGCTGTGGGGCCCAATACATTTTGATTGTTCCGTATGCCTGCTGACGTGCAACATAGCATTGTTCGTCAAAGACGTAGTTATTTGGAAGATTAATTCCGTAGGTTCCAAGGATTTTGTTTAAGCCGTTGTTAATTGGTGTATAAACAGGCTGACTGTAGTAGTTTTCCTGAACAACGTTGAATGGGTCTGTAAAGATAATAAGGTTTCCGCCTTTCATTACAAACTGATCAAGTTTATACAATTCTGCTTCTGTAAGTTCTGTTTTTGGACCATTTATGATGATTGAATTGATGTTAGCAGGAATATCGCTTTCTTCCAGTTTTAATTCTTTGAGAGTGTACATGTCGCTCAAAAGAGTGTCCAGGTGGATTTTTTCACCGTTCTGGTCTTCTAAACTAGCTTCGCTGTGTCCTGTAAGATATCCGATTTGAGTTGTTTTAGATAAAAGAGCCTGAAGGCTGTCGCTGATGCTTGCTTCAAGATTATCTAAGCCGCTAACCTGATATCCAAAAAGACTGCGTACAATGCTTAACGGAATTGTTCTAAAGTTATCTCCGTGTTCAATTACAAGACCAAAAGTGCCTACACCCACGGATTTGTCTTTGTTTTCCCAGTTGAAAGTCTGTAAACCGTATTTGCCTGCAATTTCGTCGATTTCTTCACTTGAAGGATTGCGTTTAATGTAGCTCATTCGGTTCATGTTCTTTTTGTTTACAGTATTAAAAGCTTCCTGAATGTATTCAGAAACTTTATCAAAGCCGTTAATTCTAAATTGAGCTAAATCATCTGACTGATAAAGGGTAAGAGTAATGTTGTCGCCACTTGAAAGGCCTGCCAATGCATCAGTTGTACTGATTGCTTTGGAGATTTTTGTTGTCAGGTTGTATTCAAATCCCTGTTCAGATGTGATGGAATCTAAAACTTCGATTGTGTCTCCATAAGTAATTGCAAGACCCATCCAAACCTGCTTAAAACCAACTTCGTTGTTTTTTACTTCCTGAATTTGAATCTTATGAAGGCCATAACCTTGAGCGATTTTTTCGTTTTCAGGTTTTGCCATGTTATAGTATGTTACATTGAGGTTTTTATTTCCTGCGCCTTTGTATTCAGCAAGAATATCTTTTACATATTGAGGAACCTTAGTGTAGCCGGAAGGCAGATTGTCGCTAAAGAATACATTGATTGAAAGAGGTTCTGTTAGAGTTTTTACAGTCTGTTTACTTGATTCTGATAGGGAATAAGTTCTCTGCTGAGTAAAGTCCAGACGTAAAAATGCTCTTGCGCTGATTATGTTGATAAGAACCAGGATGATACATAAAAGAACAAAATCGCTGGCAGGGCTTTTTAGCCATTTGATAAATTTATTCATTTCTACTTCTCCTTATCTTCTTTCTTTTTGCTGTGTAACTACGGTCATACAGAAGAAAAATGCTGTAAGACAAACAAAATAGAGCAGATCACGGGTATCAAGAATACCTTTTGCAATTGCACCAAAGTGTTCGTAAGTAGAAATAAACTTAAAAAAGCTATCGATAAAATGTGGAACACCTTGTGGAATTTGAGAGAAAGGAAGATAAATACTCATCAAAACTCCACAAATTGGAAGACTTATAAATAATGAAACAATCTGATGCTTTGTAACACTTGAAGCAAAAACTCCGATTGTGCTGAACAACGCACTTAGCAGAATGAGACCAAGGTAACCGGAAATTACCTGGTTAAAGTCGATGTGACCGCAAAATGCTGTTAAAATAGGAATAAATACAGTTGGGGCTACAACAATCAAAGAAGTTGCAAAAGAGGCAAGACATTTACCGGTAATAACACTTACTTCTGTAATTGGCAATGTCATGAGAGTTTCGATAGAACCGCTTCTTTTTTCTTCTGAAAAAGTTTTCATTGTAATGATTGGAATAAAAACTGTTAAAAGAATTGCCTGAAATAAGAAAAGATATCTTAAATCTGCACTTTTATACAAAAAGAAGTTATATCCCAAAAACAATCCCTTAAAGAAAGTAAGTCCTAAAAGGAGAATGTTGATTCCGATTACGATATATGCAATTGGACTAGAAAAATAAGAGTTTAATTCTCGTTTTGCAATTACAAGTGAAGGATTTTTTGGTTTAAATTCATTGCTAGTCATTTGAAACCTCCTGAGTAAGAGTATGGAATACATCTTCGAGGCTATTTTTAACGATTTGTAACTGGTAAAGGTCGTAGCCATTTGCCAAAATCGCCTTTGCAAGCTCTGGACGGATTTCGGTTTGTGCTTTTACTGTAATATTTGCGCAAGAAGTACCAGGTAATTCTCCTGAAGCAAGTTCCATAGAAGCTACTCCATCGATAGAATTGATTACCTGACTAAGTTCTGATTCGCTGGCTTTTGCGGTTACTGTAACAATAGAAGCATTACCGTAGTTCTCACGGAGTTTGTCGGTAGGGCTGTCTGCAACCATTTTTCCGCCACTGATAATAATAACGCGGCTACAAAGCATTTCTACTTCACTTAAAATGTGGGTTGAAATAATTACTGTACGGGTTTTACCGATTTCTTTGATTAAAGCTCTAACATCTTCTATCTGGTTAGGGTCCAGACCGCTTGTAGGTTCATCAAGAATCAAGATTTTTGGGTCGTTCATAAGAGCGTGAGCAAGACCTACACGCTGTCTGTATCCACGGCTTAATTCTGCAATGTTTTTGTGCATTACTTCTTTAAGACCACATTCTTTACATAGCAAAGGAACTTTTGTGTCAGGATTTTGTCCCTGAATATCTGCAACATAGCGCAGGTAATCTTCAACAATCATTTCTCCGTAAAGCGGAGCACTTTCTGGCATATAGCCGATTTTGCTTTTACAAATTACAGGGGATTCTGCAATGTCTGTACCATCAATGGTAATTGTTCCACTGGATGGTTTTAAGAACCCTGTAATCATTCTCATTGTGGTAGTTTTTCCGGCGCCATTAGGTCCCAAAAGTCCAACGATTTGTCCTGAAGGAATTGAGAAACTAATATCGTTTACCGCACGGAATGTACCAAAGTTTCGGGAAACGTGTGATACCTCAATCATGACTATCCTCTTTTTTATATAAAATCTGAGTTATAATACTTTATTCAATTCTTTTTCGTATTTACGGTTTTTTGCTTCTTCGGCTGGTTTGTAAAAAATTGCAACGTTGCCGATAATGCGTACAAGTGTTGCCTGGCATGAAGAAGCCAGACCGTTTGCTAAATCAATTTTTTCATCTTTAAATTCGTTAAATTTTACTTTAATAAGTTCGTGGGCATTTAATTCTGCCTGAACTTTGCCTTCTAAGCCTTCTGTAACTCCGTTTCCGCCGATGATTACAACCGGATTAAGATCATGGGCATATTTTTCTAATATTTTTCGAGCTTTACTGTTTAATTCAATCATTGTTTATTTTCCTTTATATTCAAAACCTTGAAGTAAAATTATTCTCTGTTCCAGTGGTAATAGTCTGTGTTATCTGCTCTGTTTGGATAGTAAGACCAGAGGCCTCGGTTTTTATAAGTTGTTCCTGCTGTACTTGCTGTGTAAACAAAGTCCATGGAACTGTAGAGAGTTGCATCTAATTCAAGCTGTGCCGGGTCTTCGCAGAACAACATTCTGATGATGTAAGGACTTGTCATTACAGAGTCTGCGTTGGTCACAAATGATGCTTTTGAACCTAAAGCGTTGCCTGAAACATCCAGCTTATAAACACCGCCTTTCATTGTTCCAAAAAGGATTGAGTCCAAAGTGCAGCATGAACTGATGATACTGTATCCAAATCCGCTTGCAATTACGTTTGTGTCTAAAGAGAATTCTGATGTGTCAGTTGTTGACCAGTAAACGTTTGCTCCGTCTGCATAGTACATAAACTGTTCAACGCCGGAACTTCCTGTAAAATCTTCGTATTTACCTGAAGCAAGCTTGTCAAAGAAGTAGTCTGTTCCTCCAAAATTTACAACGCTTACAGTATCTACAGATAAGGTTCCAAGAGTTTTGTCTTCACTGGTGGTTGGACTTGCTACAAGGGATTCACCTGTTGAACCGTTTAATTTATAAATGTTTGCGGTGGCATTTTCGCTTCCGTTCCAGTAATTGTTTGTGCTGACAGTTTCGCTTGTTGTCATACCGTAACCGCCGCCAATTCTGATGTAGGCATTGCGGTTTTCTGGAGTATCCTTATCGTCTGAGCTAAAAAGACAAATACTGATATTTCTTAAAAAATATGAAGAATAATCCCACGCAGTACTTTCTTTACAAGCCTGAATATAAGTGGCGATTTTTTCGTTGATTTGTGTTAATTCTTCCCAGCCAGTGAGGGCAGCCAGATTGTTGTTTGTCTGGTCTAAATCTGAGTTGTAGCAGGCCTGAATAGAAGTAACAGGAAGGCAGTATACTTTGATATCAGAAGGAATATTAACACCTTCTGTTTCGTCAATTGCAGGTGTATATCCGATTACATAAAGGTAATCCTTGTCGGATGCAAGATTATAAACGTGGAAGCCATTAAACTTTGCATTCCAGTAATCATAGGTTACTTCCTGGAAATATGAAACGCGAGTCCATGCACCATACTGATGGAACTTCTGAACTTCTTCTTCATTTGAAGGAACTTTTTTTGCATATAAACAGCCGTTCTGGGTAAAAATGTATTCGCTGTCGCCTGAACCCACGCGAACGGTTTTATTAACAAAGCCGGTTACGCTTCCGTCGTTAAGAGGAACTTCTTTAAGGATATTTTGAAAAATTACATTGTAACAGCTTGAAAAAGTAACGCTTATAAACAAACTTGCCAAAAATATTTTAATTAATTTTTTCATTTAGGGTTCCTCAAATTAGAAGTGATATCTTGCGGAGATGGTTGCCTGGGTAAAAAGACCTGTAAATGGATCTGCTACAGTTCCCTGATCGTACCACCAGTTAGGTAATACAAGGAATTGTCCGCTTAAACCAAATGACCAGCTTTCTGCAATACGGAAAAAAGCTCCTGCTTCAGCCTTAAAAACAGGGTCAGGAAAGCGCTTTTTGTTCTGACAGGTAGAAAAGGCAATACCAAGAGATAAGTTAATAGGAAATTCAAATTTCCAGATGGTTGGCTGGAACATAACTCCACCAGTAATTGGTACAAAGGTCAGAATGTTGCTTCCCCGAGAAAGATTGTATCCTGCCATAAGTTCACCGCCAGCAGCGAACCAGGAATTTAAAAAACGGTAATAACCAAGCTGAACGGCGCCTCCAATATAAAGCTGGTCATTTCCGTCCATTTTAAAATTTAACGGAAAGTTTGGCATGATCCCAATTTTTATAAACTGATCACCCTTACCATTCTGGTCGTATTCGTATTCCTGAACAGGTACATCGATATCGTCAGTTTCCTGATCATCAATAATCTGATTTTGTGCAAAAATAGAACTTGATAAGATTAATAGTCCCCCCATAAGACAAACGAGACGCTTCATAAAAATCCTCACATTTTTATATTTTTAACAATATATAGAAAATAGATTAAAAAAAGAGTATATTGACTATACATTTTTTAGAGCCTTTTTACAATATAACAATATAAGGCATGGAAGGTAACAAATGAGTGCTACAATTATCGATGGTAAAGCAATCGCCGCACAGGTAAGAGAAGAAGTAAAAGAAAAAGTAACTGCTCTTAAGCAAAAAGGTGTAACACCTTGTCTAGCAGTTATACTTGTAGGAGAAAATCCAGCAAGCGTTTCTTATGTTACAGGAAAACAAAAGGCTCTTGCCGAAGTTGGTATGGCTGACAGAAGTATGCATCTTCCTGAAAGCACAACAGAAGAAGAATTATTAAAAATCATTGCGGATTTAAATGCCGATTCTTCAGTTCATGGAATTCTGGTGCAGTTGCCGCTTCCAAAACACATTAATGAAGAAAAAGTGCTTCTTGCAATAAATCCTGAAAAAGATGTAGACGGTTTTCACCCTGTAAATGTGGGAAACCTCGTAATTGGTAAAAAGGCATTCCTGCCTTGTACTCCTCACGGAATAATCGTATTGCTCCAGAAGATGGGAATCGAAACAAGCGGAAAGCATGCCGTTGTAATCGGTCGCTCTAACATCGTTGGAAAACCTGTTTCACTTCTTCTTGCTAGAAAAGAAACAAACTGTACTGTAACTATTTGTCATACAGGTACAAAAAATATGGCAGAAATTACAAGACAGGCTGACATTATTATTGCTGCCAGCGGTCATCCTCATACTGTTACAAAGGATATGGTAAAAGAAGGTGCCGTTGTAATCGATGTTGGTGTAAACCGTATTCCTGACAGCACAAAAAAGAATGGTTTTAGACTGATTGGGGATTGTGATTACAATGATTTACTGGATACAGCAAGTTTTATTACTCCAGTTCCTGGTGGAGTAGGTCCTATGACTATCGCAATGCTTATGTTTAACACGCTGGAAGCAGCGGAGAATACACTTTAAATTCGAGTTTAGGCAATCTACATAAAAATTGGCTCCCAGTCGCCTTGTGTGGAATCGAAACCGCGCTATATAGCGCTACATGCTGTTTGTTGTAAAGTAACTATTTACTTTGCCGCTTTGCGGCAAACAACAAACAGAATGTTTTCGTTCCACCTCAAGTCTCCTTCGCGCCAATTTTAATGCAACCTGTAATAAACTCGAAATTAAGCCTGTTTCCATTAAAGTGTGTATTTAGATACTTCATCCTGCAGGGTGTTGAGCATATCGTTGGACTTTTGGGATGAAGTATTTACGTTTTTGATGGCGTCTACGATGTCGCTGGTTTCCTGACTAATCTGATTCATTGCGCTGGTGATGTTTTTAGAAGTTGTTGAGAGCTTGTTCATATGTTCCTGAACTAAAGAACCGCCCTGGCGCATTTTGACGGAACTGTCTTTTACAAGCTGGGTCGCACTGTCGATCTGATGCATTGCTTCCATGATTTGGTTAGAACCTACGGATTGTTCCTGCATGGCATTGAGTACGACGGTTTCCTGCTGATTTACACTTTGAGATAATTCAAAAATTACATTGAACTGCTTCTGCACCTGCTTGTTACTTTCGGTAACGCCGTAAATGGCTTCTTTGAGGTGATCAAGGCTTTCTCCAATATTTTTACCCTGTACATTTGACTGCTCAGCAAGTTTTCGGATTTCGCTGGCAACAACCTTAAATCCCTGACCTGCTTTACCGGCATGAGCGGCTTCGATAGAGGCATTCATAGCTAAAAGGTTGGTCTGTTCTGCAAGGTTCTGGATAATGTTAGAAGCTTCCATGAGGCCGGCACTTTCTTCGAGAATCTGTTCTGAAAGTTTTGCGGCCTGATTTACTTTATTGAGACCTTCTGTACTGGCTTTATCGAGATTTTGAGCCTGAACCTGATTTTTTTCCAAAATGTTGGTAACGCTCTGGATGTTGGCAATCATTTCTCGTACGGCTGCGGCACTTTCTTCTACACAAGAACTCTGGTCGTCAACTTGGGCATTAAGAGTCTGGATATTCTGAATAATTTCATTAGAAACATTAATTGTGTTGGAAATAATTCCGTCCTGATTGTTAATATCGCTCTGGATTGTATTGATGCTGTTAATAATTGTTTTGATATTCTGGTTGCTGGCATCCATGTTGGAGTTAAGTTCTGTGTTCATTTCTACAGAAGAAGAAACATTGGAATTTACCCCTTGCAAGAGCTTTTTCATGCTTTCAAAGAAGAAGTTGATGTTTGTAACAAGGATACCAAATTCATCGCGACTCTGGATTGGTTCTTGGGCACCGGAAAAGTTTCCTTTTGAAATTTCTTTGGTGAGGGCGCTTAAACTGCGGATTTTTGTGGAAATGCTATGAATTACAAGCCACATGTTTACGATAGAAAAGTTTATTCCAACGAAAAAAATTGGAATCCAGATTCTAAAGAAGGTTGCGGTAAACGGAATTGTTGGATCCTGTTTGTATCTGTACATTGTAGAGCAGATGGCACTCATAACGCTTGCACCGATACCAATTATGGAAAGGAAAGTTGTAGACATAAGGCGTTTGCTGATTTTGATTTGAGGTTTTTCTTCTTTCATAGGGAAGAATGAAAGCCATCTGTCATAACTGTTTTGCCATAAATTATAAAAGAAAGTAGGTACAAGACATGAAGAAAAAATTGCTATGTACAAAAGTTCAAAAAAGCCAAACTTGATGTGTGCCATCATTCCTGAAAGATACATACAGAAAACGTATCCAGTGCCCATAAAATAAGGAGACCACAGGTTAAAGGTACAGTGAGCCTGATAGGCTTTGACGCATTTTTTGTAGGATGCTTCTGAACCGTCGTAGTTCATTAAAGTTTGAGAAAGATTGCGGTCTACAAAAAAGATTAAAAGAAGATTGAGAACGATGTAAAAAATGTGTGGTGGCATTGCCATTAATTTAAAGAGGTCAGAGAAAGAAGAGAAAACGTTCTTGCTGAAATAAATTTCAATTCCACCAATAAGAAAGGCAAAACAGAATTCCCACCAGTGAAGTAATGTTATAATATATTTTGGTGCCGGATGAATAAAGGTCTTTTTTGCCATGGTTTCCTCCTGTTGGTGACACAGTCTCACTATCAGTATGATAAAAATTATAAGGGCAAAAGTTGGAATTTACAAACAAAACGAGAAGATAAATGGACTACCCCAAAAGTATAGAAAGCTTTCCGATTACAGAATATTTAGATAAAATTTGCGATTCTCTCAAAAACAGCAAGTGCCGAAGTCTTGTTTTGACGGCAGAAACTGGGGCGGGAAAATCTACTGTTCTTCCTTTGGGATTGCTTAAGCATTTTGAGGGCAAGATTTTGATGACGGAGCCCCGCCGAATTGCGGTTCTTGGTGGTGCAAACAGAATCAGTTCTCTCCTGGAAGAAGAATGCGGCGGGACTGTCGGATATAAAATTCACCTGGAGAGCAAGAGCTCCTTTAAGACTCGGCTGCTTATTATGACTGAGTCTGTTCTGATTAGAAAATTGCAGGAAGATTCCCTTCTGGAGGATGTAAGCGTTGTTGTTCTGGATGAGTTTCATGAGCGCGGGATAAATCTGGATCTGGCACTTGCTTTTATAAAAGAAGCCATGGAAGTGCGGGAGGATTTGTTCCTTATTGTGATGAGTGCAACCATAAATGCACAAAAAATAAGCGAGTACCTTGGCGGGGCAGAGATTTATGAGGTTCCGGGGCGGACATTTCCTGTTACGGTGGAGTATTCTGACAGGGATTTGGAAAAAGAAGTCATCAGCGAAATAGATGCAATTTCTGGTGGGACGGTGCTAGCCTTTTTGCCGGGGATTGCAGAAATCAGGCGGTCCGAGGAGTATTTGCAGGACTATTTTAAGGACGAGCCGGAGGTTGAGGTCCAGATTCTTCATTCCTCTGTAACATTGGATGAACAGAAAAAGGCATTGGTTCCGTGCCCGAGTGGAAAAAAGCGGATAATTCTTAGCAGCGCAATTGCAGAAACTTCTGTGACAATTCCTGATGTAAAAGCGGTTGTGGACAGTGGGCTTTGTCGCATTAATAAGCTCAATCTCGGCACCGGCTTGAATCAGCTGGTTACTCAAAAAGAAAGTGAATTTAATGCAAAGCAGAGAGCAGGTCGTGCGGGGCGCGTTCAGCAAGGGAGATGTATCCGTCTCTGGAGCAAAAACGAACCTCTCGTAAAAGAACTGGAACCGGAGATTTTAAGGGGGGACTTGTGTTCTGTTGTGTTGGAATGTGCAGAACGTGGAATCACGGATTTTAATAAGATATCTTTTTTGACGGCTCCTTCTAAATCTTCCTGGAATGCCAGCGTATTCTTGCTTAAGCAGCTGGGATTTCTGGACGGGCAGAATAAGATAACTAAACTGGGAAAGGCTAGTCTTATGCTTCCTCTGCATTCTCGACTTGCGGGAATTGCCCTTTCTTATTTGCCTGGGTCGCTGGCTCTGGTACTGGTCTATTCTCAATATGCAAAAAGTGCGCCTGAGATGCAAAAGCGGTTCTTGGAGGATTTGGAAAAGAGGCTCTTGGGTGTGAAGGGGCTTTGGGTTGGAGATAGGACTTTGAGGGGAGATGGCATTGGCGGTGGTGCGGCTGGTGCAGGAGAGGGGGTCTCGATTGCGGGGGTAAGTGCCGGTGGTGGTGAAAGTGCCTCTGTTGCCCGGGTAAAGATTCCTGTTTTGTACGGTTTTGCTGATCGCGTCGCTCATAAGGTGAGTGATGGGGGCTCTCTCGGTGGAGGAGACCCTTCTGCCGCCGAGTATCAGTTTGCCATGGGACGAAAAGCCTTTCTTCATTCTTCCTGCAAGACAAGTCCAGAGTGGATTTGCGCTCCAGAAGTAAGTATTGGCGAAAAAAAGAGCACCATATTCAATTTTGAGACCTTAGAGGGAAAAGAGTTTGAAGCCTGGCTGCAAGAAAAATCGGAGCTCCGGGATGAATGTAATTTTGAAAATGGCAAGCTTGTTCGCTTTCAAAAAAAGTGCTTTGGAGAAATTGTCCTGGAGCAGAAAAAACTTGTTCCTGCACCGGAGGATTTTGCTAGGGCCTGGGTTAATCTGATTCAAACTCAGGGAATAAAATCGCTCCCCTTGAACGAAAAAACTCAGTTGCTTTTGCTCCGTGCAGAGTTTTACGCATGTACTCAAAAAAAGGCCTTTAGTATAGAAGAAATTGCATCAAATGCGGAGGTCTGGCTGAGTCCTTTTATGTCGGGGCTTACAAAACTCACAGAAGAAACCGTATACGATGCGCTTTATTGGTATTTAGACGGCGCTGCAATCGATAAAAATGTTCCTGAGATGCTGATTCTGGAAAACGGGCGCAAAGTAAAAGTTAATTATGTGCGCACCGCCCGTACAGAAGAGGGTTTAACCGTTCGTCCTGAGATAGAGGTAATAATTCAGCGGATTTTTGGGTGCTTTACAACTCCAAAGATTTGCGGTTTCCCTGTTCTATTAAAACTTTTAAGTTCTGCAAGCCGGCCGCTTCAGATAACGACAGATTTACAGGGCTTTTGGTCTGGTTCCTGGATTGAAATCTGCAAAGAAATGAAAGGCCGTTACCCAAAACATAATTGGGATTATCGGGTGGCAGAAGAATAGGATTTAAGGTAAGATAAGCTATGCGCGATATACAGAATGAAGAAGATACAAGAGAAGTTCCTTTGCAAAAAGTTGGTGTACGAGGGGTAAAATACCCGGTTACGGTTTTAGATAAGAATAAAAAGCAGCAGCATACAACGGCAAATGTGGATTTGTATGTTAACCTTCCGCACAATTTTAAGGGCACTCACATGAGCCGCTTTATTCAGGTTTTTCACAAGTATCACCGCGACATAAGCATGCAGCATTTTTTTGATATGCTTGAAGAAATTAAAACTGTTCTCAATGCTGAACAGTCCTACGGCAAGATTGTTTTTCCATATTTTATAGAAAAAAACGCTCCTGTAAGTCAGGCTCAGGGCATAATGGAATACAAATGCTCCTATGAGGGGCAGGTGGGTTCTCTTTCGGGAGAAGAAGCGGACGGTGATGAGCGCAAATTCTTTGTGAATATCGAAGTTCCTATTACAACTCTCTGTCCCTGCTCCAAGGCAATAAGCGAGTACGGGGCTCACAATCAGCGAGGAACTGTTCGCGTAAAGCTTTTGTATACAGACTTTTTCTGGATTGAAGATGTAATCACAAAAATTGAAGAAAGTGCTTCCAGTCCATTGTACTCTGTTCTAAAGAGACAGGACGAAAAGTTTGTCACAGAACATGCCTATGAAAATCCCCGCTTTGTAGAAGATGTTGTGCGAGAAGTATATCTTGTCTTAAAAGAAATGGGTTTTAAGTGGTTCAGCGTTGAATGCGAAAACGAAGAATCAATCCATTTTCATAATGCCTACGCCTATACAGAATTTAACGGACAGGACTAAGATGAACGTTTATTTTATGCGTCACGGCGAAACAGACTGGAATACAATTAAGCGCCTTCAGGGAACTACGGATATTCCTTTAAATAAAAACGGGGAGGAGCTTGCAAAAGTCACTGCTGCCAACATGGAAAAGGACGGCATTAAATTTGATGTAATTTATTCTAGTCCTTTGGTGAGGGCCCTCAAAACTGCGGAATACATGAACGAATACAGCAAGGCGCCTGTAATTGTTGATAAAAGAATCCGGGAATACTGTTTTGGCCAGGCGGAGGGCGTTACTTTTGACGAATTAAAGGTAAACCCCAAGTTTGTAAATCTAAGGAACTGGTTTTTGGATCCGGAAAATTTTGTAGCCGAGCTCGGTGCCGAATCTTACGACGAGTTTTTTGGACGACTTTCTTCGTTTTTGAATGAAGTTTTGATTACCCTGGAAAAAGAAAATTCAAATCAAAATGTCTTGATTGTCTGTCATGGCGGCGTAGTCCGGGGCTTGTTAAAAGTCATGTTGGACTGGGACATAAGCCGTTTTGCAGAAACAAAAATCCCTAACTGCGGAATAAATCTATGCACCTTGCATGACGGCAAGTTTGAACTCCAGTTTACGGCGAAGAAGTATTATTGAAGTGCCCTTTAAGGGGGCATCAAGTGTCTTTTAAGGCCCATTCAGACCGTTGCCCTAACTATCCCATTCTTTTATAATAGAACATTATGACATACTTTTTTGAAACTTATGGCTGCGAAATGAATATCGCAGAAAGTGCAGCAGTTGAACAGTTATTTATAAGCAGGGGATGGACAGAAGCCGCTAGTGCTCAGGTTGCAGACCTTGTTGTAATTAATACTTGTTCTGTGCGCAAGTCTGCGGAAGACCGAATTTATGGTCGACTTGGCTGGTTTACCGGCTTAAAAAAAGTTCGAGAGTGCCGTCCTGATGCCAAAGCAAAGTTTATGGAAGAAGCCGTAGAGTATGTTAAAGACGGACCTAAACCGCTTACAATCGTGTTTATGGGCTGTATGGCAGAACGCCTTTTGAACAGCGTAAAAAAAGACTGGCCTTGCATAGATTATGTTGTAGGAACTTTTGCAAAGCATCATTTTGGAGATATTATTACAGCGGTAGAAGAAAAACGTGAAGCAGTACCTCTTGATAATACAGAAAAATATCAGTTTGCACCTACGAGTTACGAAAAAGGTCATTTTGAAGCCTTTGTTCCAATCATGCATGGATGTAATAACTTTTGTACCTACTGTATTGTTCCTTATGTAAGAGGTCGTGAGATTAGCCGTTCTGTAATCGATATTCTAAAAGAACTTGATACCTTAAATCGATATGGGGTAAAGGATATAACCCTTTTGGGCCAGAACGTAAACTCTTACAGGGGAGAACTCCCTGCCGATGAACAGGAGCGGGCAATGATAGAAGAGATGCGTTATCCTGCTCGCCGAGGAGAACCGGTATTAAATTTTGCAGACCTTTTGCAGATATGCGCTAACCACATAAAAAAGACAACCAGCGGAATTGGCTGGGTAAGATTTAGTTCGAGTCATCCAAAAGATTTTTCTGATGATGTAATTGATGTTATTGCAAAAGAAGAAGTTATCTGCAGACATATTCACCTTCCTGTACAGCATGGCTCAACAGCAGTTTTAAAAAAGATGAACCGTAACTACACCCGCGAGCATTATCTGGAACTTGCTCACAAAATCAAAGAAAGAGTTCCGGGGGTAAGTTTGACCACTGATATTATGATGGGATTTCCGACAGAAACAGAGCAGGACGTTCAGGATACTTTGGATTTGATGAATGATATCCGATATGAATCTGCTATGATGTATTATTACAATCCAAGAGAAGGTACTCCTGCTGCCAGCTGGGTTCAGATACCAGAAGAAATCCGCAAGGAACGCCTTCAGAAGATAATCGACTTGCAATTGATTCATACAGATGAAGAAATGAAAAAACAGGTTGGCCGGGTAGAAAAAGTTCTTGTTGAAAGCGTAACTCGTGACAATCCAGATGAACTTTTGGGTAAAACAAGCCGAAACGAAAAAGTAAGCTTTGTTGCTCCAAAATCAACAATTGGAAAATTTGTTCAGGTAGAAATTACCGCATTAAATGGTCATACATTCAAAGGTAAAATAAGCGAATAATCGCTGTGGAGGAAATATGATAGGGAAATTAATTGGCTTTATAGCAGGGATTGTTGTTCTTGCATTTTTTGCAGGTTTTAATCTTGATAACAAGTGCGATGTAAATATTCTTTTTCATACATTTAAAGATGTCCCTGTCATGTTTACAATCGTTTTTTCATTTGTAATTGGAATTCTTGTTGCAATTCCGATTTGTTATTTAGGACGAGCTCAGAAACGAGACAAGGAAGATGTTCAAAAGGCAGCTGAGCAAAAAGTTTTAAAAAGACAGCAGGCAGAAGAAGTAAAAGCTCAAAAGGAGCAGGAAAAGCAGGCAAAACTTCTTGAAAAGCAGGCTAAAGAAGAAGAAAAAGAACGCATAAAACAGGAAAAACTTGCAAAAAAACAGAGCAAAGAAAATAAAGAAAGTAAAGATACCCCTGATGAAAAGACTGTTGAGGTAACTCTATGAAAAAAACTTTAACTGTTATATTATTATCTTTTTTGTTTTCGGCGGGTGCATTTTGTCAGGAGTTAACAGCCCTTCAAATATCAGAAAATGCTGTCAGCAAGGCCAATCCTGAAGAAGCCATAAAATACGTGCAGTCCCAGGTAAAGACATTGACTGTTCCTTCTGAAAAAAGAGCAACCTATGCCTTTTTGGGAACTTTGCAGGAATCAGTTTGCCTTTACAGCGATGCAATAAAGTCTTATGTAGCTGCAGCGGGAATTACAGCGACAAGCGCAGAAGGTATGACAAAAAAATCCAGCGAGCAGCTGGTTATCGATGCGGTTCGCTGTGCTCTAAGCGTTGGTGAGTATGAAACTGCCGAAAATTATCTTAACAGCGCAGTAAGAAATAGTAAGAACCCGGAAATTCAGGCTACAATTAAACTGTACGAACAATGGTGCGCACTAAGTAAAGCAGAAAAATATGAAGAAACTCTTGAGCCCCTTGCAATGCTCAAGGCTTATCTTGAATTTCCTTCTATGAGCAGTGTAAAACCTTCTGTTTTGCTTACTTTGTGGTATGTTACAAACGAAAAAATGTATGCAGATGCGCTTGTAAAAGAGTTTCCTCGTTCTGCAGAAGCAGGAATTGCCACTGGTAAGGTTCAGGTTTATCCGGCTCCATTCTGGTATTTTGTTCCAAGAAAAAATAACTAAAAAAACAATAAAATAATTAACTGAAGTTTTATGAATATTCTTTCTATTAATAATTTGGCTAAAATTGGGCGAGAAGAACCTCTTTTTACAGGGGTAACCTTTGGTATGGACGAAGGGGACAAGGCTGCTTTAATTGGTCGCAATGGAACTGGTAAATCTACCATGCTGAACACGATTGCAGGCGTCCTTCCACCAGACGAGGGCACAGTAGTAATCAATAAAGAAGCAGGGATTTCTTTTTTGCCTCAGAATCCGGTTTTTCAGAAAGAAGATACAATCCGTGAACATATTTTTAAGAGTAATTCTCCAAAACTTAAGATTATTTCTGAGTTTATGCAGGTGTGCCAGGATCTGGGCCAAAATTATTCAGACAGCGTTCAAAAAAAGTATGATGAACTGAATGTACTGATGGAAAAACAGGATCTCTGGAATTATGAGAGCCAGGTTTCTTCTATTCTTTCTACGCTGGGAATTACAGATATGAGCCGCAAGATGGGAACTCTTAGTGGCGGTATGATTAAAAAGGTGGCTCTGGCACAGGTTCTTGTAGAAGATACAAAACTTCTTTTGCTGGACGAACCGACTAATCATCTTGATATTACGACTATTACATGGCTTCAAAATTATTTGCATGACACACAGAGAACTGTTTTGATGGTAACTCATGACAGGTATTTTTTGGATGCGGTTTGCAACAATATTTACGAAATCGACCATAAGAAAATTAAACTTTATCAGGGTAATTATTCTACCTATCTTGAAAAAAAAGAAATTGAAGCTGAGATTCAGCAGAACACTGACCGCCGAATTGAATCCGTTCTACGCTTTGAAAGGGACTGGCTTATGCGTGGGCCTTGCGCAAGAGGAACAAAGGCAAAAGCCCGCATTCAGCGTGACATGCAGCTCATAAATCGAGAAAAGTTTACAGAAGCAAAAGGTTTTACATTCGAAGTTAAAGGTCGTCGCCTCGGTGGTAAAGTTTTGGAGCTGGAACATATTTCTAAATCCTATGCAAAAGGTTATGTTTCCAGTGATCAAAAGGACTTTGTTCCAGTTTTAAAAGATTTTTCTTATACTTTTACAAAGGGACAGAGAATCGGGGTTTTTGGAGATAATGGAAGTGGAAAATCTACTTTCTTAAATATAATCACAGATAAAATAAAGCCGGATACAGGAACTGTTACGGTTGGCGTTAATACGGTTTTTGGTTATTACAATCAGAATCCGGAATTTAAAGACCTTAATATGACCGTTCTTGATTATCTGAAAGAAGCTGCAGAATATATTACCCGCAACGATGGTAAAACTTTAAGTGCAGGCTTGTTTTTGAATGAATTTGGTTTTGAAGGAAAAATTCAGCATTCTCCGTTGAGCAGTTTGAGCGGTGGCGAAAGAAAACGGCTGTTTCTGGTTCGACTTTTAATGTCAAATCCAAACTTTTTGATTCTTGATGAACCTACAAACGATTTTGATATATTTACAATGAACATTATGGAGGATTTTTTACTCCAGTACGAAGGTTGTCTTTTAATCGTAAGTCACGACCGCTATTTTATGGATAAGGTTGCTGACACTCTTTTTATTCTGGAAGAAGACGGTTCTATAAGCGGATTTGTGGGTAAATGTTCTGAATATATTGAATACAGGGAAGAAAAAAAACGGGAGCAGGCACTTTTACAACGAGAAACTAAACGCGAAGAAAAGAAAATAGAGATATCTAAAACAGAGCCTGTACCATCACAAAAAAAGAAAAGAACTTTTAAGGAACAAAAAGAATTTGAATCTCTGGAACAGGAAATTCTAGAACTTGAAGAACAAAAAACTTCTCTGGAGTCGCAGATGTCAGGCGGCCAGTCCGTTGATTATGAAAAATTGAACCGTGAGTACGCTATTGTAAACGATGCCTTAACTCAGAAATACGAGCGTTGGGAAGAACTTGCAGAACTGGAATAAAAAAAGTGGGCTCTCCCCGTCAACGACGGCTTGAGCCCTAAGGGGTATTAGTAACTGATCTTGCCTGGACCGTGTAGAGAGTCCTGGTTACAAAATCCTTATTTTTTCTGCGATGGCTTAGAACCATTTACATAGACGATTACATCTACATTTGGCTGCAAGCTATCGCTCTTTACCTGGTAATTTGTCTTGTTTGTAGTCTTACCAGATGGTGTTCTGTTTGGCTTGTGATGAGTTTTTTTAGCGGTGTTATCAGCTTTATGATGATTGTGATGATGATGATTAGTATTACTGTCTTTTACTTCCGGATGGTAGTGTCCGCAAATTGAGCAATAAGTAACCTTTTCATCAGTCTTTGCTGGCTTGGTTGAAACGGGTTTAGTTGATACTGGTTTACCGCAAACCGGTTTTGATGGTTTTACAACTACTGGCTTAGATGGTTTTACTGTTTCTACAATGATTGTCTTTTTTTCACCAGGGCGGTTATTGGTTTCAGCTTTTTTGTAAAGGGTTACACTATTTTCTTTTAGATAGTCCTGATAGTTTGCTGCAAAAGAAGTTCCACCAATTACTACTGTCATTAATGCAATTGCAAATATTGTCTTTTTCATACGCTTACCTCTCGGTCATTTGTTTTTCTTGTATCTCTCTCGTCCTGATGATTAAAATATATCACAGGGCAAGAGCGGGTACATGAGAGTAAAATGAGAGAAAGGTAAGAGAATTCTTAGATAAAAGAATTAATTTAGTCTGCTTACCAGATATGGAATTGCCTTTTCAAATTTAACTCCATACCAGTGATCTTTATCGTCTATAGTTTTCTTTATTGATTCCACTACAACATCACAGGCAATACTTGCAGCTTCAAAGAGAGATTTTCCTCTTAATAAAGCTCCTGTAAAGACAGAGGCATATACATCGCCTGTTCCGTGCATACTTACATTAATCTTATCTGTAAAGTAATAATTAAAATCTTTTCCATCGTAGACTGCACAACCGAGTTTATTGGCTTCAAAGCTTACTCCAGTTAAAATTACATTTTTTGCTCCAAGTTTACGTAGTCCTTTTGCAATTTCTTCTATTTCAGGTTTAGTAAATTCCTTTTTATATGGAATACCTAAGAGAAAACATGCTTCAGTCAGGTTTGGTAAAATTACATCTGCAACCTGACAAAGTTTTGCCATTTCTTTTGGAAAATCAGGTGCAAAGCCTGCGTATAAAACTCCGTTGTCAGCCATTGCAGGATCTACAATCTTAAGAGCTCCGGGACGTGCAGCTTTTTTCATAATTTCCAAAATGTGAGGAATCTGTGTCTGTGTTACATATCCTGTGTAAAAAGCATCAAAGTCAATGTTCTGTTTGTTCCATTGAGCAAGAATTTTTGGCATTTCATCTGTTAAATCGCAAAATGTCCATCCACTAAAGCCTGGAGCTGTATGATTAGAAAGAACTGAACTTGGTAAAATGGCAGTTTCTATTCCGCAGGCAGAAATTACTGGTAATGCAACTGTAATAGAGCATTGACCTACACAAGAAATATCCTGAATTGTTAAAAGACGTTTATCCATAAAAAGCCTCTAATTAAAAAAATTACATTTAGAAAATATCAGATAACTGATATTATTGATATACTCAAAAACCGAGAAAATAGATAATACCAGATAAAATATTTAGCAAAAAAGCTGATTATTACTCAAACATAAGAAAACTCTTATTATTTAATTCTTCAAAAAGCTTTTGGTTTGCTTTATAATTGAAGTGTGAAAAATAAGCTTCTTATATTAATAATGTTATTTTCCTCATTATTTTGCTATGCCCAGCAAAGACCAAATTTTGCTCCTGTGGAATCTCAGTCATACCGGGGACAGCGTACAAGTGGTACAGAAAAGACTGTTGTTGTACAGGGAATCGGTGCGCAAAAATCAGAAAACGGATTAATAATTGATGTAAGGTTTTCTGGAGCAGTAGATCCAAGAACTTTTACTTCTTCTAATTTTTTAATAAACGGTAAACCGTCAAACACAAAAATTTCTTTTAATCGCGAAGGAACTGTTGCTCGTGTATTAACAAATATAAATTTACCATGCCGTGTAACTGTTCAGAATGTAAAAACCTATGATGGAAAAGCCATCCCATCATTTTCAAAGGAACTAAAATAGAATGGAAAAGATTTTAATCGTAGAAGATGATCAAGGAATCAGTGATTTTGTAAAGCTGGAACTTGAACACGAAGGTTTTGAAACCAGTGTTGCTGCAACGGGCCGTGAGGCTCTGGAACTTTTTGAAAGTTTTAATCCTGATTTAATATTGCTGGATGTGATGCTTCCTGAACTGAGTGGTCTTGAAGTTTTACGCCGAATCAGAAAGACAAGTTCTACGCCTGTAATTATGGTGACTGCACGAGGAGAAACATACGACCGTGTAAACGGTCTCGACGCTGGTGCAGACGATTATATTCCAAAGCCATTTGAAATCGAAGAGCTTTTGGCAAGAATGCGTGCTGTTCTACGACGTTCTGCTGCACCTCAGGGAGGCTCTTCAAAACTTACAAACCGGGAATTAGAGATGATTCCAGAAAGTATGAAAGTTACTCTCTCCGGCCAGGTGCTGACGCTTTCTAAAACAGAATTTTTGATGTTAAAGCTTTTTATGGAAAAGCAAAATCAGGTAATTAGCCGAGATGCTTTTATAGATGCAATCTGGGGAAAGGGCCACTTTATAGATGAAAATACAATTGATGTATATGTAGGATATTTACGCTCTAAGATAGATAATGTATCCAAAGAAGAGTACATAAAGACTGTTCGCGGAGCCGGATACATGATGATTGATGGAAAATCTCAATGACAAATAAAATAGCAAAATCTGCAAGTGCCCGTCTGGCACTTCGCTTTACGATTTTTGTGACACTGGCTGTTTTGGTTTTGAGCGTTGCTTTTAGCATTGTAGTTGGAGTACAAGTACGCTCTGAGAAAAATCAGGAATTACAGGAGTGTGCACTTCGTATAGAAAAAGAACTCTCTGATGAACAGTTTGATTTTTCCCTTCCTTATTACATTACTTATGTTGTATGGTCCCAAAATGAGGGTCAAGAGCCATCTGTTATTTCTACAAATGATCCGTTTTTGCCATTATTGCCTTTAACGGGTAGTAAAAGCCGTTCATATATAGCAAAGAACTACTTTATCGACGGTGATTTAAATATTCTCTACTTTTCAAAATCAAGTTTTTACAAAGAAAAAAATATCACAATACAAACATGTGTAAATATGGATACGGACTCAACAAGGCAGATGAATCAGCAGATTCCTAAGGTTGTAGCAATTGCCTTTTTTCCAATTTTATTTATTTCGTTTTTTGTTTCATTGTTTCTTACAAGGCACACTCTTTCTCCAGTTGTAAAAATGACTCATGCGGCCAGAGAAATAAGCAGCGAGAATCTTGAAAGTCAGCTTCCTGTTAGTTCTCATCATGATGAACTTGATGAACTTGCAGCTACATTTAATGATTTATTTGCTAAATTAAAAAGGGATTTTGACAGAGAGAGGCAGTTTACAAGCGATGTAAGCCATGAATTAAAAACCCCAGTTGCTGTAATTTTGGGACAGGCTAATCTGCTCAGGCGCTGGGGAAAAGATGACCCGGCACAACTGGAAAAATCCCTTGCAACTATAATAGGCGAAACAAAAAGTATGCAGGCAATTATAGAAAATCTTTTGCAGATGTCCAGATTAGAGAGCGGACGAATAAAGCCTGAATTGGTTTATGTAAATATTTATAAATTATATGAACGAATAAAAACAGAAACAGAAAGCCTGTGTGAAGGTTGTAAGTTTATCATTGGAGACTGTGAGAAGACACAGTCAGTTCTTGCTGATGAGGAACTCTTGCATCAGGTTTTGACGGTTGTAATTAGTAACAGCATAAAATACACCTCAGCGGTAATCGAAGAAGACGGTTCATGTCGCAAACCGGTTTTAACTGTATGTGCACATAAAGAAAAGGATACGGTTGTTTTAACTTTAGAAGATAACGGAAAAGGTTTTGATCCGGATTCTATTGAACACGTATTTGAAAGATTTTTTAGACAGGATTTAAGTCATACAAGAAAGGCTGGTGGAAGCGGATTGGGCTTAAGTATTGCCCGAACAATTGTAAACAGTATGAACGGCACCATAACAGCGTATAACACGCCAAGTCACGGTGCCGGTATATGGATTACTCTAAAAGACTAGGATATTTTAGTCTGTTATTAGAGCTGGATTACACCAGCGAAACCGTAATTCTGGTTCTTAAAGTCAAGAACTGGAACAACAGTTACCTGATTGCTAGTGATACCAAGTGATTTCTGGAGTTCTTCATTATAGTTTGCAGTAAATGTGAATGCACGAACAATACCATAGATATGATATGCAGTTAAAGCGATTCCTCCGCCAACCATTAATCCTACGCCGGTTGCCATAAGAATCTCTGATGTGGTATCAATATTTGTATAGCTACTACTACCAGAATTAATACTATCAGATACATAGTTTGCAGCTCTTATTCCTGCTGCAATTTCTAGACCATATCCAAGACCTAAAAATGAGTAACCAAGAATTTCTCCAACTAACTGGTTTCTACCACCAACTTTATCACCGTTTACAAAAGAACCGATACCAAAACCAACTACTGTGTTAAGACCAAAAGCAAGCCATGGCATTTTCTTTGTATCATCGTAAAGACTTACCTTCTGTGCTGTAGACAAAGAAGCTGATTTTTCTTTAATCACGCTAGAGTTTTCGAATAAATCTGTTGTGATTAAGTTTTTAATTGAGTAGTATTCGTCAGAACTAGCTTCTGTTCCCTGAGCAAATACAGTTCCATTGATTGCTGCAAAAGCGATTGCAAGCACTAAAATAAATTTCTTCATATTGAAGTCTCCTTTATTATAATATATATGTTATATTCTATGTATGTCAAGATGTCCGTGCTTGTATTTCAATTTAATAGAACTCTTTCGTTTTTTTGCATTTTTAGAAAAGAAAATAAGGTCTGTTGCGTATGGGCTCAATAGTTCTTCAGGAATGTAGTCTAGTTGGACGATTTGTTCTTTTCCGTCGGAATCCAAACGACTAAGAGCTCCGTTTATTTTTATTAAATCTAATGCGGCCAGTGTAAGACTTTCTTTTTGTCTTTTTGTAAAAAGGTATTTTATAAAATCACACTGTAATTTTTCAATTTCAACATGTGGTATGTGACAGGAATTCTGATGGCTTTCTGTATATTCCTTGTGGTTTGAGTTTAGCCAGGAATAAAATTCTTCTATAAATATACTAGGTCGCATATGAAGGGCTTTTACAATCGTATTAAACCACGGAACCGCTCTACCGTCGTTATAAAAAAGGTTGCAGGCAATGCTTAATTCTCTTGCATGTGCCAAATCTTTGGTACTGAATCTGGTGGTTTGAGTTACATTGTATGGCGGTTCGTTTTGCCAGGTAAGGCCAAGATCTTTTGCTTTTTCGTATAAATCGGTACCAGGTAAGACGCTCAAACAGAAGGTTTCCAGATTATTTGGATAAAGATTAAGTGCAAAATCAATACTCTTTTTAAAACCTTCAAGGGTATCTCCTGGCAGTCCATAAATAAGATCAAAACCAAATATCGCCCCGGTTTCATTCAGATAGCCTATGTTGCGGGTAAATATTTTTTTATCAAGAGTACGATTAACAAGGCGTAATACTTCCGGGTCTGCACTTTGAAGGCCAAATTGCAGTGCACAAGGAATTTTTGTGAATGCTTTTGCTAAATCTCTGTCGATAAATTCAGCTCTTGCTTCAAAGTAAAAGAACATTCCAGGTGCCTTTTTTGCGATTAAATCTAAAAGTTCCTTTGCTCTTTTTTTATTTGCATTATAAGTCGGGTCCAGGACAAAGACCTGACTGATTTTTTTCTGATTAAACAGTTCAAGTTCTTTTTGAATGCGTTCAATTGGAAAATATTGGATTTTCTTTTCGCCTTTTGATTCGTAACAATATGAACATTTGAACGGGCAGCCTCTGGCAAGTTCCCAAAGGGCTCCTCCGTAATCGCTTACATCAAGGGTTCCGTCAAGATAAGGAGAAGAAAGTTCCTGAAGGTTAGGGGTAGAAGCTCTTAAACATCCACTTTGATTTTGTTGAATTTTAGGTGTATAAACGCCCTGAATTAGATTTTTAGAATCAAAGGTTCCATTTTCTAATTCGCTGATTAAAAGAGGGTTTGCAATTTCTCCTGCTCCGCTAACTGTAAAATCAAATCCATTAAAAGCAACAGGATTTGCTGTAACTTCTGGTCCTCCCGCAATTGTTATCACATCTGGATTCTGTTTTTTTAATTCAATGCTGACCTGTTCCAGTTCCTTGTGGTTCCAGACATATACGCTGAATAAAACATATTTTGGCTGTCCATGCTGCAAGAGTTTATTTACGATGTATTGTATTTTTTTTTCAGCCGGGCAGTTCTGATAGCCTTTTTCTTCTTTGCTGACCGGAATCAGTTTTACTTCGAATTTATCTTTTGTCAGCGGGTGATGTTTTATACTGCTTGCAATACAGGCTGCTCCAAGAGGTAACGCTTGAGGAGAAGTTTCAATTAAAAGAGTTGTTGCAACGATTAAAGGTTTCATTTTAAACCAGCGATTTTATCGGCGCATTTTTCGCCATCCATAGCAGAACTTACGATACCACCTGAGTATCCGCTTCCTTCTCCAGCAGGATATAATCCCTTTAGAATAACTGATTCGAGAGTGTCTTTGTCCCGTAAAATTCGGACTGGAGTACTTGTTCTGGTTTCGCTTGCAATTAAAAGAGCCTGATCTGAAATAAAGCCTTTCATATTTTTGTCAAAATCTTTAAATGCTTGTTCTAGGCGGTTTTCTATTTGAGGCGGAAGCCACTGATCCAGTCTGCTTGGCACAATTCCAGGTGTGTAAGAAGTTTTTGGAATCTCTAAGGAGTCTTTGTGTTCAAGAAAGTCTGTTAGAACCTGACAAGGCGCTTTTTGAGCCTGTCCGTGAGTTTTTGTTTCCTGTTCCAGCCAGGTGCGATATAAAAGTCCTGCAAGAACTGGGGTTCCTTTGTCTTTTGCTTTTTGTATAAATTCCTGAGGAATATCTTCTGGTCTGGTTTCTACGACTATTGCCGAATTTGACCACTGGCTGTTGCGGCCGCTGGCACTCATTCCATTTACTACTATCTGATCTGGAGCTGTAGCGCTTGGAACAACAAAGCCTCCTGGGCACATGCAAAAAGAGTAAACCCCTCTTTCTTGAACCTGTGTTACTAGTTTGTATTCTGCAGCAGCCATTCCTTCTGTTTTACCATGAAACTGGATGTTGTCGATAAGAGAACGAGGATGTTCGACACGAACTCCCATGGCAAATGTTTTTGCCTCGAGAGATTCAGGGGCTGTGCGGGCAAGGAGTTCGTAGATATCATTAGCACTGTGACCTGTGGCGAGAATTACTTTATTTCCGCGAACTTCAGACTTTTCTCCTGTTAAAACATTTTGCACTATCGCGCCGCAAATGGCATTGTTTTCTTTTATAAAATCAACACAACGGGAATTAAAATAAAACTCGCCGCCCATTTCTTTTATAAAATCTTTGATTGCGTTTATAACTCCTGGGAGTTTTTCTGTACCAATATGAGGGTGTGCATCTGTAAGAATCTTAGGATTTGCTCCAAAATGAACAAAAATCTGGAGACATTTGTTGATGTTACCACGTTTGTTGCTTCTGGTGTAAAGTTTTCCGTCGCTGAATGTTCCCGCGCCACCTTCGCCAAAGCAGTAATTTGAGTCTCCGTTTACAAGTTTTTGTGTACTTATTTTTGCAATATCAATTTTGCGCTGGTGAGTTTCTTGTCCACGCTCAACAATTATAGGTTTTATTCCTGATTCTAAAAGTCTTAGTGCTGCAAAAAGTCCTGCAGGTCCGGAACCAATTATTACAACAGATTTTAGCACTCCGCCGGTAGCAGAGCCATCTGCTTTTTTCCATGCAGGAAGAAAATTTGTCTGAGGATCGCAAGGTTCTTCATCAATAAAAACATTATATCTAAGATGAATCTTAACTTGTCCTCGACGGGCATCAATGGATTTTTTTACAAAAACATAATTAAGCTTATGTTCTCGTTTCCGTATATTTTCTTTATTAAGGCTTTCAAAAATCTTCTGTTCAATTAATTTTAAATTGCCTTCCTGTTCCGGAAAAACCGTTATAGTAATCTGCTTTTGCATGTCTGTATTCTATCTAAAAACAACATAATAAAAAAGATATTGGACGAAAATCACAGGGCAACCGCATTATAAACTGTTCTGCCTACAAAAATGGCTCCCAGTCGCAAAAACGGCTTATCAAAACCGCAAACTAGTTTG
>CADBSK010000092.1 GCA_902797305.1 uncultured Spirochaetaceae bacterium | reverse complement strand
ATTGAGCCTGTCGAAATGACCATTTACACTATATCTGGTGGTTTCGAGAACCTCAACCACCGCAAACTTTTCTTTTTGGACAGCCCCCATAAATTACGGATGGTGATTAATCGGAAAGCCAACCTGACCAATAAGTGTCATCATCATAGTAAATTGAATTATCGTCTAAATCAGTTTTTAGAATTAATTCATCATTTTCAAGATCGTATGTCATGATTCTTGATTTTTTTGTCATATTAATAACATTTTCACCCTGAGTAAAATATAATCCATTTTCACCTATAACTAATTCGTCATCACGTATTGCTACAAATTTTTGAGGTGCATTGAAATTTGTTGAAGTTTGATCACAAGAGCCTGTAAAGGTGAGTTTTCTATCAACTTGATAATAAACACAGGTAAATTCATTTTGATTAGTATCCCAACCAATCAAATTATCTGCAGTAACAATGATTGTGCTGGTTTCTGTATTTAATGGAATTCTTAATAAACCTCCACGACTATAAATGGTTGCCTCTGAGTCATCTGCATAACCATCATAGGTATTGCTATAATCCTTAATCAAAACAAAGGCTGCATTGTGTTTTTCGTTTATGATTAAGTCTTGAATAGTGAGATTTTTTGCTCCGAGAGTAGAAAAGTCCAGTGTAATTGTAGAAATTTCATTACAACGATCATTAAGTTCTTCTGCTTCTGGATTATTTTTATAGATGGTACAATTGTATGTGTATGTTAAGAGATTTGCGCCTGCAAGATCATTATTTGTAACTGATACTACATAATCATCTGTGAATCTAATTTGTGTAGGAGCATTAATATCTTCTATGTCAATAGCACAAATAAGGTCAATATCACTTGAAGTTAAATTAGATTTGTTAGTTACATTTTTTATTCTGTAGAAGTTATAAAGGTTATCGACTCTATTTGTAAAATATAGTGAGTCAGTTAGAGCATAATAGTTTAATTTACTAACGTCCAAATCGTTACATATTGTTCCATTAAGAGTTGAACTAAGTGCATTATCGTAATAATAGATTAATTGGTTGTTTTTATAAATTGTGACTAAATTAAGATCTTCGCAATTTATCTCACTACTTGGAGACGCTTCATTGCTAATTGTGTTGTAGTCTTCAATTGAATAAGCCAAAGAAGAATCATAACTAGAAATAGAAGGATATATTAAAATACCACTATTAACAGGCTCAACAGCAGTAAGAGTAAAGCTTTCAGATTTAATGCTGTCTCCACAGAATGCAATACACTGTAATGTATTTGAGCTTGAATTCAACGCCTCTGTTGCTGTTGTTAAATTAATAGAATCGCCATCAATCTCATAATTGTTAATTAACCATACAAAGGTTGTTCCTGTGGCAAAACTCTTGTTGTCGTCTGCAATTGCGTAAAGGTTTAAATCAGCATTCTGGATGTAGAATGGCTGTTCAGAAGAATAAGTTTTTGTGCTGTTATATCCAACCCTAATAGAGAAGTCAGGGATAGCATCTCCGACATTGATAATTGCGCCGTCTGGAGTAGCTGGCAAAAGATAAAGTTCTGTTTTATCTTTATTCAGATATGGGGCATATATATAACCACCGTCGTATTCATCTGATATATAATTGATTGAATTGGAATTAAAATCAGATGTACTTAACTCATCAGTCATATAATCAAAGCGTATTAAAGCCAAATTGTTTGTAGGATTATATTTTGAAGGATCAAAGTCATCAGCAGGATCAAGAGTTAAGTTCAAATATGGACTGTATTCAAATGGCCAAATAAATGATATTCCATCGTGTAAAATTATTGAACGGTATATACTTCCTGAAGCATTGATTAAAACATCTGAGGCATTTTGTCCCGGCAAAAATTCATAATTATAGTGACCAATCTCTGCTCCGCTTAAAGAAAAGATTCCTCTATCGGGGTATTTTTTAGAATACGGTGACTTTTGAATAGTGCCAACTTCTTCGACACTACCATCACTTAATTGTAAATAAAGCTCAATTTTAGACGTATCAAGATTGACATAGGATTCTAGACTGTCTGCATTAATTTTGATATCAAGACTATCAGCAGTGCTTTCACGAGTGTCTGTAATATAGATTGTTGCATAGTGCCAGTCGGTAGTACTTGTCAGTTTTTTAAGAAGTGTATTAAGGTTTGCAGGATAACTAGCCCAAACACCATTGTATTTAGATTCTTCTACAGTTGCATAATAAGTCTTGTAAGTTGAGTTTTCTGAAATATTAATATTAGTAATATCCGTTTCTACATCATCTGCAATTTCTATAAGAGTATCGGGTGTGTATAGTTTGATTGATTTGAGTAACTCTCCACCAGCGGAAATTGAACTACCATCAGATGAAATAGGTTGACTATATACATTACAATACAATTCAAGATAGTAATAACCAGAAGGAATCTCTGTTGAGGCAAGTGTGTAAATCTGTGGAGTAGTTCCACTCACAGTTAACTCGTCGAGATGAAAGGTTGTTAATGTATCTTTAACACTAACAAGCTGGGCAGAGTAATCCATAGTGATGTTATCTGTTTCTGTTACAAATCCTCGCGTGGAAATTTCTGGGAAGGTTAATGTCTCTGCAAAAATTGTACCTGTACCACCTGTTGTTTTAGTCAGGGATACAGGAATAGATATGCTTTGAGTATTTCCGTCGAGAGTAACGGTTTTGCTTCCTGAAAAATTCAGATTAGGATAATCAGGATTTCCACCGTTTGATTTTGCACTAATTTTATATATACCGTTTGGCAAAGTAACTGTTGTGCTTAATTCTTCTGTAATTTCTTCGTCTTTAACAGATATTAAGTCAGATTCAAAAGAAATAGTCCAAGCAAAATCTGATAAGTCTATTTCAGAAGCTGGTGATAAAGTTCTGCTATTAGAGCGGTACATACCGATAGAAAGCTGTGTATAGCCTTCCTTAACTGTATTTTGCCGATTTAATGATAAATTCCCACAAGATACTAAAAACAAAGTTAATGTGGCTAAAATAAATAATTTAAGATTTTTCAATTTATTTCTCCTTAGTAATTTTCCGAAACCATGAATTCAAAGTTAAAGGTTTTATAAACGTCTCCAAGATTTACTTGTAACTGTAAAGTATTAGTGCCTTTATAGAGTTTTTCATTGTTGGCAAGGCCTACTAGACCGTAATTAGCATAAGTGTATTCGCAATTTTCCAAAGCGGACAAACTAAAGCCAGAACTAAGTTCTTTTCCGTTTAAAAACCATGTATAGCTGTATTCTAGATTAGCAGTTTCATCTGTTGGCAATGCATAGAAAAGAATTGCAGGATTTTCCAGTAGAATATCATTATTCTTGAGATGAACGGTATAGATGTATTTTTCATCCATTTTAACTCTAGAAAATTCGCCGGTACTACCACCACTTATGATTGAAGTATATATTTGTTGAATTGTAGGTAAATCTTCAACTGTAAATTCAAACTCGCCAGAATAAAGCAAAATCTCGTGGTTTGCGATATTTGTTATGCTAATATTTGTTTCCTGATTATATGTTTCTAAGACAAGGTCTACACTGTTTGGACCTTTTGTAAGGCGATAATCAGAAAGAGAACCCTTATAAATTACAGCATGTAAGTCGTTATAATTCTGTGTAATAGATGCTTCCATATAAATAACAGAACCGGCCTGCAGATTATTAAAGGTAACTACCTGTTCAGTAATCTGAGCAAAGGTATCTTTTGTTACAGTGTAAGAGTAATCAAGATTATCCCTTGTGGTATCAATTAAGAAAACGTCCAGTGTGTATGAATAACCATTTTCTGAAACAGTTGTATCCTCTGATTTTTCATCATCACTGGTGGCATCGATACCTTCGTTCTTAAGAGCTCCAAAATCTAGTGTAATACTAGGCTCTGTTAGAGCTTCATTACATGAAATGAATAAAAATGCGAGTAAACAGCTTAAAAGAAAAAAAGCTTTTTTTACAAAACTTCTAAACTGAATCATAACAACCCCCATATAATAATTTTTAGTTATTATATGGAAAAAAAGAAGTTTTGTATAGTTTTAAAACTTAAAGCTTTGTTAAAGATAATAGGTTTTCATCATTCCTTTTCCTTTGACGTCAATCTGAGTATTTTCGCTGTATTGGAAAAGGTTTGCAGTTTGTTCCTTTGTAGATTCTGTAACATGAATTTTCATTGGTTCGCCGGTGCTTTCCATTCTGCTTGCAACATTAACGGTATCGCCCCAAATGTCATAAATAAATTTTGTTTTTCCGATTACGCCTGCAACAAGAGGACCTGAGTTTAGACCAATTCTGATTTTTAGCTTTACATCAGAATTCTGGTTAAACACTTCTACATCTTTTAAAAGGTTCTGTGCAAAAGTAATCATTTTGGCAGCACCGTCGTTGTTTTTATCTGGAGTAAGCCCTGCAGCCGCCATGTAAGAATCTCCGATTGTCTTAATTTTTTCGATTCCTTCGCGCTGAGCCCGTTCGTCGAACATTGAGAACATCTTGTTGAGCATGGTAACAACCTGTTCCGCTCTTAGTCCTCCGCTGATGCTTGTAAAACCGACAATATCGGTAAAAAGTACGGTTACATTCGGATATTCTTTAGCGATTGTTCTGTCAGGGTGAGCAGTAAGTTCTTCTGCAATTTCTTTTGGAAGAATATTAAGAAGAAGGCTTTCTGAACGATTTTTTTCGTTTTCAAGTTCCCTGGTTCGTTCTTTAACTGTGGTCTCGAGTTTTTTATTTTCCTGTTCTACGCGGATAAGTTTACCCTGTAAGAGCATGATTGTTGTAGAAATGATGAATGCGATAAAAAGAGCACCAAGAAAAATATCAAAGAAAAGATTTGAGAGAGGTTTTAAAATACTTGAGTAAGTAAAAATAATTTTTTGAACAAGGGGGGTGTAGTCGTGAGGAGTGTACATGATACACCCAAAGCCAAGAGTTTTTTGAGGTGTAATTGTATAAAAATTTTCGCCGTGGATATTTTCTTTATCGCCCTCATGAGGCTTTGTTACACTTAATTTGCCACGAGTAAGATTAAAGGTTCCGTTCCATGGCCCCGGGTCAACAGAACAGCCGTTTGGAATCTGGATAGAAAAACTCCAGTCAGTGATGATAGTGCTTCTCATATTGTTGTAAATAACACCATCGTATTGTGCTCCGGTGCGATCCGGATCTTCTCCGTCAACCCATTGTTTTTCGGCGTTGCGGACAAAGGTTACGCAGACTGATTTTGTATAGTCGTTTGTGTCGTAGGGTTTTGAAATTGTAATTGTTTTTTCAGGAAGACTGATTCCTGTAAAGGAAATAATCAACAAAATTATGAGGATTCCGGCTAACGAGACAGAAATTGTCTGCCAGAAGTGATTTCTTATGACTTGTTTTTGTTTCTGAGGTTCCGTAAGTCCGGTTGTGTAGCCAGGGCTTAAAATTGAAGGGTCTTTTTCTCCTGAATAAAATTTAAGTTCCATCAACTTAATAGAAGAATAAAAGAGATGAAGTGAACCAAGCCCGAGAGATATATTAATCCACGGAAATCCGTAAACGGTTAAAATCAAAATTATTGCTGCAAAAGGTAGTACAAAATAAACAAGAAGGGAAATAAATACGTTGCTTTCAAGTTTTTTTCTGTTCTGAATAAGCATTGTAAGGGTGATTAGCCCTGGTAACAATCCGAGAGCAACGCTTAAAGGATATAAGGTGTTTCTGTGATAGATGTTTTCCTGGTCAAAATAATAGAACAAACCTGTAAACTGACTGATGATTGTGAGTGCGATTCCTATAAGACATAAAAAGAAAACTATAAAAAGCTGAACGGGTATACCATTTTTTGTGGCTTTTTTTGGATGCAAAAGAATTGAGAGGCTCAGGCGGCTTTGCTTGATAAATTCGCAGATATAAAAACAAAAGAAAAAAGTAACTAAAAAATTAAAAATAAAAACAAAAAAATTACTCAGGCGTACCATGTAGTAGCCAAGGTTGCTTGTGTTTCCTCTATAAAAATAGGCCAGGGCATCAAAAAGGAGTAAAAAACCTGTCAAAATATCGATATAAATTAGGGTCCGTCTGGCGTTTTGTTTGAATCTATGTCCCGAGATTAAAAATATTCCTGTCTGAAAGCAAAAAGTGGCTAAAATTAACAGTGTTGTGATGCTGATAGTGCGAATTAAATCAGTCATTTGTAATTCCTTTGTATGATTTATTTTAGATATTATATCAGTAAATTTTGAAATTTAAAGAAAGGAATGTTTGGCACTGAAAAATTGTCTCTCCAAAAATAATATAAATTCTCAAAATTTCTTTCAAAAAAAAACGATTTTTTATTTGACTATAGCAATATTTGTGCTATCCTAATTGTAGAAAAGATGTCAAACTGATAGAGTAACTATCAGTTATAAATCAAGAGGTTTATATGAATAAATTAGTAAAAGAAAACACAAAAAACTTTATCATCGAACAGGCAATGAACATGTTTCTTGAAAACTCGATTTCTGGAGTAACAATGAGCGATATTGCTCACTTTGTTGGAATCGGTGATGCAACATTATATAGATACTTTAAGAAAAAGCAGAACATTGTAATGCTGGCTTCTTCTAAATTAGCAGACAAGGTTTACAATTCTTGTTTTAAGGAGCAGTCAAACCACTCTGGTATTGAACAGCTTTCGATTTTTTACAATGCATTTTTAGAAATTTTTACAAAGAACAATTCTTATTTCCGTTTTGTAGATGAACTTGATGCATATTTAATCAGCGAAAAAGATGTTTGCAAGCAGGATTATGAAACAGAAATCAACATGTTTAAGAATGTTTTTGATGCCGGATATGACAAAGGCCTTTCTGATGGAACTGTAAAACCTCAGGCAGATAGAGAAATTTTCTACTATTCTACAACACACTCTTTATTGAACTTGTGTAAGTTCCTTTCTTCTTCTGCGGTTGTAAGTCAGGACTTGAACATTCAGAAGGATAAGGAAGTTAAGACTTTAATCAGTGTAATTTTAAGTTCATTAAAAGCAGAATAGATTTTGAGCGCTTAGAGTGTTTTAATAGGAGGAAACTATGAGCGATGTTAAGAAGAGACGTTTAACCAAAAAAGAAATGTGGATTTTTGCCATTGGCCAGATGGGATGGTCAACTTTGGGCGGAATCATTAATGCGTGGCTGGTAACTTATTACTTACCAACAAAACAGGATATTGCTGCAGGTGCAACTCAGTTTATAAAGCCTGGCTTTATTTTTATGGGACTTACTATTCTTGGTATAATTGCTGCAATTTGCCGTATTTTTGATGCTGTAACAGACCCTTTGATTGCTTCTTTGTCTGATCGTTCTAAAAATCCAAAAGGACGCCGCATTCCGTTTATGAGAATGTCAGCAATTCCTTTTGCTGTAACAACAATCATAGTTTTCTGTGCCCCAGTTCAAGCAACAAGTTCTATTAATTCCTGCTGGGTACTCTGCTTTTTAATTTTGTTCTATTTGTTTATGACAATGTATTGTACTCCTTACAATGCACTTATTTCTGAGTTTGGTAAAACACAAGAAGACCGAATGTACATTTCTACTGCAATTTCTTTAACATATTTTGCAGGAATGATGCTTTCTTACACACCGTTTGTTTTTGCAGGAATGCTGCGCGGGGCTGTAGGATACAGCTGGTCTTATAGAATCTGTTTTATCGTTCTTTCTGTAATTGCCTTGATTTGTATGCTTATTCCAACCTTTAAGCTGAAAGAAACAGAAATTGTAGATACAAAGCCAAGCGAATCTAATATGCTTCACTCTTTGGGAGCAACATTCAAGAACAGAGACTTTAGAATTTTTATCGGTTCGGATTTTGCTTACTGGATTGGCCTTACTTTGTTTCAGACGGGGCTGCCGTTCTTTGTAAAAGTAAGCATGAATCTTGATGAATCGCTAACAATGGTACTTTTAGGTGCAATGTCGATTCTTTCTGCATGTTTTTATCCGATAGTTCCTAAATTTGTAGCAAAATTTGGTAAGAAAAAGCTCGTTATCACAGGATTCCTTGGGCTTGCACTTGCATACCTTATTACAGCTCTGATTGGGGTGATTCCACTTCCGGGAATTGTATTTGGTGTAATTATCGTTCTTGTTGCAGCGTTCCCTATGGCTTTGCTTGGAATTATTCCACAGGCAATTGTTGCTGATATAGCAGAAGAAGAAGCAATCGTTACAACCGAAAATCGTCAGGGAATGTTCTTTGCAGCCCGTACTTTTGCAATGAAGTTTGGTACAAGTGCTGCAATGCTTATGTTTACTTCTCTTGCAATCATTGGCACAACTCAGCGACCTCAGAGCGAAATTGCCCCAAGCGAATTAGGACTTAGAGTAGTTGCAATTGTTGCAGTGGTTGCCTGCTCACTGGGGGCACTTCTCCTGCATTTTTATAACGAAAAAAAGATTATGAACACCTTAAAAGATGCTCATAAGAGACTTGGTTTAGACGAATAGAAACAGATTTATACGAGGTACAAGATGATTCTTAAATATGCGGTTAACGGAGAGGTTAAAACTACTGGAGCTTCTAACGAAGATGTTTTGATTTCTATAAATCAGACAGATAATGCTTTTACAGCTAGTGTAAGTGCACTTAAAGAAGTCGATTTAATAGAAGCAGAAATGAGTTATAGCCAGATTTATACAAAATCAGATAGATTTTTTGTAAATGGCTATCAGTCATGGACAGATAGTTTTGAATACTCTTACAACGATAAACTTAAGGATGTTAAAAAAATCCCCGGATTTTTAACAAAGGCCTTTGCTTTTGACAAATACGGTGACGGTTTTTTCTATAATTACAGCAAAAATGTTTTTCATGGTTTTGATGTAAGTTATGTTGATGGAAAATATCCTGTTTTTATCGCAAACAACAACTTTAAGACCGCATATTTAATTATCGAGCACCACAAAAAAGAAAATAAACTTGTACTTAAGTCGGATATAAAAGGTCTAAATCTAAAACAGGGGCAGGAAGTAAAAGTCTTTGACTATGTTCTTACAAAAAATATTGAACAAGGCAAAAAAATCTACTTTGACCAGTTTGAGACCCCAAAAGCCCAGAAACTCTTTGGATATACATCCTGGTACAATCACTATCAGGATATCAACGAAGCAATTATCATGGGCGCCCTCAACAATTCTACAGAACACTTTGAGTTATTCCAGATTGATGACGGCTTTGAAGAATATGTTGGCGACTGGCTTAAAATTGATAATAAAAAATTTCCTAATGGGCTCAAACCGATTGTAGACAAGGCCCACGAAAAGGGAATGAAAGCCGGAATCTGGCTTGCACCATTTGCTGCAGAAGAAAAATCAGCACTGTTCCACGAACACAAAGACTGGTTCTGCAAAGACAGCAATGGAAATGCGATTAAATGCGGTGCAAACTGGAGCGGTTTTTATGCCCTTGATATCTCAAATCCTGAAGCAGTTAACTACATAAAGCAGACTCTAACTTTCTACAAAGATATGGGTTTTGACTTTTTTAAGCTGGACTTTTTGTATGCGGCAAGCGTAATGGAACAGCCAGGATTAACAAGAGCTCAGACAGCACAAAAAGCTTATGAACTTTTGAGAACAGAACTTGAAGGAAAACTAATCCTGGGTTGTGGCGCTGTGGTTTCTAATACCTTTGGACTCTTTGATTATCTTAGAGTTGGTCCTGATGTTTCCTTGATTTTTGATGATGTCTGGTACATGCGCAAAATGCATCGGGAACGAATCTCTACAAAAGTTACATTGCGCAACACCATCTACCGTCATATGTTTGACCACAAGGTATTTTTGAACGATCCTGACGTATTTTTACTCAGATCCCACAATATCAAATTATCCCGCGCACAGCGAGAAGCTCTTACTACAATTAATTCTTTATTCGGTAGCTTGCTGATGACTTCTGACAATCCAAAGCACTATGCGCCTCAGGAAGATGCCTTCTTAAAAAAGAGCATGCACTTGTTCCATAACGGCGAGGTGCTGGGGGTAAAAACATCTAAGAACATTATTACAGTTACCTATAAGGCAGACGGCCAGGTAAACAGTTTTAATTACTACATCAAAAAAGGAATTATTAAATAGCTTTTAAGGCAAATGTAAAAGGGGTAATGACACTATGGATAAGACAAGCGTAATTTTTGGTAATAAAATCGACAAAAAAACTGTAAAACAGGCAGAAAAGAGTAAACGCAACTACCTTAAAAAGTACGGAGACGACAGCAAGGCCAACTATCAGATTGGTTTTGAACCCATTCCAACTTTAGATTTTATAGATACAAGCAAGATGGTTTTTAAGCCACAGGCAGAAGCGCTGGATCCTAAAAAAAGCCTTATTGTAGGAAATATCCGCATGGGCTTTGGACATTATCGAATCAGTATCGCAATTGCTTCCTGTGCAAAGGCCCTTGGTTATAAACCATACTGGCTGGACCTTGCAAGTTTTGATGCAACCGGGTCAAAGATGATCCGCGAGCAGAACGATATGTACTCTCTTGCAAGCCGAATCAGTCAAAAGAGCAAATTATTTAATCATTTTGTATGGGAGCCACTCAATTCAGAAGGTTTTAAGAAAATCTCATACAACGCAAAAGACCAGAAAAACAGCGAACTTTTAGTTCCAATTTTTAATTCAATTCCAAAAGATACTCCTTATGTTGCAACCCACGTATGGCCAAGCCAGGCAGCAGTTCATGCAGGAATGACAAATGTAGTAAATGCAATTCCTGATAACTGGCCGATGGGACTACATTTATCAGAAGGGGCAATCCACGCGGTACAGACTCCATTTGCCTATCTCGGCTATAAGATGCTGAACGGATTTGATAAAAAGCCTCTAAAAGGAATTCCAGAAGATCAGTTGAAGATGGTAGGTCATTATGTAGACCACGAACTGATTTGCAATCTTGAGGAAGACAACCGCCTTAGAATCGAACGGGCAAAAAACGGAAAACCCATGAGATTCCTTCTTACAGTCGGTGGAGCAGGGGCTGGATTTGATATGTTCCTTGCGATGGTAAAACATCTTCTTCCTTATGTAAAAGAAAACAAAGCAACTTTGTTCATCAACTTTGGTGACCACAAAGATGTTTACGAAAAACTCTGTTCCAAAATTAAACTGGACAACGTAACAACATTCTTTAACGAATACGAAAAGCTCAAGGATTTTGTAAAAAGCATTCGCTCTGAAGAACCAAGTGGAATTTACGCCATTTATAACAGCGACATTTTCCAGGCAGTTTATTCTACAAATCTTTTGATGCCAGAAAGCGACTGGCTGGTTACAAAACCTTCGGAACTGGCATATTATCCGATTCCAAAGATTTTTATGAGACACATCGGCGGTCACGAGGTTTATGGCGGGGTGCATGCACAGGAATTTGGTGATGGTACCTGGGAATGCCCTGAGACAGATTCTATTAATCAGATGCTGGATCGCGTGCTTACAGATAAAGAAATTCTTTGCCACATGGCAGATCAGATAAACGCCCTTAAAGAACAGGGCTACTATAACGGCGGCTACGAATGTGTAAAACTTGCAGTTGGTAAATAAAGGTACGGATATGAATGTTAAAGAATTATCGAAATATATTTCTGACGGAGAATTAGACCAGAAACTCAAAGAACTGTATGTTGATACTTCACTAATAGATTTAGAGCGAAAAAGATACCTTACGAGTCTCGAAAAATTTGCTCAAAACTTTGGAGATTCTGGTGACGTAGGAATCTACAGTGCTCCAGGCCGCAGCGAAGTTTGTGGCAATCACACCGACCATCAGCACGGACTTTGTGTTGCAGCTTCTATCAACCTTGATGTTGTTGCAATTGCCCGCCCAAGAACAGACGGACTAGTGAATGTTCTCTCTGAAGGCTACGACATGATTATCGTAGATTCTGCCGAATTAAAATATGCGCAGGCAGAACAGAGTTCTACTAAGGCACTTATCAAAGGTGTTCTTAAGGGAATGAAAGAAGATGGCTACGCCATTGGCGGTTTTGACTGTTATCTAACAAGCAATGTTATTGTTGGTGCAGGTCTTTCTTCTTCTGCGGCCTTTGAAAATGCCCTGGGAACAGTAATAAACCATCTTTATAACGATGGAAAAATCAACGCAATCGAGATTGCCAAGGCTTCTAAGTTTGCTGAAAACGTATATTTTGGAAAACCCTGCGGTTTACTTGACCAGATGGCAAGCAGCGTAGGTGGCCTTATAAACATTGACTTTAAGGATGTAGAAAATCCTGACGTTAAAAAAATCGATGTTGACTTTAGTTCCTTTGGGTACAGTCTGTGTATCGTGGACGTTCATGCAAGTCACGCCGATTTAACACCGGAGTACGCAGCAATTCCACAGGAAATGAAGAGCGTTGCAGAATTTTTTGGACAGACACACCTTAGAAATGTAAATCCAGAAGATTTTTATGCAAATATTGCCAAAATCCGGGAAGTTTGTTCTGACCGCTCTGTTTTGCGTGCCTACCACTTTTTTGAAGAAGAAGAAAATGTTCAGAATCTTGTAAAAAAACTGGAGCAAAAGGATTTTCCGGGCTTTTTGCACTTTGTAAAGGCAAGCGGAAATTCAAGCTACAAGTTTTTGCAGAACATTTATTCCCTTAAAAATCCTGAAAAACAGAGCGTTTCTATTGCCCTTGCATTCAGCCAGAAATATCTTGAAACGCAGAAAGGTTCAAAGGACAGTAAAGGGGTGTGCAGAGTTCACGGAGGCGGCTTTGCAGGAACAATTCAGGCTTTTGTAAAAGATCAGTATGTTCAGGAATATAAAGAAAACATCGAAGGCATTTTTGGTAAAGATTCCTGCCATGTTTTAAAAGTAAGACAATGCGGAAGCATTAAAGTTATCTAGAACAAAATTAAAGAGGTTTTTATATGCAGTCTACAACAGAATTGATTAATCGGCTTGTTTCTTATGCAATCAACGAAAATTTGATTAAGGTGGAAGACCGAATTTATGCTCAAAATCAGCTTTATTCATTATTCAAGATGGATGGGCCGGAGACAGAAGAAATTCTTGAAATCACAGATGATTCTGTTTCTACTTTTGAAGAAATAATTGAAGGACTTTTGGACAAGGCAAACGAAAAAGGCCTCTTAGAAGATAATACTGTTACATACCGCGACCTCTTTGATTCAAAAATAATGAATATTTTTATCGATAGACCAAGCAATATCAATAAAAAATTCCAGAAAAAATACAAAAAATCTCCTCAAGAAGCAACTGACTACTTTTACAAGCTTTCCTGTGATTCTAACTACATCAAGCGCTACAGAATCAAAAAGGATCTTAAATGGGTTACAAATACAGAATTTGGCCCTCTGGATATTACAATTAATCTTTCTAAACCAGAAAAAGATCCAAAGGCAATTGCCGCAGCCAAAAATCAAAAGCAGTCAGGCTACCCAAAGTGCCTTTTGTGCGTAGAAAACGAAGGATATGCAGGTCGGGTAAATCATCCGGCCCGGGCAAATCACCGCATTATTCCTATTACTCTAAATGGGGAAGACTGGTGCATGCAGTATTCTCCTTATGTATACTACAACGAGCACTGTATCGTGTTTAATTCAAAACACACACCGATGACAATAAATCCAACCACCTTCCGCAAGTTGTTTGATTATGTGTCTCTGTTCCCTCATTACATAATTGGGTCAAATGCAGACCTTCCGATTGTAGGAGGCTCAATTTTGACGCATGAACATTTTCAGGGCGGTAGATACGTGTTCCCGCTGAACCGTGCACCAGTTCTTAAATCGTATAAAATAAAAGGCTACAAAGACGTAGATGTTGGCATTGTAAAATGGCCTATGAGCGTTTTACGATTGACAGGCAAGAATGAAAAATCCATTCTCCACCTTGCAGACCACATTTTAGACGCATGGAGAAACTATTCTGACAAAGATGCCTTTGTTTTCTGCAATACAAACGGAACTCAGCACAACACAATTACTCCAATTGCAAGCCGCTTGGGCTCCAAGTATGTTCTTGACCTTGTTTTGCGCAACAACATTACCACAGAAGAACATCCGTTAGGAGTTTACCACCCCCATGCAAACCTTCATCACATCAAAAAGGAAAACATCGGTTTAATCGAAGTAATGGGACTTGCAGTTTTGCCTAGCCGACTCAAAGGCGAAATGGAAATCTTAAAAGACTGCATTCTTAACAACAAAGATATTGTCAGTGATGAAAGGGTAGCTTCTCATTCAGAATGGGTAAAAGAATTTCTTCCTAAATACAAAGAAATCAATGCAAACAACATCGATTCAATTCTTCAGGAAGAAATCGGACAAGTGTTCCTGCAGGTTTTAAAAGATGCCGGCGTTTACAAACAAACTCCAGAGGGTATTGCTAGTTTTGCAAAGTTTGTAGATACTCTTTAGTATGTCTTCTAACTTTGACCTTTCTAAGATTTTAAAGAGCAACACTCAAATATCAAGGTCTCAAAAGCTCAAGTATGTCTGGTTTTTAAGTATTCCTGGCATACTTGCTCAAATTTCTTCTATATTAATGCAGTATATTGATGCTGCGATGGTAGGTAGCCTGGGCCAGAGTGCAAGTGCTTCTATCGGTCTGGTTGCTTCTTCTACCTGGGTGATGGGAAGTTTGTGCCACGCTCTCAGCATTGGTTTTACCGTTCAGGTGGCACATTCGGTTGGAGAAGGTAACCGTTTAAAAGCAAAAAGAATATTTAAACAGTCAATTTTAACAGCTATCGTTTTTTCTCTGGTAATAACGATAATTGCCGCGTCAATTTCTAAAGCATTGCCTCTTTGGCTCGGCGCTCCAGAAGAAATCCAAAAGGACGCAAGCTTGTATTTTGTAGTTTACGGGTTTTCCATGCCTTTTTATATTCTCGTTTTTTTAATGACAGGAATGCTTCAGTCAATCGGGAATATGAGGCTTCCCAGCGTGTTAAATGCTTTAATGTGCATCCTGGATGCAGTACTAAATGTTCTTTTTATAAAAGTGCTGGGGCTTGGCGTTTTTGGAGCAGCCCTTGGAACCGCCTTGAGTACAGTTTTAATTGCAGTGATAATGACGGTTTACACAATCTTTTTCTGCGATTATCTGAACCTAAAAAAGAGTTCGTGGATTCTTGCAAAAAATGCAGAAAATTCTACCTCAAATTCTTTTATCGATAGTGATGGAAATTACATCGCAAAAGCTATAAAATTGGGGTTCCCGATAGCAGTGGAACAAGTTGCCTTTACCGGCGCCCTTGTACTAGTTACAAAAATAATCGCGCCCCTTGGTGCAATCTCTCTGGCGGCAAATTCCTTTGCGGTAACCGCCGAGGCCCTTTGTTACATGCCCGGATACGGTATTCAGGAAGCAAGTACCACCCTTGTAGGTCAAAGCGTAGGTGCAAAAAGACCGGATTTGAGCCGTTCTTTTTCTTGGATAACTGTAATTGCAGGAATGTCAATTATGGCCCTCATGGGAATATTGATGTTTTTCTTGTGCCCCTTCGTTTTTGAGATTTTTACAAAAGACGAGATGATACAGGCCCTTGCAACTAAAGTACTTAGGATAGAGTGTTTTGCAGAACCATTTTACGCCGCCGCAATTGTCAGTATCGGAGCATTGCGGGGTAGGGGAGATACGCTGGTTCCAAGTATTTTAATGCTGGTAAGCCTCTGGATAGTCCGGATAGGTCTTTCTTTGTTACTTGTAAAGCCCTTTGGACTTGTGGGAATCTGGATTGCAATGGCCGTGGAGTTAACCTTTAGGGGAATTCTTATGGTGGGTCGACTGACATATGTAAACGCAATAAAAGAAAAGAATGTACAGAAGGTACAGACAGATGGAAAATAAAAAAAATGCCTTTTTACAAGGCCTTAAAGATGGATTACCTATTGGTTTAGGTTACCTTGCCGTTTCATTTAGCCTGGGGATAATTGCTAAAAAGGCAAATTTAACTCCGGTGCAGGGATTTTTTTCTAGTTTTATAAATCATGCGTCGGCGGGGGAGTATGCGCTTTATACTTCTATCGTTGCAAGCGTTAAATATATAGAAATTATTTTAATGACTCTGGTAATCAATGCCCGTTATTTTTTGATGAGCTGTGCATTAAGTCAGCGTTTTGATCCAAAAATGAACCTTTTTAACCGCATTTTTATCAGTTTTGCAATTACAGACGAACTTTTTGGAATAAACATTGCACGCCCGGGATATGTAAATCCACGCTATTGTTATGGCGCAATTGCGGCATCCATTCCCTTATGGTCTTTGGGGACCGCATTGGGGATTGTAGCCGGCACTTATTTACCGGTTCGCATTGTAAGCGCTTTAAGCGTTTCTCTTTACGGAATGTTTATTGCGATAATCGTTCCGCCATGCAAAAAGAACAAGGTGGTTCTGGTATGCGTATTGCTCAGCTTTGCCCTGAGTTTTGTCCTGGGGCATATTCCAAAGATAAAAGAACTTTCTTCTGGAACGAGAGTAATAATTATTACAGTTTTGATTTCTGCAATTGCGGCAATTATTAAGCCAATAAAAGAAGAAGACGAAAAAGCAGAAGAACAAACACAAGAGGAACAATAAATGGATTATAAGGTATATATTTATATTTTGATTGCAGGACTGGTTTCTAGTTTAATCAGGGTTGTTCCAACTTTTATAATCAGAACGCCGATAAAAAATCAGTTTATTAAATCGTTTTTGTTTTACGTGCCTTATGTAACACTTGCTGCAATGACTTTTCCTGCTATTGTTGAGGCAACTCAGTCGCCTGTAGCAGGAATCATCGCTTTAGTTGTAGGAATTGTAATTTCCTGGTTTGGGGCAGGCCTCTTGCCAGTAGCCGGAGTTACCTGCCTTATCGTATTTGTTACCGAGTGGATTTTAGGCTTTTAATTCTACTTCTTTTAATAAACCTGCGGAGTAGTTTAAGAAAGGAACGGCGTAGCCGAACATGCTTCCCAGCAAAAGTCCTGATAAAACATCTGTTGGAAAGTGGTTTCCGCTGAGAACTCTTAAAATTCCTGTTACCGCTGCGATGATGTAAGTGCATACGATAAAAGTTTTTGCAAATGATGATTTATCTTTTAAGAGTAAAAGTGTGCTTGTATAAAATCCTGCAGCAAGAAAAACATTAGAAGTGTGACCGCTTGGCCACGAATATCTCCAGTCACCGTCTAAAATCGCCTTTTGACTAGGGTTTTCAAAGTACATAAAAGGTCTGATTCTGCATACAGAGACTTTTAAGATATCGTAGGCACCCTTTGTGATGGCAAGGGCTTCGTAATAAACGATGAGAACGATAATAAAAGTTAAAATCTTGTGTTCTGACTTACAGGCGATGTAGGCTGCAAAAAAATATGGCAAAGGCCCTATCAAAAGAATGCAAGTGATAGTTCCCAGGCTGTGCAGGCTCTTGTTAAAAGGGTGAGCCAGAGTTCTGTCGAGCCAGTTTACAGAAGAAATGTCAAAGAGGGTTCCGTCCCAGGCAACTCCGTCAGTTTTGCTTCTAAAGTAATAAGAAAGGGCTACAACAAGTAAAGATAAAATTCCAAATAAAAAGGTGAATAATGTGTTTTTTGTCTTAAGTTTTTCAATCATGGTTTAAGTATATCATATTTTTTTATTTAAAATACAAAAAAACTGATTTATAATTAAAAAAGAGATGTCTGGATAGAGAGATGTCAGGGGGTGCCTATGAGTTATAGAATTGTTACGATAAGTAGAGAATTTGGTAGTTCAGGAAGCACAATTGGCAAACAGCTTGCGGATAAGCTTGGCATTAAATGCTACGACAGAGAAATCATTAAGCAGGTTGCTCAGCAGAGCGGACTTGGCGAAAAATTTATAGAAGAAAAAGGCGAATACGGCAACAAAGTTGCGATAGAAACCTTTTTTGCCACCGGAAATTATTACAATGGTCCTTCTCTCGAGGATTCTATCTGGGCATTGCAGCAGGAATTTATTACAGACCTTGCTCAAAAAGAACCTTGCGTTATCGTGGGCCGCTGTGCAGATTTTATCTTAAAGCAGAGAGACGATGTTCTTAACGTTTTTATTCATGCGGATAAAAAAATAAGAATGGAAAAAGCTCTTTCTGAAACAAACGAAAAAATCCTGGATATTGAGCGCTATATAAAAGACAAGGACAAACGCCGAGCTGCCTATGTTCAGTTTTACACAGACCGCCAGTGGGGTCTTGCAAGTAACTATCATATTTCTTTAGATAGTGGTAAACTAGGCGTCGAAAAGTGTGTTTCTATTTTGGAACAGCTTTATAAAAACTAGTTTCCAGGAATTATTATGAAATCAAAAAAATTATTTTCTCTCTGTGCAGTTTTGTTTCTTGCGCTGGCAAATGTTTTTTCTTTGGACGTAATGGACATAAACGAAGTAAATGCCTTTGACCGTCCTTTTATGAATCCTTATTCAAAATCTCTTGATTACGCAGGCACAGGCTTTGAAATTGCTTCTGTTTTAACTCCATGTTTTTTGATAAATAAAACTCCCGTACAGGATTATTGGAAAATTGGCGTAGAATATGCCCAGACTATGCTCTTGGCTTATGGCGCAAAAGAAATTGCAAAACTCTGTGTTGAACGCTACAGACCATACATGTATTTTGAGGGCGCTCCTCAGGATAAAATCGATGACGGGGACTACAAAAAATCTTTCTTTTCTGGACACACAACCTTATCTTTTGCAGCCGCAGGCTTTACCACTTATCAGGCACTTGTTTACTATCCAAATGATTACTGGTACAAGTGGGTCGCAATTGGAACGAGTTACGCTCTTTGTACAACAACGGCAATTTTAAGACTTGCCAGCGGTAATCACTTTATGACTGATGTTTTGTGCGGAGCCCTTGTTGGTTCTGCAATCGGATATTTTGTTCCATGGGTAAATCATTTCTGGTTTAAGCCAACTTTGCCTCAGAATGTGGATGCGGTAATCAGTCCAATGGGTTTTAACGTAAAAATCGATTTTTAAAACAGGAATTCCTGAATGGCAAAAAAAATTGAACAGCTTTTTTCTTCTCAGGCTATTGCTACGATGCAGGAAACTATCAAAGACGCCTCCGGTAACGAGGTCTATTTTAGCGGCGACATCGACGAAAAAGGCATTGTTGTTTCTGTAAAAGCCGGTGCCCGGGGAAATTTGCATTCAGTTCCTGTAAATCAGGGGGATAAGCGGCTCTGCTCTGTCTTGATTCACAATCATCCCGGCGGAAATCTTACTCCCAGCGAGGCGGATATCTCTGTTGCCTCGGAGGCTAGTTACAACGCTCAGGGTTTTTACATTATCAATAACGAAGTAACCGAGGTTTATGTAGTAGTTGAGCCTGTAAAACCAAAAAAAATACAAAAACTTGACACTTTTGAGCTTAGTTCATACCTTGCAGAAGGCGGCCCCCTTTCTAAATTGACTCCAAACTTTGAAGAGCGACCAGTCCAAATTGAACTTTTGCAGAATGTTGCGGAGAGTTTTAATCAGAACGCTCTTGGCGCTTTTGAGGCGGGAACAGGGGTTGGTAAGTCATATGCATATTTAATTCCTTCTATTGTTTGGGCGTTAAAAAACAACGAAAGAATCGTAATTTCTACCGGCACAATCAATTTGCAGCAGCAGTTATGCGAAAAAGACATACCCATGGCGCAAAAAATTATCGGAAAGCCTGTTAATTTTGTCCTGATGAAAGGCCGTCAGAACTACGTTTGTAAACGCCGCTTTGAAGATGTGACTGCACAGCGTGAACTTTTTGCAGAAGACAACGATTTACTGGATAAATTGTGCCAGTGGGTAAAAAACACAGAAACCGGAAGTAAAAGCGATCTTTCTTTTATGCCGCCAGAAGCGCTGTGGACGCGCATTAATTCCGAAAGCGATGCCTGTATGGGAATGCGCTGCCCTTATCACAGCGAGTGTTTTGTTATGAAAATGCGCAAAGCGGCAACGGCGGCAAATCTTCTTGTTGTAAATCACCATCTTTTGTTTGCAGATATAGAAGCGAGAATGCACGGAGTAGGCTACGATGAGCCTGCAGTACTTCCGCCATATAAAAGAATCGTTTTTGACGAAGCCCACGGAATCGAAAGTGCGGCAACGAGTTTCTTTAGCGAGAGCTTTAGCCGATTCAAGATATTAAAACAGATAAACCAGCTTTACCGTAAGCGCAAGGCCTCGGAGTCGGGATATTTGTGCACGCTTGCAATTCTTTCTTCTAACGAAGAAAAGGCCTCCAGCGCCTACGAGATGGTAAACCGTATCAAGAACGACATTGTAAACCTTGAGATTGCGGCATTAGATTTAATGCATTCCGAATATACTCTGCGACTGTGCGACAAAAACGCAAGGGATTTTGGGCCGGTGATTACGCTGGCTTCTACTCTGGCTAATTCTATTGGTAATTTTGTCGCCCTTAGCCGAGAAGTAATGGAAGGAATCCCCGAAGAAGACCAGGATATTCCTGCATTTTGGGAGTCAAAGGTTTTATTGCGCCGATTGGAGGATGCCTGCGTTGTTTTGAGGGATTTTTCTGCCTGGGACGAAAAGCGGGATATGGTTTTTTGGATGCAAAAAAAAGCGCTCCCAAAGGATAAGGTGCAGGAAGGCGCCGATCCAATTTATGTGGTTATGACAGAAAGCCCTCTTGATATAGCCCCTTTGATGAATGCGGGGGTTTTTGAGCCTATGCAGACGGTGGTTTGTACTTCTGCAACATTAAAGACCGGGCACAATTTTAGCTACTGGATGAATAGAACCGGTTTAAACTTTGCAGAAAAAGAAAGAATTTTAAGTAAGGAGTTTGATTCTCCTTTTCCGTACAAAAAAAATATGCTCTTTGCTGTTCCTAACGATGCGCCCTTACCAGAAGAGCCGACTTTTAATCAGTGGATAGAAAGCGCCCTTGTACGCCTTATAAAAGCGGCCGGCGGAAGAACCCTTGTTCTGTTTACTTCTTATGAGACTCTGCGCAGTTCGTTTTATGCAGTACAGCGTTCGCTTTTAAATGAGAATATCGCCTGCTACAGACAGGGAACTGATGACAATGCCCGCCTGCTACAAAACTTTAAGAACGATATAACTTCTGTCTTGTTTGCAACAGATTCTTTCTGGCAGGGCGTAGATGTTCCCGGAGAATCTTTGAGTCAGGTTATAATTGTAAAGCTCCCATTTACAGTCCCAAATGATCCGGTCTTTACCGCCCGCGCCGAAGCCCTGGAAAAACAAGGCCGCAGTTCCTTTATGGACCTAAGCGTACCAGAAGCCGTAATCAAGTTCAGGCAGGGCATCGGCCGCCTAATCCGCAAAAGCACCGACCGCGGTTCTGTCGTAGTTTTAGATCGCCGCCTCTACGAAAAACGCTACGGTTCCATCTTTTTGAGCAACGTACCTGAGTGCAAAAAGGTGTATGAACCGATTGAAGCGATTTGCGAGAGGGTGGGGGAGATGGTGGAAAACTGAATATTCCCCTAGAAAAGTGTTAAAATAATCGTCTGATTCCCCTAGAAAAGTGTAATAATTTTATTGATATTCCCCTAGAAAAGTGTAGAATATCTAGAAATTTGAAAATGCAATTACATAGTTACTGCAACAACATTATAATCTTGTAGAAGTTTCTTGCCGCCGATACGAAGAACCTGCAAAAATCTCTGGGCTGTACCCTGTGGAATATTTCTGCCGGATTCCCATGCTTCTACTGTTTTAGGAGATACACCTAGAACAAAAGCAAAGTTTTTCTGTGTCAAATTCAAATCTTCGCGAATCTGTTTGATTTCTTTGTCATGATATTGAGGGAGCTCTGCAACAGTAACACTCATTTTTCTTGCTTTTGAAGCATCACCTTTTGCATATGAAAGACTTTCGTTGAGACCATTCATAATACTGTCAAATACTTTATTTTCTGCCATCTTGTACCTACTTCTCAGCTTTTTTTATTGCTGTCACGATAGTTTGCATCTGATTACGCTCAGATTTACTCAGATTTGCCTTTTCATTCTTTGGGAATGATGAATTCTCTTGTCATGGTTATAATATGCACCCTACTGAATAGGGGTGTCAAGTTTTATTTTACAAGAGGAATGCCTGCTGTAGTTCATAAAGTGTTCAGGACAAAAAAATGGTATACATTTTTCAAAGGGGGAGTTTTAATTTACCTTTGAATTCTGACATTTTTTATTGTACAGACCATACATCAGAGTATTCGTCAGCTTTATCTTTAGTATCTCAGCTTGGAATTATTGAATGCAAAGCTTTTAATAACCGCGCAACAAGTATGAAGTTTGTTCTTGCAAATCCCAAAAGATTTGGTGCGCATCCTGCAGTTAAAATTGCTGATACAAATGTGGGCACCACAAACAATTATGATACACTCCCATTATATTCTCTTGGATTTATTCAGCAGGAAAAAAAAGCTAACATTGTGGAAATGGTTGACGTAACAAATCTTAAGGTACCTGAGTAAAGGGATGGATGAATAGTGGTATTTGGTTTCGGAGAGGAAGGTGCAGGTCTGGTTCCGGGGGTGTTTGTAATCATTATCATGAAGAATTAATATGGTCAAGGTTTAGATTGATGCAAAAGGTTAGGGTCAGTGGATTTTTTGTAACAGATGAGATTGCAAAAAAATATAATCTCTCAACAAGCACATTTTATGTAGTGTTTTTAGATAAAGACCATAGGTTTTATAAAACAGAAAAAGAATAATCTATTAGAAATACTTACAATTTTTACCGTTTTTGTAGTATAATAACGCTAAAATTAGTGATAATTTGCACATCGAAATATATTTTAAGTGAAAATAGTTATGAAAATAAACAAAATAGCCGTTGCAGGCACAGGTTATGTAGGTTTATCTCTTGCAACACTTCTTGCGCAGCACAATAAGGTTGTTGCAGTGGATGTTGTTCAGGAAAAAGTAGACCTCATCAACAATAAAAAGTCTCCAATTCAAGATAAAGAAATCGAAGAATTTCTTGCTACAAAGCCTCTTAAACTTGTTGCAACAACAGATGGTCGAGCCGCTTACAAAGATGCGGATCTTATAATCATTGCAACACCAACAAATTACGACCCAAAATTGAACTTTTTTGATACAAAATATGTTGAACAGGTAATCGAACTGGTACTGGAAGTAAATCCAGATGCAATTATGATAATTAAATCAACAATTCCGGTTGGCTACACAAAATCAGTGCGCCAGAAATACAACACAAAGAACATAATTTTTGCACCGGAATTCCTTCGTGAAAGTAAGGCTCTTTATGATAACCTTTACCCAAGCCGCATTGTAGTGGGAACAGATTTGGAAGATGAACGACTTGTAGATGCCGCACATACCTTTGCAGAACTTTTGCAGCAGGGGGCAATCAAACAGGACATTCCAACTCTTTACATGGGCTTTACAGAAGCAGAAGCCGTAAAACTTTTTGCAAATACATATCTTGCCTTGCGCGTAAGTTATTTTAATGAACTTGATACATATGCTGAAATGAAAGGACTTGATACAGGAAGTATTATCAAAGGAGTTTCCTTGGACCCACGAATCGGTGACTTTTATAATAATCCAAGTTTTGGTTATGGCGGATATTGTTTGCCTAAGGATACTAAGCAGCTGCTGGCGAATTATCAGGATGTTCCAGAAAATTTAATAGAAGCAATTGTTGAATCCAACAGAACCAGAAAGGATTTTATTGCCGACCGAGTTCTTCAGAAAGCCAGATATTACGATTATTCAGAAGAAAATCAGTTCAACAAAGCCCAGGAAAAATCCGTAACCGTAGGTGTTTACCGCCTTACAATGAAGAGTAACAGCGATAACTTCCGCCAAAGTTCAATTCAGGGTGTAATGAAGCGCATTAAGGCAAAGGGTGCAACAGTAATAATCTACGAACCGACATTGAAAGACGGAGAAACTTTCTTTGGAAGCCTTGTTGTAAACGATTTGAATAAATTTAAGTCAGAATCTGACGCAATTATTGCAAACAGATATGATTCTTGTCTTGATGATGTGGAAGACAAGGTTTATACACGGGATTTGTTTAGAAGGGATTAGGATTAATGAATGAATTTACTGGCAAAGAAAAAGCCGATGATTTGTTTTTAATTCAGATACGCTTGTTCAGGCTTTTTCAGAGTAAATGGAATCTCGACGAACAAAAATGCAGCGAACTTTTTAATAAATACAAAATATATGACTATATTGAAACCTGTTATGAATTTTTTCATGTGCAGGGAGATGATGCTAATCTTGCTGATATCGAACAATATTTAAAAAATAATGGAGTGAAGCTTTGATTTTAAAAGACGGTATTGAATTATATCATGCTAGCTATAAAGTCGTTGAAAAAATTGATTTATCACTCTGTGCTGATGGAAAAGATTTTGGAAAAGGCTTTTATGTAACCACAGATTATAATCAAGCCTGCAGGTTTTTACGGTCTGCAATTGGAAAAGCCTTGAAAAATCATGTTGAGAATGTAGATAAAAATACAGGTTATATTTCAGTCTTTGAATATAAAAATGCAGCAGATTTAAATTATTATGAATTTTTAACTTCGGATGAAAATTGGCTTCATTGTATAGTTTCTCATCGAAAAAGAGGAATGCTTTCTGATGAGATAAAAAAATGGCAGGATTATGATATAATTGCCGGTAAGATTGCTAATGATTCTACGAATCAGGTTTTAACGGCATATATGAATGGTTTGTACGGTTTACCTGGTTCAAAAGAAGCAGATAAATCTGCAATTCGTTTGTTATTACCGGAAAAACTTTTAAACCAGATTTGTTTCAGAACGGAAAAAGCAATAGAAAGGCTTCAATTTAAAAGTTATAAAACTGTTAGAGTGGAGTATTAAATGGTTTTGAGTCAGTATGAATACAGTATGGAACTTCTTACCGCGATGGTTTGTAAAAATATTGCGAAATGGAAGAATATATCCTGGGTAAAAGCTTTTGATGAATTTATAAAGTCTAGCACAGCTAAAATGCTTTTTGATGAAAAAACAGCTTTCTGGTGTAATGGACCAGATTATATTGCTGATGAATATAGACGGGAAATTGCAGAGTAGCATTATCTTGTTATTTTCATTATCATTCAAATAAATGTTTTGATTTACTTCGCACGTGCGAAGAAATATTTAATCCAAAGGTATTATTGGTCGTGGATAACACAACAGAAGAAAATAATATGAATAAGACTTCAGAACCCGAAATGAAGTCTGAAGAAAAAAAATCCTCTTCAAATACAAAACGAATCGCAAAAAATACCTTGATGCTGTATTTTCGCCAGATTTTGATAATGCTGGTATCTTTGTACACTGTGCGGGTTGTTTTGAATGTACTGGGTGCGGAAGATTATGGGATTTATAATGTTGTGGCTGGGGTTGTTACCATGTTTGGATTTCTTTCTAATTCAATGGCAACTGCAAGTCAGAGATATTTTTCATTTGACTTAGGGAAGGGTGATACCGAGCACTTGAAAACTACTTTTTCCGTTACATTTCAGATTTATTTATTATTAATAGTGATTGTATTAGTTGTTGCTGAAACTCTTGGTCTTTGGTTTGTTAATCATAAACTTGTAATTCCTGCGGAAAGATTGATTAGTGCAAATATTGTATATCAGGCTGCTTTATTTTCATTTTCAATGACATTAATAACAACTCCGTACATGGCATCAATAATTGCACATGAAAAAATGACAGTCTATGCGTATGTGAGTATAGTTGAAGTTGTTTTGAAATTATTAATTGTATTTCTATTAAAAATTCTTGCTTTTGATAAACTCGGATTATATGGAATATTATTGGCCTTTGTTTCATTTGTAGTTACTGGAATCTATCGTTTTTATTGTTTAAAGCATTTTAGTGAATGTAGAATAAAATTTATTACAGAGAAAAAACTTTTTAAGGAAATAACAGCTTATAGTGGATGGAATCTTTTTGGAGCTAGTGTTGGCGTTGTAAAGAATCAGATTACAAATATATTTTTGAACCTTTATTTTGGGCCTGTTGTGAATGCTGCGAGAAGTATTGCATCTCAAGTAAATGCAGCAGTTACGAGTTTTTCAAATAATTTTAGTACAGCAGTTAGACCGCAGATTATAAAAAGTTATGCAGCGGATAAGAAAGATGAAATGTTGTCAATTATGTTTACTGCTTCCAGGTTTACATTCTTTTTGATGTTTTTACTTGCATGTCCTATTTGTTTTAATCTAGAGCCATTGCTTGGACTTTGGCTTAAAACAGTTCCTGATTATACTGTTTTATTTACTCGATTAATTCTCATAGATGTTATGATAGAATCGATAAGTTATCCCTTAGGGACAGGAATTCAGGCTACAGGGAAGATAAAATGGTACCAGATAATTGTTGGTTCTATTTATTTGTTGAATCTTCCAATATCATTGATATTTTTAAAATTTGGGTATCCGCCAGAAATTGTTTTTTATATTTCTATCTGTATAACATTTATAGCTTTAGTTTCTAGATTGTTTTTTATGAAATATATAATACAGTTCAAATTCCTTTCAAATATTTTTTTGAGTAATTTATTCAGAATACTATTAGTAACTGTAGTTGTTGTTACTTTATTGTTTTTTTTCTCTAAATTTCAATTTCACTTTATTATTAAATTGGTTATTTCATATTGTATTGAAGCAATAGTTTTACTGTTTATAGGTTTACGAAAAAATGAATTTGTTATGTTAAGAAATAAAATTATTTATATTTGTAAGAAATGATATAAAAGAGGATTTTGCTTTATGGATAAAATGAAAAGATTAATTGATTGTATAATTACTACTAAGACATGTAATTTTAAATGTCACTACTGTTATATATCTCAGCTTGGGGATTTTAAAAATGAAATAATGAAGTTGACTCATACACCTCAAGAAATCCGAAAGGCACTTTCTAAAGAACGATTAGGAGGAACATGTCTTTTGAATATGTGTGCTGGAGGGGAAACTTTATTATCCCCTGATGTATTACCTGTTGTTGCAGAATTATTAGAAGAAGGTCATTATGTAATGATTGTAACTAATGGGTCTGTTTCGAAGAGATTTGAAGAAATAAGAGATACTTTTTCTGATGAAATGAAAAAACATCTTTTTATTAAATTTTCATTTCATTATTTGGAATTAATCAGACTGAATATACTAGACAAATTTTTTAATAATGTAAGAATGATGCGAGATGCTGGTGTATCATTCACTGTTGAACTTACGCCGAATGATGAGGTTATTTCAAAAATAGATGAAATAAAAAAAATATGTTTACAAAATGTGGGAGCTCTCCCTCATGTAACAATAGCAAGAGACGATAGAACGAATGGAATAAACCATCTTTCTGAATTTAGTTTTGATGATTACAAAAAAATATGGGGTGTGTTTAATAGTGCTTTGTTTGATTTTAAGAAAGAAATATTTTATAAAAAAAGAAAAGAATTTTGTTATGCAGGAGATTATGTTTCCTATTTAAATTTGACAACAGGTGATTTATATCCGTGTCATGGCTCTCATAAAAAACTGTGTAATATTTTTTCGGATGAGCAAATAAAATTTAAGGCAATTGGTCGATGTCCTTTAGCACATTGTTATAATGGTCATGTCTGGTTGTCTAATGGGGCAATTCCAGAATTAGATACACCATATTATAAGGATTTGAGAGATCGAATTGATGTTAATGGAAACCACTGGTTACAGTCAGAAGTTGAATCATTTTTTTCAACAAAAACATCTGAAAATAATGAACGATATGATGATTCTAAAAAAAGAAGAATATTGTTTGAAAATTCTATCTATATTTTATTAGCAAAAATTAAAAGAATAATAAAAAAATCAGTAAGAAGGCATTAATGATTAGAAAAATTGAGTTCCTTTTATCCTATCTTGCAATGGTATTTAGGCTGATTTTTAGTAGTAAAAAAAATCGGTTTATTCTCTTAAATAGTCCTGAACATGGAAATTTAGGTGATCATGCAATTTCATTATCTGAGATTCAGTTTTTTAAAAAGTATAAATTAAATTATGTGGAGCTTTCTGGAAGATTTTGTAGGAAGTTTTTTAATGTAATAAGAAAAAATATTATAACTAACGATATTATATGCATAACAGGCGGGGGTTTTTTAGGCTCGTTGTGGAAAAAAGAAGATTTATTTGTTCAAGAAGTTATAAAATCTTTTCCGAAGAATAGAATAATTATTTTTCCTCAAACTTTATATTTTGAAAATAATGACGAGTATCTAAATAACTTTGTAAAAGTTTATGAATGTCATAAGAATATTGTTTTTCTTCATCGTGAGGAGCAATCTCTTATGTGTGCAGAAAGAATCTTTGGAAAGTCTGAGAATATAAAAAATATCCTTATGCCAGATATGGTTTTGCTATATGATTGGAAGGCTAAAAAGAATCATGCTGTAAAAGACAAGAAAATTTTGTTCTGCTTCAGATCTGATAAAGAAGCACATATGTCAATCCAGACGAAGAAAGAGATAGAAGAAATCTGTTTAAAATCAGGCTATAAAGTTGATAATATTTCGACAGTTACAAATTATTCCATTCCATTTAGTTCTCGGAAAAAAGAACTAAATAAGTTACTTAAAAAAATGAGAAATGCTTCTCTGGTAATTACAGATAGATTACATGGAATGCTTCTTTCTTATGTTGCTGGAACTCCTTGTATTGCGTTAGATAATGTAAGTGGAAAAGTACAGAATGTCTGGAAAGCATGGTTACAAGAAACAAATTTCATAAAATTTTCTGATGAAAAAAATATATCAGCAGATTTGATAAAACAGCAACTTTTGCATAATTGTCAAAGGAAGGCATCAAATGCTTTTGATAATTACTCGAAAGAATTGTATAAATTGATGATGTTTTAATAATTTTCAAATTAGTATGTAATAATTTTATTAAAAAGGATATGATTGAATAAATGAAGAATAAAAAATCAATGGTTAATCTATTAGAGGCTAATGATAATTCTGTTGAAAATCCTCTTGTTTCAGTTGTAATTCCGATTTATAAAGTTGAGGAATATTTAAGAGAATGTATAGATTCTGTTATTTCTCAAACTTATAAAAATTTAGAAATTATACTTGTAGATGATGGTTCACCAGATAATTGTCCTGCAATATGTGATGAATACGCAGAAAAAGATAATCGAATCAAGGTAATTCATAAAGAAAATGGCGGCTTGAGTGATGCAAGAAATGCCGGAATTAAGATTGCTACTGGAGAATACATTTCTTTTATCGATAGTGATGATTATATTTCAAATAATTTCATCCAGTCATTATTATATTCGTTAATAGTTTCAGATTCTGATATATCTATTTGTAAATATATAAAATTTACTAACGAATTGAATGTTAGTATTTGTAATAAGTTTTCAATTTCTTGTGAGTCCCCAGTTGATTCACTATATAAGTTGTATTCGCAAAATGAATATATTGTTTATACAGTAGTTTGGAATAAGATGTATAAAAAAAGTTTATTTAATGATATATGGTTTCCTGTAGGAAAAATTCATGAAGATGAGTTTACTACTTATAAGTTACTTTCATCAGCTAAAAAAGTAGCTTATATTGATGCTGGTCTGTATTATTATAGGCAAAGAGAATCCTCAATAATGGGGAACGAGACGGAAAAAAATTTATTTTTAAAAATACAGGCTTTAGAAGAAAGAAATGATTTTTATCCGATAAAAAGTAATAAAAAACTACTTGCATTAAATCATTATAAAATTTTATTTTATAAAGAAAAACTATTGAAAAAAAATATTTTGAATAAGCATGATTTTATTGGTGAGATAAAGACCGTAAGAAAATATTTTTTTTCTTTACCGCTAATCAAAAAAATTGCATTTATAAAAAAGGAAATAAAATTTTGGAATACATAGTTTATATTTCATTATTTTTTAGTACACTTTTTTCAATTTTCTCAGATTATAAAAGGCATGATACGTTTGTTACGCCCTATGTAATTTTTGTTTTCCCAAATTTTATTATTCTAACATTATGTTTGTTTGTAGGACCGTTTTTTGGATTTATAAATGTATCGCATTATCTTTTATTTATGACATTTGTTTTTTCTTTTGTTTTCTTTATTGTTCAAAAGGTCGTGTATAATCCTCTAGTTATAAAAAATATTATTATTTTAAAAGATTTTTATTCACCATTTATTGAGTTTATATCTGTTCTTATGGTTCTTTTTGTCCTTTTACGTTTTTTATTATTAATAAAAGGCCATGGATTTTATTATATGCTTACCGAGGATTTTACATTAAAATATGCTCGAGGTATAAGTGGACATTGCTTAATTGTCTTACAGTTTATAGGAGGTTATCATTTAGCAAAGTTCAAAAAAAAGCATAATTTTATAATTTTTGTATTTATCTTAGTATTGAATTTTTTAACAGGTGTTTTTCATTGGATTGCATTTGCTACAGTTAGTGCTTTTATTTATGCTTGTGCTACAAAATCAATACAGTTGAGTATTCGAAAAATTTTGATAATTGCTTTTTTTTCAATACTTTTATTTGTTGGTTCATATGGAGTTACAATAATTATTAATACATTACAATCTGGTAGGAAACTTTCATCTGATACTTTTAATGAAATT
>CADBSK010000091.1 GCA_902797305.1 uncultured Spirochaetaceae bacterium | reverse complement strand
CACGCGGGTGTAGCGAAGCTGGTTATCGCGCTGGCCTGTCACGCCGGAGATCACGGGTTCGAGCCCCGTCACTCGCGCTAAAGCCTTCCAATTTTGGAAGGCTTTTTTATTTTTGTAACAAATTTATATTTTGTTATGGAACTTTTTACTAAAGATGAACCTAAAAAATTGCTGCAAGTATTCGCAATTTTTCTTAACGGTTCTTCGATTATATATGTTCGGGACGTTGGCTCGCTCTGCGACCTCAACGTCTAGAGATTAATTAGTATTTTACGGGCAATAGCGCAGCTGGTAGCGCGCGACGTTCGGGACGTTGAGGTCGCAGGTTCAAATCCTGTTTGCCCGATAGAAAGTTTTTTGCAAAAATGCAGAAACCTTTTTTTTATTTTAAACAACTTCAAAAAGCAAAGAAATCAAACAGGATTTGAAACGGAGTGAGCGCCAAGCATGTGCGAGGATGAGGAGGCATGGATGCCACCGTAAGCAAACGGAGGCGCCGTGGAGTGAGCAGACAGGAAGTCTGCGACCGTAACGGCAAATCCTGTTTGCCCGATTATTTAATTTATTAATGTCCAATATGAATTCCTTTCTATATATAATGATGAATAAGCCATCAGGCTACGTCTGCAAGACAGTAAGTGATAGAAATCCTCCCGTTTATAACCTTTTACCATCCCAGATACTACAAATTCCAGGACAAAAAAAGTTACATACCATAGGTCGACTGGATCTGGATACTGAAGGACTCTTACTTTTTACAACAGACGGTAAACTTTCCCACAACCTGACAATTCCTCAAAACAAAATTCCAAAAACATATTTTGTAAAATTAGAAAAAAAATTATCCACCATTCAGAAAAAGGAATACGAAAATAAATTGCAGCAAGGTTTTTATATTCCGCCAGAAAAGAAAGGAGAAGCATTCACCTGTTCTCCTTCCATAATCCAATGGATAGACGACGAATCCTGTAATTTAACTATAACAGAAGGAAAATTTCATCAGATAAAACGAATGTTCCTCGCTCTCGAAAATAAAGTTGTCTATTTAAAAAGACTAAAAATGGGTCCAATTGAACTTGATTCCACGTTAAAACCGGGAGAATATAGAAATCTTAGTTCCGATGAAATAGACAGTATTTTTAATTACTTGTATAATAAAAATCTATTTATATAAATGATATTAAAAATGGAGAATAAAATGAACTCTAAAGAAATTCCATACAAAATATATCTTTCGGAAAACGAACTCCCAACTAGCTGGTACAATGTTCGCGCAGACATGAAAAAGAAACCTGCCCCCCTTTTAAATCCTGTTACACATAAACCAATGACCTTTGACGATTTAAGGCCTGTTTTCTGCGATGAACTAGTGAAACAGGAATTAAATGAAACAGATGCATTTATTCAAATTCCTGACGAAATCAGAGAATTCTATAAAATGTACAGACCTGCTCCTCTTGTTAGAGCTTATTGTCTCGAAAAGAAACTCAATACTCCAGCAAAAATCTATTATAAATTTGAAGGAAACAATACAAGCGGAAGCCATAAATTAAATTCTGCTATTGCTCAGGCTTATTACGCTAAACAGCAGGGGCTTAAAGGCGTAACAACAGAAACTGGAGCCGGACAATGGGGAACAGCCCTTTCAATGGCCTGCTCATATTTTGATTTGGATTGTCATGTCTACATGGTTAAATGTTCTTACGAACAAAAGCCTTTCCGCCGGGAAGTAATGCGCACATATGGTGCAAGTGTAACCCCTTCACCATCTGATACAACCGAAGTTGGTAGAAAGATTTTACAGGAATTTCCTGGTACATCAGGAAGCCTGGGCTGTGCAATTTCTGAAGCAGTAGAAGCAGCCACTAAACATGAAGGCTACCGTTATGTTCTTGGAAGCGTATTAAATCAAGTATTATTGCACCAGACTGTTATTGGACTTGAAACAATGACTGCCATGGATAAATACGGAATCAAACCAGACGTTATCATTGGATGTGCTGGTGGCGGTTCTAACCTTGGTGGATTGATTGCTCCATTCATGGGCAGAAAACTTCGTGGAGAAGCTGATTACCAGTTTATCGCTGTAGAACCTGCAAGCTGTCCAAGCCTTACCCGCGGTAAATTTGTATATGACTACTGTGATACAGGCCATGTATGTCCACTTTCTAAAATGTACACTCTCGGTTCAGAGTTTATTCCATCTGCAAATCATGCAGGAGGATTAAGATATCATGGAATGAATTCAGTTTTGTCTCAGTTGTATGATGATAAACTCCTTGAAGCAAGAACTGTTGAACAAACTGCAGTGTTTAAGGCTGCTCAGGACTTTGCTCGCGTAGAAGGAATTCTTCCTGCACCAGAAAGCAGTCATGCAATCAAGGTTGCTATTGATGAAGCCCTTAAATGCAAAGAAACTGGCGAAGAAAAGACTATTCTTTTTGGTCTCACAGGTACAGGCTACTTTGATATGTATGCATACAAAGCATTTAATGATGGAACTATGTCAGATTATATTCCTACAGAAGAAGATTTACAGCGTGGTTTTAACGGAATACCTAGATTTGACGGAAATAACATCTAAGTGAATAAAATTCGGGTTTTCAACTTTATTTGACAGTTGAATTTTGCCGTGATAGAATAGATTGATTTTCTATTTAATAATAAATAACGAGGAAGAATAAATTAAAATGAAAAGAAGTGTTTACACAATTGGTTCTTTAGTAATTTTGCTCATTGCAGCATTTATCTTTGTACTTGTTCCTATTTTTGCAGGCGGAACAAAAAAGACTATGTACCCTCCATTCGGAAAATATGATGGTGTAGAAATCAGTTACGAACCTGGTTCTGATTTTGAACGCAATGTCGCAAATTATGCAGACAATTTTAAGAATAGAAATGGGGCAATGGATAACCAGACAATGTATTCCATCTATTATTATGCATTCAATTCAACTGTAATGCAGATGGCATTCAAAAAAGCAGTTAGCAAAACTGGATACATCGTTCCTGATACATTGGTAAACAGAGCTATGATGCCTTATTTCTCTGACGAAAAAGGTAACTATTCTAGCAAATTATACAAACTTGCAGATCCTGAAAAAGTTGCAGAACTGAGAAAAGATTTTGAAGCTTCGTTCTTTAATCAGAGATTCTATGACGATAACTTTGGCTCAAACAGTGATTCTATCGGAGAACAGAATCTTTACGGTCTTAAAACAGCAAAAGCTGAATTAGAGTTTATTCAAAACATGAATAAAAATCAGCGCTCATTTAACATGGCAAGTTTTGATATGAAGAATTACCCTGATACAGAAAAAGCAGCTTACGGAAAAGCTAATTCTGAAAAGTTCAATACTTATAATCTTTCTGTAATCACAGTTTCTGACAAATCTAAAGCTGAAAGTATCGCAAAAAAGATTTCAAACAACGAAATTACATTTGAAGACGCTGTTAAAGAATATTCACAAAAATCATACTCTTCTGATTCTGGTTTGATGACAAGCAAATATAACTATCAGCTTGTAAAAATCATCGAAGACGAAGATGCTATGAAAGCAATTACTGCTCTTAAAGAAGATGAAGTAGGTGCTCCTGTAAAAACTTCTGTTGGCTACTCAATTTTCAAAGCTAACGAAGCTGTTAAAACACCAAACTTTAATGATGCTGCAATGCTTAAAACTGTAAACAATTATCTTACAAGCTATGAGTTCAGCCACATTGAAAACTACTTTACAGAAACTGCAAAAGCATTTGCTTCTGTTGCTTCAAAAAAAGGATTTAATGCAGCTTGTACACAGTACAATGTTAAGAAAGTAACTATTCCTGCATTCCCATTAAACTATGGTAGTGAAAGTCTTTTTGACAAACTTGATACAAGTTTAGAGGGTCTTTCTGGTGCTAACACAAACGAAAACTTCCTCAAAGCTGCTTTCACTCTCAAAGACGGTGAAATCTCAGAACCTATTACTAACAACAGAAACCTTCTTGTTCTTCAGTTAATTTCAAGTAATAACAAGCCTTCAAACGAAGTACCTGCTGATGCTCTCGCTGATGAATTAAGTTCTGTAAATCAGATGTCTGCACAGAATGCAGTACTTTCTAGCCCTAAGATTGTTAACAATGTTGCAGATGTTGTATACAATCATATCTTAAAAAATAACTAGGTTAATTTTGCAAGATAAAAACAAGCCCTTTCTAGTTGAAACTAGAGAGGGCTTTTCTGTTCAATATTGTAATAAATTTCTCTATTCGAAATACGCACCTAAAAAAAGCATTTTACAAATTGTTCAGAATCTAAATATTCTTTCTGACACTCTTTTTTTATGCATTTCTCCTCTTTTATGTTATGGTGTTAAAGAATTAATTTCAAAGTTAGAACCAAATTGTCTATTATTAGGCATTGAAATTGATGAAAACTTAAAATCTATTACACTTAAAGAATATGAAAAATTTACAGATCAAGAAAAAAAATTTTTCCAGATTCCTCAATACCAAGAACTTATACAATTACCACAAAATATTACTAATTACGGATTCTTTAAAAGAGTAATTACAATCGATTTTAGTGCAGGCTCTCAATTTAATCAGGATTTTTATCAGGAACTATTTGTAAAAACACGAGATGCAGTTTCTCAATGGTGGAAAAACCGTATCACCCTTGTTAAATTTGGACGAAAATATTCCACAAATCTTTTCAAAAATTTATATAAATTAACTACAATCACTCCACTACCTTTAATCTCTAAACCAATTTTGATTTGCGGTGCCGGGGAAAGCGCATTACCTGTCTTAAATCAAATAAAAAAGATAGAAATAGAAAAACGACCTTGTATTATCTGTGTAGATGCCGAACTACACCAGCTCCTAGCCTTAAATATAAAAGCAGATTTTGTTGTATGCGAAGAATCTCAGTCCATTATCTCAAGGGCCTTTACAGGAACAAAAAATAATTTTGATTTTCTTTTATGCTCTGTAACTTCTACACCCACAGTTTCGAGAATAAAACCTGAAAATACATATTTTTATACTTCTTTGTACTCAGATACAACATTTTTATCAAATCTTTTACATAATGAAATCTTACCACAACCGATTGCGCCATTAGGCTCTGTTGGACTTGTAGCAATGGAACTTGCATTAAGGATGAGAGAAACAGAATCAGTTCCTATTTACATATGCGGTTTGGATTTTTCTTTTTCAAAAGGTAATACCCACGGTATTGAAACATTACATGATAAAATAAGAAGGTCTAAGAATACAAAGCTCACCAGTTTTTCTTCTTTTGAATCTTGTTTTAATAATGATTCTATTGCATTCGTTAATCAAAATAATCAAACAAAATTTACCACTCCAACCTTAAGATCTTATGCAGAACTATTTATTTATCTTTTCAGTAAAAAAAACAATGTCTTTTCTGTAACTGAACAGGGATATAATTTAAACCTTAAAATCAATACAGTTCCTAATTACTATGCTGGAGATATAAAAGCAGCTGACGAACAATCATTTAATAAATCAAAAATAATTAAATGGTTAAATCAAGAAAAACAGGCCTTATCAGAATTAAGAGATATATTTACGAATAAAATTTCACTTTCAGAAAGCAACAGAAAAGAAAAAATCTCTAATTTACTTTTTAAACGGGAATATCTTTTTTTACATTTTCCTGACGGATACAATCCTAATCTTTCTCAAGGCTTCTTAAATCGAGTCAGAATCGAAATCGATTACTTTTTAAATTTAATTCAAGATAGCCTTGAGAAAATTTCACTTTAATCATCTTCCTGTTCTTTAAGCACTGCAAGGAATGCAGACTGAGACAACTCTACGTCTCCAAACATCTTCATTCGTTTTTTACCTTCTTTTTGCTTCTCAAGAAGTTTTCTCTTACGAGTAATATCACCGCCATAACATTTAGCAAGTACGTCCTTACGAACCGCACTTACAGTTTCTCGAGCAATTACCTGACCTCCAATAGCACCCTGGATTGCAACCTTAAACTGCTGTCGGCTAATTTCATTTTTAAGACGTTCACAAACTTTACGGGCACGCTCTGCAGCATTTTCCTTAAAACAAAGGAATGATAGTGCATCAACAGGCTTTGAATTAAGAAGAATATCTACTTTAACAAGAGAAGTTGGTCTGTACCCGATTACCTCGTAATCAAAAGAAGCATAACCACGGCTATAACTTTTTAATTTATCATAAAAATCAAACAAAACTTCGGCTAAAGGCATTTCGTAAGTCAATTCTACACGTTTTTCGTCAAGATAAGTCATATTAGTCTGTTCACCGCGTTTTGTTTTACACAGTTCCATTAAAGAACCAAGATATGTTGCAGGAGTAATAATCGATGCTTTTATATAAGGCTCCTGTGCACTCTGGATTCTTCCCTGAGGATATTCACTTGGGTTATCAACAGACATTTCTGAACCATCTGTCAAAGTAACTTGATAACGAACAGAAGGTGCTGTAAAAATAATTGCCTGATCATAATCTCTTTCAAGTCGTTCCTGAATAATTTCAAGATGTAAAAGTCCTAAAAATCCACATCTAAATCCATTTCCAAGGGCAAGAGAATTATCTTTTTCGTAAACCAGACTTGCATCATTTAATTTAAGTTTTTCAATACTAGATTTTAATTCTTCGTAATCATTTGAATCCATAGGATAAATCGAAGAATAAACAACCGGCTTAACTTCCTTAAATCCAGCTAAAGGCTCTGTAGCAGGATTTTCTGCAAGTGTAACTGTATCACCGACATTAACATCACTTACTGTTTTAATACCGGCTATAATATATCCTACATCCCCTGCTTCAAGAACACCTGTATTTTCGTAATCGATTTTAAAAATACCAATCTGTTCAACTTTATAATCAAGTCCGTTGCTCATCATACGAATTATATCACCTGTTTTAATTCGACCATTTTTTACTCGTACGTGAACTACAACACCTCGATAAGGATCATAATGACAGTCAAAGATTAATGCCTGAGCTGGAGATGCAATATCTCCTTCTGGAGCAGGAAAATAATTTACAATTGCTTCTAATAATTCATCAACCCCCTCACCTGTTTTTGCACTAACAAGCTGAGTTTGTGAATCATCCAGACCTAATTCTTTATCGATTTGTTCTCTTACGGCAGGAATATCTGCAGAAGGTAAGTCAATTTTGTTGATTACAGGGACAATTACAAGATCCTGTTCCAAAGCCATATACATATTTGAAACTGTCTGACTTTCTACCCCTTGAGAAGCATCTATCAACAACAATGCTCCCTCACAAGAAGCAATAGCACGGCTAACTTCATATGAAAAATCCACATGACCAGGAGTATCAACGAAATTTAATTCATAATCATTACCATCTTTAGCATGATACGGAATTGTAACGGCCTGACTTTTGATTGTAATACCCCGTTCGCGCTCAATATCCATATTATCAAGAATCTGGTTTTTCATCTTTCTGTCTTCGATTATTTTTGACTTTTGAATCAATCTGTCAGAAAGAGTTGATTTACCGTGGTCAATATGTGCAACAATACAAAAGTTTCGCTTAAATTTTTTATCCATTTTTATTCCTTTGTCTAAAAGTAGAAGGCACTATCCAGTGCAGAACTCATACCAATAGAAATATCTATATATCCTTTTTTTCTTTTCTTAGTTGAAACCTGTAACCCCATTACAGTTTTTTCTTCGTCAAACTGAACATCAAGAATTGTAACAGGATCATTTATTGAAAAACCTGATTCATCAGCAATTGATCCATTAATTATTCTTGTAATCGTAAATTTTCTTGAATATAAAGTTGAACTAGGTGTTAGTTCCATTCCAAACAACGGAACCATAGCCCCAGAAATCAAGTCTTGTTTATAAACAGAGTAACCGGGATTATCAGGTCTTGCTTCAAGATAAATAAAAGTATGTTCTGTTTGACCATCTCTGATGTAAGATAATTTTAAAATTGAATCTTTAGAAAAATTTCTTAATACAGAATGAAAATCTTCAATAGAACATACTCTTTCATCATCAACAAAAGTAATTAAATCACCTGTTCTTATACCGGCCCTATCCAATACACTGCCAGGCATAACATATTGAACATCAAGACCAATTTCTTTGTAGTTATCTTTTTTTGTATGTCCATAACCGCCAGTCCAGGTATGTTCTCTTTTGCCACCTTTATATAAAAAAGGTAAATCTTGTCTAAGATATTCAACAGGAATTGCAAAGTTTAAGCCCTGATATTGCATAATACCTGCAAAAACAATTGCCTGTACTCTATAATTATCATCAATTAAAGGGCCTCCGGAATTACCCGAGTTTACAGCTGCATCAATCTGAAAAACATCTCCCATTGAAAACAATTTTCTTGAAACAGAAGAAACTATTCCACTGGTAACTGTTCCATGTAATCCAAGGGGAGTTCCGATAGTACTAACTTTATCCCCTACTGTTAACGAAGAACTAGAACCTAACTGTAAGATAAATGGAGGATCAATTTCACATTTTAACAATGCAAGATCCAATACAGCATCATAACCGATAATTTTTGCAGGAATTCTTGTTTCATTATCTTTTGCAATCTTAATATACAATCTTGAAAAGCCTTCATATTTAGGATTAACCATATCGCTAATTACATGATGGTTTGTAACTATATATCCTCGGCTATCAATAAAAAAACCAGAGCCTAATACTCTGTCTGCATATCCAATTCCATTTTTAATTGATATTCCTTTATCAACCCAAATTGTGACAGTAGCATCTATACAATCATTTAAATTTGATGGCAAAAGAGAGTTATCAACTTTTAATCCTGGAATATCTTTATTATTAAGTGCTATTAAGTCTTTTTCAGGAATACCTACATTTTTAACATAAGAAGCATCTACAGTTTTTAATGAATAAAAATCTTTTAAGGCAGTAAAGTAATCCTTTTCTTCCAGATTTTTTTGAATCTTTTTTACAACTGTGTCTTTTGTCTTAACAAAAATCTTCTCATTTCCCAACACTTTTGCTCGCCATAAGGCCTTAATGCAGTCATTATCTAAAAGTTGTTCAATTCTTTTAATTTCGTTTTCTTCGAGGTTTTCAGAAGTATAATCTAAAGGAGAATAATCGATTCCACTTTGTTTAAGTGTATTACAACTAAAAAATGAGAAAGAAATTAGCAAAAATAAAATTGTATAATTTTTTTTATTCATCATTTTCAACAGGTGTCAATATTTGGTTATAAAGTACATTTCCGATTTTAACTGATAAAATTCTTTTGTCATCATTTTGAAGAATTACAGATACTCCCTGTTCAGTCCTTTTATCAAAATTCGTAAGAACAAAAAACTCGTCTTCAGCAGTCCCCTCATCTCCTACCCAATAAAAGTCATTTTGAGCACCCTGAGTTACATTATATTTTTCTTCTCCAGAAACTACATATACCGGCTTACCATTTTTTATACTGATAGTAACAAGTTTATTATCAAAACTGGTATAAAACTGAGCTTCTTCTACAATTTGATCTTCTTTGTTAATTTGTGGATATCTGGTATAGCGTACATTCCAATTGCCATCTCCATCATAATCCCAACTGGTAATCTTTCCTTCGTGTGCTAAGTATTCTTCTGAAAAATCAGGAATTGTATCTCCGTTCTGATCAATCTGTATCATTTTAAGATAAATACCACTTCCCTGCATAGGAAGCCCAAACAAATTTGTCATTACCTGCTCTTGAGATTCAGAAGAAAAATTTAATGTATTTTCCGGATCATAACCATAAAACTCTGTGGTTTCAAAAACGCCATCTTCATCATTATCAACAGCCCTTAAAACCGGGAGAGAATTTTCAAAAACAGCATGGGCATAAATTGTATTAAAGTATGAATACTCAGCAGTTTGGGGTTTCCCATTTACCATATTTACAAGTATAGATGCGTTGTCTTTTTCTTTTGATGGAAGTTTATAATATGAACAAGCTTGTATAAGATTATCTTCGTTAAACTGTGGGATCTGATTCTTAGCTACAGGAACAAAAAAATCTAATTTAAATAGGTTATATACGATTTCGTTCTTGGAAATATCGAAGGGAGTCCATTCAAAAGATTCATCTGATAGATAAAACTCAGTATCGCCATTTGACTCAGAATTATACTTTACCTGCGTAATAAATGGATAAGTACCATAAATAATATTAATATTACCTTGTGTAAGTTCAAGAGTTTCTGGAACACCAAAATCACAATTAACAGACCACTCAGTTAAATCATCACTATCGATGTCATAATCAAAATAAGAAGGTCTTCCACGAATGTATTTAATTTTTAAATTAGGTTCGCAATCATAATTTGTATCGATTGTAATTGTTCCTTCGTAAGAATTTAAATGCTCTTTTACAGATTCAATAGTGATCTCATCTGTTATACAGGGAAGTATATCTTCCAAATCTTCCAATGAAACAGTTTTATCAGCATAAGTGCAAAAATAATCCCAGGCTTCCTGCTGATTTATAAGTTTTGATTCTAAAGCAGTTTTAGCGTATAAAGGATGTGACATTCCATGAGCAGTAAAAGCCTGTAACATTCTTCTCTGCTTTTCACCAGAAGCAAATATTGTTGCGTAAATTTCAAGTTCAGCATCCGGATTATCATATTCAGGCATTTTTGCAATAAATGAATCTGCAATCTTTTGTACAAGTATTAAACTACTTTCATCTAATAATGCAGAATATTTTTGCTGATTTTTAACCCGGTTAAAATTATATTCAAATTTAAAAAAGAGATGAGGAAATCTTTTGTCCGATGGATAAATCTTTCTGGCTGAATTAATCTTATCCCGAGCTTTAGAAACAGATTCTTTTGAGCCAATACAGTAATAAGATTTTATTCTAATATATTCAGCATCTGCAGAATAAATGAAAGGAGCCATATCAAGGACAGTAATGGCCCCTGTGTAATCTCCAGTATAACTTAATAAATCAGCATAAAGAATACGAGCCCCATCACGGTTATAATCAACCCATTCACCTTCTGTTAAGGCTTTTGTTACCAGGGAAATAACCTGAGCTTTGCTGCTACCCATCTTACTTTGGCTTGCAGCTTTTATATACCATAAATCAGCTACAGTTTCATCATATGCAAGACCAAGTTCTGCCTGAGAAAGAGCATTTCCCCAGTCTCCTGTAGAAAGATATGATTCTGCAAGTTTAAGACATCTTACGGCAGTTTTTCTGTTAGCAGCAAGAATTGCGTTATTTGCAGCATAAATCGTATTACAAACAAAGAAAAGAAAGCAGAAAGCAACAAACTGAATAATTCTTTTTTTATTCATTAGTATCCTCTTAAAATCCAATCTTTATAACCAATCAGAGAACCTAAAACAGCAATTAAAGACTGGTCCGTCTCATGCAGGCTTTGCACAATTGGAATCCTTTGCCTGTCCAATACATTAACATGCCAGTCAGATAATATATCTGAAACAGATTTATAATCATTCTGTCCGGTTAATACATAATCATCTGGCTGTCTGCTACGGATGCAAAGGGGAAATGAAAGATTTTGTAAACGAATAGAATTATCCAAGCCTTTAAAATCTGCAATAATATTAGATTCTTCCTGCTTTACAATCACTTCCCCAAAAGGGAGCGTAAATCTTCCATCTTCTTTTATTATAACAAAAAAACTTGATTCAGTCGCTAGTATTTTGGACTTTTTAATTGATATTGTGCTTGTATTATACGAAACATTAAATTCGTTAAACTGAACCTCAAAATCACCATTTTTTTCATTTTGTTTTTTTTGATATACAGTGATAAATTCATTTAAAAAGCTAAAAGGAATACGCTTATTTACACCAAGAATATTAAATCCCTTTTGTAAAAATCTTAATAAGACAGATTTTTGCATTTTACCAAGATCTTTTGAAGGATAAGTAATTATTTCCCCAGTTTTTTCAATAGTCCAATTTAATTTTTCAAGTACAGAAGAAAAATATTCTTCATCCCAGGAAGATTTTTCACATATTTTTAAGCATCCTGTGTCCCACCCATCAAATTTTTCATTTAATAATGGTATAAGAGAATGCCTAATTCTGTTTCTTAAATAATGTTCATCAAGATTTGTTTCATCATTTTTCCATCCGACTTTTTTTTGTAGCAAATACTCTTCGATCTGTTTTCTGGTTAAATTTAAAAGTGGACGCACATATTTATTTCTTTGAGTTTTAATACCAGAAATTCCTGCTGTTCCTGCTCCCTGTAAAAATCTCATCAATACAGTTTCCAGCTGGTCGTTTTTATTATGAGCAAGGCAAAAATAATCTATTTTATTCTCTTGAATAAAGAAATCAAATATTTCGTATCTAAGAATTCTTGCAGCTTCTTCGGTACTGCATTTATTATCTGAACAATAATTAAATATCTTTCCTTCTGGAATATCAATTTTTTTACAGAATACTCCCAGGGAATTACACAATTGCAATACATATTCAGAATCTTTAAGGCTAACTAAAGCCTCTCTCATATTATGATTAACTGTTACACAAAATAATTTAAAAGCATACTTTTTAGATAAATTATACAAAGAAATTAAAAGAGAAATCGAATCAGCCCCTCCACTAACTCCAATCCCAATATTCATCTTTGCTATGTTTTCTTTAGATAAATTGAGGGAAAGTAAATTATTTAGAACTGTTGTTTCAAAAAAGTCTGTATAATCTTTTTTTATCATTTTAAAACTAATAAGGGCTGTCAAACGACAGCCCTGTTTTTAAGCAAAAAAATTAGCCGCGAGCAGGTGCAATGCTTACAAGTGAAGCTTCTGCATCTGTAAGAACTGTTACATTCTTTCCGAGATTCAAATCTTTTACCTTAAGAACATCACCAATGTTAAGACCACTTACATCAACAACGATTCTTTCTGGGAGGTTAGCAATTGTAGCCTGAACTTTTACTTCTGGTACACGTTTAACCATAAAACCACCACGAAGAACACCTGCAGGAGTTCCTGAAAGCTGTACTTTGTAAGTGTAAATAAGTTTTTCGTCTTTTCCTGGTACGAAGAAATCTGCATGAAGAACTTTGTCGTTGCGGATATTGTATTCAGTATCCTTAATCAATGCATCCATTGATTTTCCATCAACAACCAATTCAACTGGAGAAGTTTTTGTGATTGTTCTCCAAACTTTGTTGAATTCAACTTCGTTTACTTCAAGCATTGTAGCTTCGCCTTTGTCATTGTACATAACGGCTGGGATACTACCTACTTCTCGAAGTCTCTTAGCAGCTGCTTTACCTGTTGTAGAGCGAACTTTTGCGTTAATAGTCTGCTTTTCCATTTCTTAAAGCTCCTTATATCCTTATAAATAAAGAAAAATTTGTAAAGTTATTTTATCAAAAATAGAAATAAGAGT
>CADBSK010000090.1 GCA_902797305.1 uncultured Spirochaetaceae bacterium | reverse complement strand
CGAAATTATACTGAGTTTATTGGTAAATTTCAATAAAACTCGCAAAAATAAGTGAAAAATTCGAATAAATTTTGACTTTAAAATCAAAATGTGTTATATTAAAGGTGTAAGAACAGGTGAAAATATCGAATATTTTACCCAGTTTTCTTTCAGTAGAACTGGATTTTGCAGCCAAAAACGGTACAAGTCGAATGTTTGTTAAACTAGATTGTACTGCCTGCTCGTGTTTGTAAGCAAACCGCGGAATGCAAAGCAGTTTAAGTTATTTATAGGAGGTAACGGCTATGGCTGTTCCATTTGTTAGTAGAAAGCGGTTGAATCCGCGTGATTTGGAAGCAGAAGGCAAGTTTTATCCTGCCCCTGCTTATATTGCAGAGATTGGTGTGAACCAGCTTGCGGAGGAAATCTCTTCAAGCACTACGCTCACGCCAACGGAAGTAATAGGCGTAATAAGAAGCCTGCTCCTTACCGTGCCCAAGTACATGCTGCTCGGCTACAAGGTAAGGCTGGACAGCTTCGGAATCTTTAAGCTTGGCCTTAAAAATGCTGCGGCATGCAGGGGCCACGAAAAGGCAAGCGAGGTTACCGCAAACGACATTGCTGGTGTAAGGGTGCTGTATACCCCGGACACAATGCTCAATGCAAAACTCGAAAAGCCTGAGTACGTAAAGCTTGATGCCAAGTACATTACAGACGAAGTGCTTGAACCAACCGGTACAGGCGACTGAATGAACTGGTAAGCTTATCCGGATAACGGCGGATGGGTTTATGACAAAAGCCCGGTAAAAACCGGAAAGGACATTCCGTTATGAAAAACAATTTTTGGGAGACCGGCACTTTTTTTGGCGTGCCGGCCTCCTTTTTTTATCCCGCTTTGCAGTCAGATTCATCCCGAATTTGCGGCAGTTTATGCGGATTTATCGGAGGATTTGGGAGATTTCATCTTGATGAATCCGGGGAGCTTATCAAGACGGACGGTTGGGGCGGTCTTGATGGATGGGATGATTGTATCTTGACGGAGGGAAAATGGTATCTTGATGGAAATTTTTAAGGATTTGGAGATGTGGACTGAATTTGCTTCATGAATTCCATGAAAAAAGCAGTTTTAGCAACCCATTCTGCCAACAGGTTTTTATGATTACTGTCCAGACCATCTAATTCATTGCTAAGTTCAAGTGCTTTTTGTTTGCACTTTTCAAGTTTTTCATCCTGCATATTAAGATATGTTGCGTTGCTTTTATTAAAGGTTTCAAATGGATTCAATATAGTCCTCCATGAGTAAATTTAATAAAACTAAGGCAAAAAGACAAATTTTCTCCCACTTTTTCGTTTTTTGTGATATAATGCAATCTCGCTATATTGGGATAACTGTTTTTGGAGGATAAATCTTGCGCGCAATTGACTTCTTCTGCGGAGGCGGAGGCATGACAAACGGACTCATTCAGGCAGGAATAGATGTCATTGCTGGGGTAGATTTGGACCCGGAAGCGAAAGAGACGTATGAGTGTAATAATAGTGGTGCAATATTTGTGAATGCAGACTTAAATAGGCTTCATACTGATTATTTCGAAAAGAAGATGGGCATTGAGCGTTTTGATGATGATATGATTTTTGTCGGATGTAGTCCATGTCAATTTTACAGTATTATTCGGTCATCTAAAGAAAAGTCAATAAAAACAAAAGATTTGTTGCTGCGTTTTCGACGGTTTGTAGACTATTATCGCCCTGGCTATTTACTCATAGAAAATGTTCCTGGAATTTTAACAAATAAAGATTCTGCATGGAAAGAATTTTTGCCATTCTTGGAAAAAGCTGGATATAACAATTTACAATTGGGAAATTGTAAGTATGACATTGTAAACATGAAAAATTATGGAATAGGACAGAATCGTAAACGCTTTTCTTTAATTGCAACAAGATTGGAAAGGTCGGTTCATCTTCCTGTAAAAGATAATAATGAATTACATGTTCAAGACATTATAGGAAATGTAAATCTTTTCCCTAGAATAGAAGCTGGTACAAGGGATGCTAATAAACTTCGTTTCCATTCAACAAGATCGCTAACAGATATTAATATGCGTCGTATTCAGCGAGTTCATCATGATGGTGGGACCCGAATGGATTTTAAGGATGATCCTGCTTTGCAGCTTAAATGTTATGAAGGTAAAGACAACAGCTTTAGAGATGTTTATGGAAGAATGTATTGGAATAAACCTTCTCCGACAATAACGACAAAATTTTTAAGTATTTCAAATGGTCGATTCGGGCATCCTGAACAAGATAGAGGAATATCAATTAGAGAAGG
>CADBSK010000089.1 GCA_902797305.1 uncultured Spirochaetaceae bacterium | reverse complement strand
TATTTGACTTTGTATCAAAAATGGCGCGAAGGAGCAAACTGGCTTACAAAAACACTCGTTTTGTGCTGCCGCGTGAGCGGCGAATGTCTATAATTACAAGCATAAAACGCGTGTAGCAAACTAGTTTGAGGTTTTGATAAGCCATTTTTGTAGGCAGAACAGTTTATAATACGGTTGCCCTGAACCTCTATGTAAACGCATAATTGAAATATTCAATATATTGGACTATAATTAATAAAATTAGAGGAAAAAAATGCCAAAAATCGAAGTAAACGAAAAGTTATTTTTCAACCTTCTTGAAAAAAAATACGACTACGACACATTAGAAAAAAAACTTACCTATGCTAAGGCAGAGCTTGACGAAAAGCCTGATATGACCCAGAGCGAAGATGAACGAGTTATTAAAATCGAACTTAACGATACAAACCGTCCAGACTTGTGGTCTACAAATGGCGTTGCCCGTCAGTTGAGAATTCATCAGGGTGGAAAAACTGCTGACTACGATGCATTCCTTTCTACAAAAGACAATGTAAAAGACTGCAAAGGACGTTATATTACTGTTGACCCAGAATTAAAAGACATTCGACCATTTATGGTTGCATTCCTTATTTCTGGTAAAGCAATCGACGATCCAATGCTTAAAGATATTATCCAGACACAAGAAAAATTGTGCTGGAACTTTGGTCGCAAACGAAAATCTATTTCTATGGGTGTTTACCGCGTTGCAGATGTTAAATTCCCATGTCATTACAAAGCTGTAGATCCAGACAAAACTTCTTTTGTTCCTTTAACATTTGACTCTCCAATGACTTGCCGTCAGATTCTTACAGATCATCCAAAGGGAAAAGATTTTGGTTGGATTATTGCAGACTACAAGAAATTCCCTCTTCTGACCGACGATACAAACGAAGTTCTTTCTATGGCTCCTGTTATCAACAGTGCAACATTAGGAAATGTTCAGGTTGGTGATACAGGTCTTATGGTAGAACTCACCGGCGACAACATGGAAAACCTTATGCTTGCTGCAAATATCGTTGCATGCGACTTTGCAGACTGCGGATATTCAATTGAACCAATCGAAATTCGTCATCCTTATGATACTTGCTTTGGCAAGAATGTTGTTGCACCTTATTACTTCCAGCCAACTACTAAAGCAACAAGAAAGCACATCAACAAACTTTTAGGAACAAACTTTGACGATGCTACAATCATGGATGCCCTTACAAGAATGGGTTCAAAAGTTGTTTCTAAAAAAATTGCAGACGATGATAATGAATATACTCTAAGCCCTGCACCATATCGTAATGACTTCCTTCATGAAGTTGATATCATCGAAGATGTTATGATTGGAACTTGCCTTGAAACATACGAACCTGAAACTCCAAGCGATTTTACAATCGGACGACTCTTACCAATTACATATCTAAGCCGAAAAGCTAGGACTTTGATGGTTGGTCTTGGTTATCAGGAAATGATTTTTAACTACGTTGGTTCAAAGAAAGACTTTATCGACAATATGCTTCTTGATCCTGCAAAAGTTATCGAAATCGCAAATCCAATGAGCGAAAACTACCAGTTCGTTCGTTCTGATATTTTATCTTCATTGCTTAGAGCAGAAAGTAAGTCTGCAAATGCAATTTATCCACATAAAATTTTTGAAATCGGTAAAATTGCATATCTTTGCGAAGAAGAAAATACCGGAACCCGTACTCGTCAGTGTCTCGGTTTTGTAACTGCTGGTGCAGGTTCAAACTTCAACAATGCTGCAAGTGAAGTTTCATCTCTCTTGTACTTCCTTGATATGGCATACGAAGTAAAAGAAGCTAACGATCCACGATTTATTCCTGGTCGTCAGGCTGCAATCTGCTACAAGGGAAAACAAATCGGTGTATTTGGTGAAATCCATCCACAGGTACTGGAAAACTGGGGAATCACAGTTCCAGCAATCGGTGGAGAACTCGATTTGGAAGAAGTTATGGCTGCTGAACCAATGGAAGAAAAAAAGCCTGCTAAACAGGAACAGAAAAAAGAACAGTCAAAACCTGCTCAGAACGCTCCTGCTCAAGAAAAAGGTCCTAAGTTTGCAGAAGATCAGGTTGCTTACTTTAACGAACATGTTGAATTAAAAGTTGCAGTAATTAAATCTGTAGAATGCAACCCACAGGGCGATAAACTCTACATCGAGCACATGGACGATGGAAGTGGTGAAGACCGTATCATCCAGTCAGGATTACGACCTTACCTAAAAGAAGAAGAACTTATCGGTCAGCATGCAATCATCGCTTCTAACCTTGCTCCACGCAAGATGAAGGGTGTAGAAAGCCGCGGTATGCTTTTAGCTGCTGATTACACAGAAGACGGAAAAGAAAAAGTTGAACTTTTAACCGCTCCTTGGGCACCAGCTGGAACTCCAGTCGTACTCCAAGGTGCAGATCCTTCATTCCAGAAGCCTGCTAAAATCGACATCGATAAATTCTGCAAGTGCTACTACGAAATTAAAAATCACACCGCACAAATTGCAGGTGTAAATCTTGTAGCAGATGGAAAAGCTATAACTACAGTAAAATCTGACAATTGTGAGATTTGCTAATTAGTTCAAATACTTATAGAAAGCTCCTTGGTTGATTTTACGACCGAGGGGCTTTTTTTTAATGATTAAATATAATGAATGCAGTTTCTACTAAACAGCACATTTCATTAATGGACAAATCCAATTTGGAAAATATAAACTTTCAAAAAAAATTAGATAACATTATTTCTGCTTTTAATACTGATCAATCTGGTCAAACAGCAAATAAGCCTTCTCTTCTTTTGCATGCATGCTGCGGCCCATGTTCCAGCTATGTAATCGAATATCTTTCTACTTTTTTTGACATAACTATTTTATATTACAATCCAAATATATATCCTCAAGAAGAATATAATAGGCGTCTAAACGAACTCTTAAGTTTTATGCCGGTTTTTCCTCCTGCGATTCAGAATCACGTTAAAATTGTGCAGGATTCTTATGATCCCCAAGAATTTTATCAGGCCATTGATATAAAAAATAATCCGGAATTAGCCCACGAACCCGAAAAAGGCGAACGCTGTAGACGTTGTTACGAATTCCGATTAAAAAGAGCCTACAATTACGCTAAGGAGAATAATTTCGATTATTTTTGCACGACGCTAAGCATTAGTCCATTTAAAGATTCAAACAAAATTAATACTATTGGCCAATCCCTACAACAACAAAACGGACCTAAATGGCTTTTCTCTGATTTTAAGAAAAAAGGTGGCTTTAAACGCAGTTTAGAATTAAGCACTGAATACGGCTTATATCGTCAGCAATATTGTGGATGTGTTTACAGCATAAAAAAAGATGTGTCTAACACGTCTATTTGAGTTCCTGAACGGATATAAACCTTATCTTTATGAATCATATATTCTCTGATTGTACGGGCATTACAATCTATATCCATAAAATATGTTTCATCTTTGGCTAAATCGTATTTTAAAATTTTATTGAAGCGGTTTTCTTTTTGCTGATTAAAATTACAAACAAGCAAATAATAGCACCCGTTTGCAAAGTATGGTTTTCGATTTAATATCCAGTCTTCGGAGTCTGATGCATCAAAATCTGCTGCTTTTATAAATTTGAATAAATCTATCTCTTTAACTTTTTGATTTTTATCTAAATCAAATATAATGATTTTATTTGCATTCTTTAAATTCATTAATACTAAATTTTCATTTACGATAATATTTGCAGTGCCTTTTAAGGTTTTTAAATCCTCGTTAAATAATTCTTCTTTTTTAACTTTAATATTTTCATTTTTATTATCAATTGAATACCTTATAATCTTTGGGTTTTCCGATTTATCGTTATATCCAAGAATTAAATTTTTACCATATGACCAGTTATCCCCTTCGTTACAAATAATTCCAGGTTCTAACGTTGTTGTATAAATTTTATTGTTTTGTTCTCCATCTGTAAGGGAAAAGCCTGATTTTCCATCTCTATACATGCATAAACTGTCAGTTACGAGAATATCGTTAAATCGCCCTACTTTTCGGATATTTCTTAATGTAGGAATTGTTTTTTCTAATTTAAACTTTTTATTTAATACAAATAAACCTTTACCAAAGTCACCAGGGACCTTTCCCTGATCACCTAAATACAATTTATCCTTATAAATCTGCGGACTAGATACAAAAGTATCAAATTCAAGTTGAACTAAAACTTGTAAGGTATCTTTATCCATGGCAAAAAAACTTTTTCCGTCTGTAAAATTCCAGGTTTGATTTAGATCTGTGTTTTGTACATTCTTTATAATTCTTACCTTTAGTTGAGGTTTAGCACAGGCAGTCTCTAAAATCAAAAGAGGAAATACAATGCTCAAAAAAAGAGTTTTTGCCAGGTTTTTCATTATTTTTCCTTAATCAGAAGTTTTATCACCAAACAAATAGTAGGTATCTTCATCGTCATCAAGGTCTGTTGGTGTTACCCAATAGCCGCGAGGGTAGTACCATTTATTGTATTCAATATCGATTCCCTCGTTTAACCACGCTCGATAACATACTTTAGAACAATACCATTTTTCATTTGTAGGACGTGTTACAAACAAACTGTATTCACAGCCGGTAAAGTTTTTTACATAATTAACAGCCGACTGTCCTTTTGCAGCAGTAGAACCTTTTACGCGAATTACTTTTACATAAGGAAGGCTTGTCCATTTTGCTATGTTTTCATAACCTACTGCACCTTCAATGCCTGAACTTGAACTGCTGGAAGAACTTGATGATTCAGAGGAACTTGTTCCACCATTTAAGAAGGCATCTGTTACATTTGAGGCAGTAAATACAACATATTCATCGTCGATTGCCTGAGCGTCGTACAAACCAGCATGTTTCCAGTCACCAGGAATTACAGTATCCGCAACATACGAAATACTTGTTGAATTTTCCCCGACACCGGCACACAAAAGAATATCACCACTTCTCATGGAACCGTCTACAAATTTTGTAGAACTGATACTTCTCGAACTGGAATCAACGGTATAACTTCTTAAAACTCTTGAATTTTCCTTTACATCATACTTGGCAACGATTTTCTTAAAGTCATCGTAGACTCCATAATCCTTTGCCTTCTTTACAAAGTCGCTGATATCCCCTGTGTAAATAGAATTCCACGCTGCAAGCATCAATTCTGCTTCAGGTCCCCAGGTTTCTTCATCATCGTAATCTACCTCTAATGAACCAAATTTGCTTTGCAGAAGAGAAGTAAATTCCTCATTTGCAAGTTTAATTGTTGCAGATGCCTGAGCCTTATCTTCTTGAGTTGTATAAGACTCAACCGTCGACATTCCTCCACACGAAGCAAAACCAATCGCACAACCAGCTAATAAAGCCAAATGCAATTTTTTCATAATTCCCCCTTTTGTTTCATTTATTAAATTATAATCGATATAAATTGATTTACAAATTTTATAATTATGAATTTTTTTGTTTAATCTGATTCAAATTATTTGTATAATTAACCTATGAAAGAAAACTTTAGAAATATTAAATCAAATCAAATCCGCGATGTTTTACGCTATGCGAATAAATTCAAAGACGCAACCGTAGTTATCTATTTAGATGACGAAGTTATCGATTCTCCTTTGTTCTTGAGTCATATGCAGGATATAGCACTTATTCATCAGGTTGGTCTTAAAGTTGTAATCGTACCTGGAGCCAGAAAACGTATTGACCAGATTTTGAGCGTTTCTAATATTTCTTGTCATTATCAAAACGGTATAAGAATCACAGATCAGGAAGCAATGCCTTTAATTAAAATGGCTGCATTTGATATTTCTAATATTGTAATGACCAGCCTCGCTGCCCACCAGATTACCGCAACAATCGGAAACTGGGTAAGAGCACGTTCAAAAGGTGTCCTTGATGGAATAGATTATGGAACAGCCGGAGAAATTGATAAACTTCAGACAGAAGCGATTATAAACACCCTCGACAACGGATTTGTCCCGATTTTTCCATGCATTGGCTGGAATTCTCAAGGCAAACCTTATAACATTTCTTCTGTAAGCCTTGCAAAACAAATCGCTATCAACCTAAAAGCTGATAAATTATTCTTTTTGACAAAAAATGGAATTATCAACAAATCTCATTTTACAATTCCAAAAGAAATCAGTTTTTCTGAGTGCGATGATATTCCTGCAATGAATATTGAAGAACTTGAACTTTTTCTTAAAGTAAATAAAGATGCAGACAAAAAAATGCTGAGTCTACTTACAGCGGCCGGCGAAGCTTGTAAAAACGGTGTTACTCGTTCTCATATTTTAAATGGGTCTTATGACGGAGTTTTACCATGCGAAATATTCAGTGACCTGGGTTCTGGTACAATGATTTACAGCCAGAATTACGGTGGACTTCGCTATATGAAATCAGAAGACATTCCTGCTGTGCTTTCTTTAATGCGACCATTTATCGAAAGAAAAATTCTTTTACCTCGCAATACAGAAAGCCTTTCTCAAAATTTACAGGATTATATTGTTTACGAAATCGATGGCGGAATTAGAGCTTGCGCAGCCCTTCATATTTATCCTGATTCACAGGCAGAAATCGCCGGTGTTGCAGTAGATGAATCTTTTAGCAATCTTGGAATCGGACCAAAAATGATTCAATTTCTTTTGGACCGTGCAAAATCAAAACTTTTAAATTCTGTATTCGTTCTGACCACTCAAACTTCTGACTGGTTCGAAAAATTAGGATTCGTTCCGGACACCATTGATTCTCTTCCACAAGAAAGAAAATCAAAATGGTCTCCAGAACGAGGTAGTAAAGTCTTTAGACTTTCAATTAAAAGCTAGGTGTAACGCTTGTAGTATCAGAAGTATGATTGCTTCCTGATTCCCAAGTCAAATTAGAAACAGAAGTTGTTTCACCAAGACTATAGTCACCAAGCAGGCACTTCCAGCTAAATGAACCACTGGAAGGAACTGTAACTGTTGCTGTCCAGACATTACCTGTTGTCCAGGTTCCCCGAACTGCTGTTGACCAGCTGTTTCCTTCGTCAAAAGTTCCTGTAAAGTAGATTGCTTTTCCACTTCCCGTGTTATATGTAACACTTAAAGTTATAGTTTCTACTGTAGTTTCGTCGGTTGAATCAACAGTTTCCGAACTTTCGGTAGTTTCTGTAGAAGTTCCTTCTTCTGTTGTTGTACCGGATGTTGTATCTGTGGTGGTTTCAGTAGTTGATTCTGTCGAGTCCGTATCTTCACTTATGAGAGTTGCATCACTAACAGTGTTATTACTTCCACTCTGCCATGTTAATCCGCTGGTAGAGGTAGAAACTGTTTCTCCTAAGCTGTAAAGACCTGTCATGTACTTCCATTCAAAATCAGAACCAGTTACATCTACATACCAGCCTCCAACATCGCTGGAATAAGTTCCTCTTACAGCTACAGTCCAATTACTTGCTTCATTGAAAGAACCTGTAAAGTAAACTGCATATCGATATCTAGGATTTACAGTACTAATCAAACGATATGTTGCTTCTGTTGAAGTTGTAGTATCAGTTGTATCTGTAGTTTCTGTTGTATCGCTAGAACTTGAAGAATCAGAACTATCAGTAGTTGTTTCGCTAGAAGAAGAACTCAAATTACTCCAAACAGCAAAATTTGTTCCCGAATAAACACAAGAGTAACTTGAATCACTTGGTGTATAATCCAAACCACCGATTTTAACGATTAAAGACCCATTATTACCTGTGATTTTTGCAACATACAAATATGTAGAAGAAGACAATACTTCGATATTGCTGTCATAACAAATTCCATTTTCTTTACGAATAGAAATAAGTTCATCAATATGTTCTCTCAAAGTATATCCTGTTCCACTTACAGAATTACCACCGATGTACTGACTTTCGTCTCCAGTAAAGTAATGCTGCCATGCTACACAAGGATATCCTGGATGTGTCAAAAGGAAGGCATAAGCTGGAGCAATATCACTTTCGTCAAAAGCCCAGTGTCGCTGTGTCGAACCTGTATCGTGATTATCAATGAAGGTTACTGCATATTCTGGCATTGCACGGAACAAGTTGTTCGAATCTGCCAATAATGACATATCCCACAAACCTGTATTTCCTTCGTAACCAAAGGCGTAATTCAAATTACCCTTTAATACAAAGTCAAATGCACGTGTTTTGTAACCACCATTAGAAGTAGCATTTACCCATGACTGAATTTCGCTACTCCAGCCGTAAGAATAGTCTTTATTAAAACCATCTGTTGGCCAGTATTCACCTACAGAAAATTCAGCTTCTGTTTCTGAATTATATTTACCAACATAATATCCGTTATATCCCTTTACAAAGTCATAACGCCAGCCAACAAATCCAACACCCTTAAGAACATCATTCATCCAGGCTACAATTCCGTTCTGAACATCATAATTTGTGTGATCTATATCGCGAGCTGCTGAATATCCTTCACCAGTATCAGCATTTCCTCGTTTACTTGAGGCTGCCATTGTAGAAGAACCTGTAAATCCTTCGTCATCTGAGCAAATCGAATAGAAATCATCATTCCAAGATGGATTTGTAAAATCACCCCAATCTGTTGTACCGCATCGATGATTGATAACAACATCGGCAATAGCTTTTGCAGGACTAATTGCACTAATTACACTTGCAAGTTCATCTGCAGTTCCATAACTAGAGTTTAAATTGTTTAATTGTGTAGGGAGATATCCTTGTGTACTTGCTGACATTGACGGAGGCGGAAACCATACATAATCAAAATTATCTTTGATGTCACTTGCCTTTGCAAGCATTGTGTTATACCAATCAGCAGAACTACTGGCACTAGACCATGTAAATCCCTGAAGCATAACACCCGTCTTATCCTCAGTACTAGAACTAGAAGAAGATCGATTAATTGAATTAATACCAGCATCATTAGATGTAGTATCCATTGTAGCAGAAGAACATGACATTACTCCTGCGATAAGACCGAACGAAAGGATTACCGAAGCCGTCCTTTCTATCCAAGACTTTCTTAGTTGCATTATTTTCCTCCAAAATGCACTAATTACTTTCTCCGATTACTTGGGAATAAGTTTTCCCGTCTTATCTCCAAGTGTCGTTTTTTTTGTCTTAGATTATTTTTAAATTGTTTAAGTTATTTAAATTTTTCTTTCGATTTGACGTTTTGTCAAAATAATATTTTTTTATTTTTGTTATATAGTCTATTTTAAATGTATAAGCCCAATCATTCTGAAAGAACATTCAAAAAAAATGTCTTTTTAATGATTGGGCTTAAATGTCGGATTTATGCCGTACTTATAAAAATTGTCTTCTAGTTGCAGTCCGGTGATGTAAAATCGTGCGCTAGCGCACTACACGCTGTTTGTGGCTTGGATTATTAAATTGTCGCTTCCGCTCCATCCACAAACAGAGTGTTTTTAATCACCGTTCTGCTTCCTTATGACAATTTTTGTTAATTCATAACAACTCGACATTAGAACTATTAATTAAAACCTTGGTGTAATCGAAGTTGTACTCTGTGTGTGATTACTTCCAGATTCCCATGTCAAATAAGAAGTACTAACAGTTGAGCCATAATTGTATGGTCCTTTTAATACTTTCCATTGGAAACTTTTTGAAGATGGAACTGTAACATTTACTTTCCAAACATTTCCTGTAGTCCATGTTCCTCGTACTGCAGTTGTCCAGGTTTTTCCTTCATCAAATGTTCCGGTAAAATAGATTGCATTGTTGCTTCCAACATTATAAGTTGCAGACAATGTTACTTTACTATTTGTTGTAGATGTTCCTGAGCCACTAGAAGAACTTGAACTTCCTGATGAGCTTGATCCACTAGAACTGGAACTTCCTGAACTTGTAGAACCGCTGGAACTTCCGCTTGAAATCAAAGTAGCATTTGCCACTGTATAATTGCTTCCAGACTGCCACTGTAATCCACTAGTACTTGTACTGATTGTAGATCCTAGATTATATGGTCCAACCATGTATTTCCATTCAAAGTTTGAACCGTTTACTTCTACATACCAGCCGCCAAGTGAACTGCTATAAGTACCTCTAACAGCCTTTGTCCAGTTAGAACCTTCGTTAAATGAACCTGTAAAGTAAACAGCGTAGTTATATCCTGGATTTACTGAAGCTACTAATCTGTATTTTCCTGTAGTAGTAGAAGAACCTGTTCCACTGCTTGAACCTGATCCACTTGAACTTCCAGAACCGCTTGAACTGCCAGAGCCGCTACTCATATTGCTCCATACACAGAAATTTGTTCCTGAGTATACAACTTTATATGAACTGTCGCTTGGTGTGTAACTATTTCCACCAATTTTTACAATGATTGAACCTTTTGTACCTGTAATTTTTGCAGCATACAAATAAGTATTTGACTGAAGTACCTGAATTGCGCTATCGTAGCAGATTCCATTTGATTTACGAATAGAAATAAGCTGATCGATATGATTTTTCATTGTATTACTTGTTCCAGAAACAGTTTTTCCACCAATGTACTGACTACCACTACCTGTAAAGTAATGCTGCCATGCTACACAAGGATATCCTGGATGAGTAAGAATAAATGCGTATGCCGGACCAATATCACCTTCATCAATAGGCCAGTGTCCCTGTGTTGAACCAGTATCATGATTATCAACAAAAGTTACTGCATACTGTGGCATTCGTCTAAAGAGATTGTTTGAATCTGCAAGACGAGTCATATCCCAACGGCTTTCTTCACCTTTATAACCAAAAGCGTAGTTCAGATTTCCTTTAAGAACAAAGTCAAAAGCTCGTGTTTTATATCCACCGTTAGCTGTGCTGTTAATCCAGTTAACAATTTCGTTACTCCAGTTGCTTGAATTACTTGGACTAAAACCATTTGTTGGCCAGTATTCACCTACAGAAAATTCTGCATTTGTGTTGTAGTTATATTTTCCAACATAATATCCGCTATAACCTTTAACAAAATCATAGCGCCAGCCAACAAATCCTGCTTTTTTTAAAACGTTGTTCATCCAGTAAACAATTCCGTTTTGAACTTCCAGGTTTGTATGATCAAGATCGCGACCTGCGCTATAACCTTCGCCAGTATCACGGCTTCCTCTTTTTGAAGAAGCTCTCATTTTTGATGAACCTGTAAAGCCTTCATCATCAGAACAAATTGAATAGTAATCTTCGTTCCATGAAGGATTTGTAAAATCACCCCAGTCGCTTGTACCGCATCGATGATTAATTACAATGTCTGCAATGGCTTTTGCAGGTTTAATTGAGTTGATTGCATTTTTAAGCTGAGTTTCAGAACCGTAATTAGAGTTTAAATTGTTGAGCTGAGTTGGAAGGTAACCTTCGTTACTTGCAGAAAGAGATGCAGGTGGGAACCATACATATTCAAATGTATTTTTAATGGATCCCGCATTAGCAAGTATTGTGTTATACCAGTTTTTTGAAGAATTCGCACTTGCCCAGTTAAATCCCTGCAACATAACTCCGGATTTGTCTGTTCCAGAACTTGTTGCACTATTAACTGTTAATTCATCAACAGAAAGAATTTCCTCTTCTGTTCCTAAAGAAGCTGGTGAACAAGATACAATACCAGCGACCAATGCAGTTGAAAGAGCTGCTTTTACAACCCAACCAAACCTAGACTTTTTTAGTATCACTTTTTCCTCCAAATAATTGTGAAACTAATTTTAAACTCTCCCTGATATTTAAAATTGAGTTTTCCCGCCTCAACCTTAAAATCAGAAATCATAAGTCTTAGATTTTTACATTGGTATTTTGTATAATTCTAATTCTTTGTTATAAATATTTATAAGTCAATATAATATTTTGTTATACTATAATTTAAAAATAAAGGATGCCTTTTTGCAGCATCCTTTATTATAAATCTTATAATTTCAACTTATTTTGCTGAATTTAACTGGATATCAAAGCATAAGAAAGCATTTTCTGGAATTGCACCAGGAATTCCTCTTTCTCCATATGCCATATCTGGTGGAAGAACACAAGTACGGATTTCTCCAACTTTCATATCTTGAACCATTACATCAAATCCAGGAATCATCATTCCAACAGCTGTTGTAAAGTCTAAAGCTTCATGGCCACCTTTAAGCAAAGCACTTGAACCATCAAATACTGTTCCATCAAGGAAGTATCCCTTGTAATCTGTATTTACGTTCTTTCCTTTACCAGCTTTGTCGCCTTTTCCTTCTTTAGTTGTTTTATACCAAATTCCATCTACTGATTTTGTATATCCAGGAAATTTTTTATTAATTTCTGCAATTGTACTGGCAAATTTAGCTTCTTTTGCAGCTAGAGCTTTTGCAGTTGCTTCTTCTGCATATTTATCCCAGTCAGCCTGAGTACAAGTAAATGCTTTAGCTTCTTCTCCATTGCGAATAATTTTTACAGACTTAATTTCATCACCCTGAGCTACTGCGTTAACAACTTTCTGATCTTCTTCTCCAATTACATGACCAAAAATTGTATGTTTTCCGTTTAACCATGGAGTTTCTACATGTGTAATAAAAAATTGAGAACCATTTGTATTAGCTCCTGCATTAGCCATAGCAAGATAACCAGATTTATCAAACTTGTAAGGAACAGCTTCATCTGCAAATTTATAACCTGGACCACCTGTACCGTTTCCACGTGGATCCCCACCCTGAATCATAAAGTCTTTAATTACACGATGGAATTTTAAGCCATCATAAAAAGCTTTACCATTAGCTGCATCCAAAGTTCCTTCTGCCAAACCTGCAAAGTTACAAACGGTTAATGGAGCATCTTTATAGTACAATTCAAGAACAATTGTACCTTTAGAAGTTTCCATTACAGCAAACATACCGTCTTTGTCTTTAATTAAATCCATACTATTTTTTCCTTTTGAGCTACATGCTCCATTCATAATTATCATTGCTCCAAAAAGAGCAACTAAGAAAAATCTTTTTACTTTCATTAGAACTGTCCCATAAACCATTTGAATATTGCTTCCATTCTGCAAGTCATTGATTCAAGAATCTGTTTACGAACATTGAATAATGGAACCTGTTTAGCATTACAGTCACATGCTATGTACAAAAGCAAAGAATCACCGCAGTCAAAAGATGCAATAGAAATTTTCATATCCCGAGGCATTATTGCTTTTACACCAAGATACTGTAATGGTGCTGTATTTAAGAAAGTTCCGTATACTGAATTAGAATTTTCTTTGTAGTTTAATACATAAAAAGTATCACCATATGTATTATCTTTCTGGTAACAATAGCTTACAAGTCCATCAGCAGAACCTTCGATTTTATCTGCAATTTTGTTGAGAGAGTTTTCTCCATCAATTGTATAAGCTTCTTTGTATAAAACATCTGTTTTTTTACCGTTGTTATGAACATAAGTCATACCTTTCATTTTGCTTATTGAACGCATAACAACAGACATATCATTTACATTGATATTTGTTTTATTTGAACCTTTAAGTAAATCTGCTTTAGGAACCAGATACAAAAATTCAGCCACAAATGGAACGGCTTTTAAATCCTTTGCAATTACTTCTTTTTCAATCTTAGCTTTGTATTCACAATCAGGAACGATATGTAAATCAAAATCTTCTTTCTCATGAATCAGTTCAATGCGACCAGTTTCTCTAAGTTTTTTTGCATTTTCTGCACTAACTAAATCTTCTAACTTTGACTGTGCATTTACGCTAAATGCAACAATTCCTGCCAGAACAAATGAAATTACATTCTTTTTCATTTTCTTCTCCCATGCTTTTAAAGCAATCTTTAAAAACAAAACTGCGTATAGCCTTAAAAAGTTACATTTTAAGCTATAACGCAGTCTTAATTATTTATCTTGAAAATCCTTTATAAATAACACGAACCTGCTTGTAAAGTCCTTCGCCTTCAGACTTAGTTTCGATATCAGGCACATCATTTAATGTTGTATGAATCAATCTGCGTTCAAAAGGATTCATTGGTTCAAGCAAAATTGATTTATGACTTGTATGAACTTTATCAGCTGTATTGTATGCAAGACGAACTAAAGATTCTTCACGACGAATTCTGTAGTTTTCTGTATCAAGAATAACTCTAATTTCTTCATGACCGAGGCGACCTGCATAAATATTAGCCAAAAGTTGTAATGCATCAAGATTTTTACCTTTTCTACCAATCAAAATTGAAGAATTCTGAGAATCAAGTTTAATACCAATTTTTTTCTCTTCTCTGAAAACAACTTCAGCTTTTACTTCGTAACCCATTTTCTGAATTACATTTGTAATAAAGTCTATAAGTTTTTCTTCAAATTCTCCCTGTGGAACAGGATTTACAACAGTCTTCTTAGCTGCTTCAAATGAAGAACTAAAACCTTCATCTGCTTCGTCTTCCAAAGTATGAACTGCAATTTTTACGTATCCATTCTTAAAAAGTGTTTTTTTCTGTGATTCAAGAATTTCTACATCAAACTGATCTCTGTTAAGACCAAGTTCATTTGCAGCATTTTCAATTGCTTCTTTTTCTGTTTTTCCTTCAAATTCGTAAGTCATTTATTTAGCTCCTTTAGATTTACTAGCAATTTCAGCTCTCTTCTTTTTCATTGTATTGTTAATTATCAACTGCTGAACAATTGTAAACAAGTTACTGATTGTCCAATAAATCAACAATCCAGAAGGTGCATTATAGAAAACAAAGAAGAATATTACAGGCATTCCGTACATCATCATATTCATCTGCATCTTTGTTTGAGCACTTGCTGCTGTACCACCATTCTGAGTGATTACACCGTAAAGAATCTGTGATGAAAGATAAATTATTGGAAGTAATCTCAACTGATTTCCAAAGAATGGAATTGCTCTGTTGAATGTATGAACACTATCACCTGCAGACAAATCTGGAATCCAACCAGGAATAAAACTTGCACCTCGGAATTCAAAATAATTGTTGAACAAGTTATACATTGCAAAAATAATAAGGAACTGTAAAACCATCGGGAGACATCCACTTACCGGATTATAACCAGCTTCTTTATAGATTTTTGCCATTTCTTCCTGCTGTTTTTGTGGATTATCAGCATATTTTTTCTGCAAAGCCTGCATCTTTGGCTGAATTTCCTGCATTTTAAGAGTAGAAAGCTGCTGTTTTCTTGTTAATGGGAACAATAATCCTTTAATGATCAAAGTCATTATAATAATGGAAATACCCCAGTTATGAACAAGCTTATTAATTAACTGCATTACCCACTTAAGAATTATTTCAAGCCAACCAAGGAAACCGCTCGACTGCATACATTCTGTAAGTTTTTGGCTGCTTAAATTCCAGCCATTATTTTCAGAAACATTGTAAATCTTTAAGATTTTTTCACTACGAGGACCAAAGAACATATAATATGTATCTTTAGAATCATTTTCGTTAATAGCCTTACGAGTAACAATCAACTGAGCATTAGCATAATTATTTGAATCTACTAAAGTTGAATAATAAGCCTTATCTAAACAAGTTTTATCTGCAGGAATAATTACTTCTGTAAAATATTTACTTGTAATACCATTCCATAAAGAGTCTTTATCATATGCTTTGATTGCAGGTTTTGTACTTAATCTAACTTTTTTTGATTTATTTCCGTTATAAGAAATAAACTGTCTGTATTCATAACGATTCATCTTAGAATCATAATGAGGACCAATTTGAGGAGCTGTTCTTAAAGAGTAGGTAAGATTTTGAATTCCTTCTCCGTGAACCAATACATCCAACTTAAACATATACTCGTTATCATTAAAAGTATATCTTTTACCAAAAATAAAATCGGAAGTTGTTCCATCTTCATTCTTTACAGAATACTTTTTAGAAAACAAGTAAGTTTTGTCATCAATTTTTTCTACATTGAAAAAATCATTGTTTATTTTTGAATTTTCATTTCCAAAAGCAACAGCACAAGCTCTGTTAAAATCAGAAACATTATCTACCATCTGAACACCTTCTCCAGTGTCAGAATCTCGTAGATTTTCACCCTTTAATTTGTAACTTACAATGTCTCCACCTTTATTTGTAAGTACAATTTGAGCCATATTTGTTTCTACAGTGATTGTTTCTTCTTTTGTTGCATCTTTCGAAGTATTTTTAGCTTCAAAATAACTTTTTTCTTCATTGACTACAGTAGTTGTTTCTTCTATAGCTACATTTTCTTCCTGATTGACAGGTTTAGCTGGTTTAGTAGGAGGAAACAATATAGTCTGAACGACCATTGCACCTGCAACTACTATAGTAGATAAAACAATTGCAAGAATTGTATTTTTGTTCATTAATTTCTCCCAAAAATTATTTTTTTAGGGAACAGGATCATAGCCACCTTTAGAATAAGGATTACATCTCAATATTCGTTTGATTGATAAAAGGACTCCTTTACCAGGACCATATTTTTGAATTGCTTCCAAAGCATATTGAGAGCACGTTGGTGTGAATCTGCAACAAGCAGGGTGCAAAGGCGAAATATATTTTTGATAAAAACGGATAATAAAACAGAAAAATTTTACAATAAAATTTTTCATTCTTTTAGTAATCCTGCCTTTTGAAACAATGTACGAAATTGAACACATCGCGTGCTGAACGAATCATTTCCTGGATAAACAAGTAATAAAATATCATATCCGGTGTTCAGATGTGTTTTTAGTAAACGATAGACTTCACGGCTGTAACGCTTAGACAAGTTCCTCTGCACCGCGTTACCGTAGCCGCGAGGCAATGGAAAACCTATTCTGTTCATTTCTGTTCCATTTTCTTTATAGAAAATTTTTGCACCAGAAATACTTGCCCTTTTTCCGTCTTTAAACAGTGTTCTAAAGATTACAGGATTTTTTATTCGTTCTTCACGCTTAAAAAATCCTGTTTTTAACTCTGTTTCCATCCCTATTAAAAATTAGTATTTCTTCTTTTCGTCAGAAACTGAGAGTTTAGCACGTCCCTTAGCACGACGACGTGCAAGAACCTTGCGTCCACCTTTAGTAGCCATACGAGCTCTGAAACCAAATTTTCTATTGCGCTTTACTTTGCTTGGTTGATATGTACGTAACATAGGTACAATACTCCTTATAATTAAATTCGTATATTTTATGCGAATTATAAAATATCAATATGTAGTAAAAAAATATATCATTTATTTTTATTATTGGTCAACATACTTTGTCTTATACTATCGAATTTATCCAAAAGTTCTTTTGGTAATTCAACATTCGCACTCTTTTTTTCGTCATTATTTTTGTATTTATTTAGTTCTAATTCTTCTTTTTTTAATTTTTCTAAAGATTTTTCATTTTCCTTTTTTAATATTTCATCATAATTTGCAGAATGAAGAATTGCATTACTTCCTCTTATTCTAAAGGCCAGTCCAGAAATACTTAATTCCGGAACATACATATTAAGTCCTTTTAAAATATACTTAGACCTCATCTGCATCATTTGACTCCATCCAGGATGATCTGTTTCTATTAGCAAAATTCCATTTTTTACATCAACAGGATTAGAATGATCAAATAAGTTTTGTCCAAGAGAAATTTCTCCGTCATCATAACTTTTTATGCTTGTAATAACTTTTTTCCATGCATTGAACATTTTATTATTTTTATCAAATGTATTTTTTTCAATATTTCTATAAGCAATTTGAATAATATCTGAAAAATTTGAAATTTCACTCATTCCATTCACCATTTTTTATATTAAAAACTTTTGTTGTCGTTTTTTTGTATCTTTCATAAGGTTCTCCAGGCAAAAAAGTACAAAACAACTGGTCATAAGAAGGTAGCATTGCAGTTAACTTTTGTCTTTTATCAGGATCAAGTTCCAGAAGAACATCATCCATTAAAAGAACAGGATTTTTTGACGTTATTCTTGTGTAGTAAACTGCCTGAGCAACTCTTAATAACAATGCAATTAATCTACATTGTCCTGTTGAAGCTGTGTTTATAAAATTTTGTCCATCTTTTATAAATAATATTCTATCTCTATGAGGACCTGAAAGGGTTGTCCCCATAATCTTATCTTGTTCTCTTTTCTCTTTTAATATGTATAAAACATCATCTGGTGTCGGAAATCTAGTCCCAATTTCCTGTGGAATTTCTTTCCAGGAAGGATAATAAACAATAGAAACTCCTTCTACACCGCTTATCTGTTGATACAATGATCCAAAAATTTCATTAAACTGCCAGATTGCATTTTTTCTTTTTCTTTGAACTTCTAATCCCTTTTGAACAAGCTGCATATCATATATATCCAGCATTTCATATTTTCCTTCTTTAAGGATTAAGTTTCTCGTTTTTAAAATTTTTTTATAATTTCTTAAATCATCAATATAAAGTTCATCATACATTGTCAAAGACTGATCTAAAAAAAATCTTCTATGTTCTGGTTCTCCAGTCGCAAACTTCATATCGCTATGACTAAATAAAACACATGGAATTGTATTAATCAATTCTTTTCTGTCATGTATTCTTTTTCCGTTTTTTTCTATATATTTTTTTCCCTTATCGTAAATAACTCTAATTTGCTGGGTATTTTGTTCTTGGTTTTGATACAGAACACCTACTGAGAAGTTTTGTTCACCTTCTTTTATAATTTGACTCTCAAGATGTGTTCTAAATGAGGATCCATAAGAAGCATAATACAAACTTTCCAGTAAGTTACTTTTTCCCTGTCCATTTTCGCCTACAAAAAACACTTCCTTAGAAGATAAATTTAGCGAATCGTTTTTGAGATTTCTAAAATTACATAATGACAGAGATAAAAAGGGCATTTACCAATTTATTTTAGTTTGTTACGTTCATTGGCATTACGATATGAAAGAAATCTGCAGCTGGTTCAGGTCTGATAGTTACAGCTTTCATAGCCTCTGTAAATTCAAATACAATATTTTCTGTATTAATTACTTTAAGAGGATCATTTACATATCTGCTATTAAGAGCAATTGTTATTTCTTCACCATCATATCTACATGGAATTTCTTCGTCTGCAGTTCCAAGTTCTGATTCAGGAGAAGTAATTGTTAAACTTCCTGGAGATACCTTGAATAAAATGCGGCAAACCTTTTTATCAATCATGATATCAATTCTCTTTAATGCTGCTTCTAAATCAACTTTATTTACCATAAATGCACTCGACTGGTGCTCTGGTATTACTTTTTGATAATTAGGGAACTGTCCATCAAGAAGTTTAGAAGAAAATTCGTAATTACCAAATCTTACAAAAATTATTTTATCAACAACTGCAATCTGAATATTTCCTTCATCAGATGCATTTTTAAGAATACATTTTAAGATTTTTGTTGGAACAATAGCAGGGGAAAATTCTATTCCTTCTCCAATTTGTTTTTCAATAAAAGAAAGTCTTCTTGCATCTGTGCTTACCATGGCAAGATTGTTTTCTTTCTTTGTAAAGTAAACACCTGTCATAAAATATCTGTTTTGATCTTCAGAAACACTAAAAATTGTCTGTTGAATCATTTCTTTAAATTCTTTTGCAGGAACTTCAAAGAAAGGAACATCAATAGCCTGTGGAATTTCTGCAAATTTATCACTTGCAATACTATTAAGTTTGAAATTAACTTTCTTTGCTACAGGTTTAATTGTAACTTTTATATCTTGCTGTTTAAATTCAATTTCTCCTGATGGTGAAGAAGAAAGAATTTTCATAAAGTTATCGCAGAAAATTGTTGTTCTTCCTTCTTCTAAAATATCTACTGGTATTTGAGTTATAAAATTTACAGAAGTATCAGAAGCTTTAATTGTAAGAGTATTATTTTCTGCAATTAATAGAACATTTGAAAGTATAGAAATAGGACTTTTATTGGTAATAATTTCCTGTGCAATTGCAATTTCTTTTATCATTGCATCTCTATCAAAAGAAAATTTCATTTTATAACTCCTTATTAGACTTTTATATTCATCTAAATTTATTAAATTTATAAATTTGTAGTAGTAATAATAGGGTTGTGTTTAAAGTTAATAAATCATTTAATTCTTTATAAAATAAGTAATTAAAGTGTTTATAAAATTTGAATTTGAATTCACATTTTATAAACATATTAACAAATTCTATAAAAAATCAAAGTTATCCACAACTTATTAACAACATTTTACCATATTATAAACAAATTTGTCTTTAGTTTTTATATTTTCTAACCTCATCCATGAGATATTTAACTTTATTTTTTAATGAAGGATCTATCTTTATTTTTTCTTCAATATCATTATAAGCATGCATAATTGTTGAATGATCCTTTCCTCCAAATTCATATCCTAATTCACTATAAGTGTAGTCTGTCATTTCTTTTCCTATATAGATTGCAATAAATCTTGGAAGAGAATATTTTTTTGAGCGATTTTTGCTTTTTAAATCAGCAACTGTTATATCGTAATTATCAGCTACAACTTTCTGGATATTAGTGATAGAAATATTTCCTACATCAGGGGATTTTTCCCATTCTGAAAGTTGAGAACGTGCAATTTCTAACGTTACGTTTGGATTTATAAATTCTTTATATGCTAAAATTCTAGTAAGAGCTGCTTCTAGATCTCTTACATTTGTTTCTACAGTTTGAGCTATTAAATCAATAATTGGATCATCTAAATTTGTATTTTTGTTTTCAAGTTTTTTATAAAGAATTGCCTTTCGGTTTTCAAAGTCTGGAATTTCCAGGTTTAAACACATTCCAGAACCAAGTCTACTTACAAGACGATCTGCCATGTTTTCAATTTCGCTAAGAGGACGGTCACAGGCAAAAATCATTTGGGCATGTTTTTTATGTAGTTCTTCAAAAGTATAAAAGAGTTCTTCCTGAGTACTGGTTTTTCCCTGTAAAAATTGAATATCATCAATAAGTAATACATCAAGGTGTCTGTATTTCTTAATAAAATTATTCATACTTTGGTTTTGAATAGATTTTGTAAATTCACTGGTAAAAGATTCTGCCTGTATGTAGCATATTTTCTTAGTTCCATTAGAATCTTCATTTATTTTATTACCAATTGATTGCATAAGGTGAGTTTTTCCAAGACCAACTCCACCGTAAATTAATACTGGATTAGATTTTTCTCCTGGATTATTTGCAACTGCCATAGAAACTTTATAAGCAAAATCGTTGGAACTACCTTCTCTGGCAATAAAGTTTTCAAAAGTATAATTAGGATTCAATGTTGAGTTTTTAGAGACAACATTTTTCTTTTCTTCATAATTTGTTTGAATTGGTTTTTCAATTTTAATTTCTTTTTTTATTTCTTGATGAGTATTATCTTTTTTTTCTTCATAAATTTGGTTTTCTTGAACAATACCTTCTATATCTACAGTTTGTCCGGTAATTTTTTTTATCTGATTTTTAACAATTTCAATATTTCCTCTTGAAATCATTGTCTGCCACATAAAAGAAGAAGGAACAGAAACCTTTATTGTGGAAATATTGTCTTCTATATAGCTCATATTGAACCAGAGTTTAAACTCGTTTTCTCTTCCTGTTTCTCTGTATTCCTGTTCAATCTGATTAATAGCTAAATTCCAAATTTCTTTTAAATTATTTTCACTCATACATGCAGATTATAAACTGTCTTTACTTTTTTAATCAATCAAACTATACTTTTTAAACTTATTTAATAAGTATTTTCTATATATGCAACTTATTTAATTCAATCGATAAATAATCAAGAATAGGTCATTTAGACAAGCCCTTCGACAAGCTCAGGGACCGCTCAATGACCAGTAAAGGAAAAATAAATGTCAGCAGATTACGGTGCAAGTAATATCCAGGTTTTAAAAGGTCTTGAAGCAGTAAGAAAACGCCCTGGTATGTATATTGGTTCTACAGGTCCACGCGGACTTCATCACTTAGTTTATGAAACTGTAGATAACTCAATCGATGAAGCAATGGCTGGCTTCTGTGATAAAATTGTAGTTGCACTTGAAAAAGACGATGTAGTTCGTGTAGAAGATAACGGTCGTGGTATTCCTGTTGATATTCACCCTACAGAAAAAATTTCTGCTCTTGAATTGGTTTTAACAAGACTCCATGCCGGCGGTAAATTTGATAAAGGTTCATACAAAGTTTCCGGTGGTTTACACGGTGTAGGTGTTTCCTGTGTAAACGCTCTTTCTGACTGGATGGAAGCTACTGTAAAACGTGATGGACACATTTATCAGCAGAAATATGCCCGTGGTGTTCCAAAAACAAAAGTTGAAGTAATTGGTGACATTCCTGAAACAGAACATGGAACAACTATCCGCTGGAAACCTGATGCAACTATTTTTACAGAGACAGTTGTTCACGATTATGATGTTCTTAAAAAACGACTTCGCGAACTTGCATTTTTGAACAGTGGAATCGTAATTATTTTTAGAGATGAACGCCTTGAAAATCCAAAAGAAGAAATCCTTAAGTTTGAAGGTGGTATCAATCAGTATGTAAAAGAATTGAATGTAGCAAAACATTCAAAATTTTATCTTCCTGAAACACCTATTTACATCACTGGCGAAAAAGATGATGTTGTAACTGAACTTTCTTTCCAGTACAACGATGGATTTGATGAAAATATCAACACTTATGTAAATGACATTAATACCCGTGATGGTGGTACTCATCTTGAAGGCTTTAAGTCAGCACTTACATTTGTTTTAAACAAGGCTCTCGTTGCAAATTCAAAGATGCTTAAAAAAATGCCTGTTAAAGACAATAAGGCTGCAAAAGAAGCAGATAAATACGAAAATCTTACTGGTGATGATGTTCGTTCCGGTATTGTTGTAGTTCTTTCAATGAAAGTTCCTGAACCGGAATTTGAAGGTCAGACAAAAGAAAAACTCGGAAATACAGAAGTCCGCACAATTGTTGATTCACTTGTAAAAGAAAAGCTTACAATCTTCTTTGAACAGAATCCAAAAGTTCTTGAAGGTGTTCTTGAAAAAGCAATTGCCGAAGCAACTGCCCGAATTGCAGCCCGCAAGGCAAAAGATGCAAGCCGTAAAAAGACAATGAGCGACGGTTTTGGTCTTCCTGAAAAGCTTTCTGACTGTTCATTAAAAGATCCGGAACAGTGCGAAGTTTACATCGTCGAAGGAGACTCTGCCGGCGGTTCAGCAAAGAAAGGACGCGATCCAAAAACTCAGGCAATTCTTCCTCTCTGGGGAAAAATGCTCAACGTAGAAAAAGTTCGTCCTGAAAAAGTAATGAACAACGATAAACTTGAACCGGTAATTGCTTCCCTTGGTGCAGGTTTTGGAAAAGACTTTAATATCGAAAAACTCCGCTATCATAAAATCATCATCATGGCCGATGCCGATGTCGACGGTTCTCATATCCGTACCTTGCTTTTGACATTCTTCTTTAGATATATGCCTGCTCTTATTGAAAATGGCTATGTATATCTTGCAATGCCACCTCTTTTCAAAGTTCAGCTTGGAAAAAAAGATCCTGTTTACTGCTACAGCGATGCTGAACGAGATGCTGCTCTAGAAGCACTTGGCGACCAGAGAGATAAGGCAGATGTTCAGCGCTATAAAGGTCTTGGTGAAATGGACGGTAAACAACTTTGGGAAACAACAATGGATCCTGCTCACCGCAAGATGCGTGTAGTAACAATTCCAGATGCAATGGCAGCAGACAAAATTTTCTCCGTATGTATGGGTGAAGAAGTAGAACCTCGCCGCAAGTTCATCGAAGAAAATTCCAGCTACGCAAATCTGGATATTTAATTTTCCTCGTCATTGCGAGGAGCGAAGCGACGAAGCAAACCATAATGCTTCGTTCGCTATTAAAAAAGTATATGAAAAAGTTAATTATAAATTGTATCGTACTAACAATCGTTAGTTTATTTGTTGGCTGTAAATCTATTCCTCAGGAAGCTGTAACAACTCCAGATTTTATTCAAAATTATTATGCTGTTTCCGAAGAAGATTGTAATTTTGTTTTTGAGTTTATAAATCAATCCAATAAAAACTTAAAAATTGTTTCTTTCATATCTGAACCAAAAGAAATGAATCTTAAATATAATCCACTGATTGTTTCGGATATTATTAGTGTTCGGCCAGGTGAATGTTTTGAATGCAAATATAATGCTGACAGATTGATTAAAGATTTTGGAAAAAAATACTGTGTTGGAATTCATTGTTTTGAAAAGAGCTGGCACTGGTGGTACACAATTGAAAAAGGAATGAAGTATAAGCGTGTAAGAATTATTGTTACTAATACAGATTATGAAGGCTCAACGATGCTTTATCCACCTTTCAAGTCTAACAATAAATTTACGTTTGAAGAAGTTCCTTCAGAATATAATAATCAAAATTACATTGGATATTTGATTACAAACACTCCGGATAAATATAAAAGTTTTTATGATACAAGAGTGTTTTATACAAATAAATCAAACAACTATGGCAGAGTTTCAAATCTTTTTACCTG
>CADBSK010000088.1 GCA_902797305.1 uncultured Spirochaetaceae bacterium | reverse complement strand
GTATGATACAATTGGTAATGTGGAAGAGCTTATGCTCGATGGAACTACTTACTCAGCTTATGCTTTTTCTTATTTAATGGATAATGGTTCGGGAACATTATTAGTCAATAAACAACTAAATAATACAAGTGTTTATAGTTGGATGCATATGGCCTTTGGGTTTAGAATTGCACAAACAATTGTAAAATAAGAATATTCGCGGTGATTGAGGTTCTCAAAACAGAAAGTTTATTGGTCAGGGTCATTTCGACAAGCTCAATGACCAACGTACACTCAACATTCAGCGTACACTATGACCGCCGTAAAATTGACAAAAAAGAATGTATCTGATAAAGTCTATTCATAGACCCTTTGAATGAGTCCAGATGCCCTTCAAGGTATCCTTCAAAACCCCGCCAGAGCAGGAATGCAGCAACGGTATGAAGTCTTTACCTGTGCTCGGGATTATCTGGACTCTTTCAAAGGGTCTAATTATTTTAAAAGTAACTTGTATCGCGCTGATAAAAATATCTCATTGCCATAATTTCGAGTTATTACTGAATAAATAAAAATTGACGATAGGGAACAAACCTGTGGCCAAAAATATTCAGTTTGTGGATGACGCGAGGCGGCATTTTATAAGTTCCCATAGCAAAAGCCTGAGTCCAGATAATCGAGAGTTTAATCCCGTTCGAACACCACTTTGCCGTTCAAGATTACGCGTTTTACTTTGCCGTATAAAGTGCGGCCTTCAAAAGGGGTGGCCTTTCCTTTGCTGTAAAATTTTGAAGAATCAACGACCCACTTTTCATCTGGATCAAGAATTGTTAAATCGGCATCAAATCCCTGGCCGAGTCTACCTTTGTTTAAGTGAAGGATTCTAGCAGGATTTGCACTCATCAACTGACTTAATCTGCGGGAGCTAATCTGACCTTCTTTTACAAGAACTGTATTACATACACCAAAGGCGGTTTCGATTCCGGTAAAACCAGGAGCCCCATTTGCTTTATCTTCTAATGTGTGAGGAGCGTGGTCGGTTGCAATCACATCAACAGTACCATCTCTGATGGCATCAATTATGAACAACCTGTCGTCTTCTGAACGCAACGGAGGATTTACTAATGCCCGGATATTTGGTTCTTCTGTTCCGCAGAGTGCAATATGATGAGGAGTTACTTCGCAGGTTACGCAAAACCCTTTTTCTATTGGTTGAATTGGAGTAAAATTTACGCCTTCCTGCTGGGCATCATATGCGGCATCCGCCATATCTGTATAAAAATCAGCTGCATCGTTTGTAAGTTCTTCTTTAGCACGACGAATATACTCAATTGAGCCTGCTGTACTTACATGGCACAAATGCACATGACAGCCTGCTAACTTTGCAATCTGAATATTTCGTTCTGTACATACGTCTTCTGCAAGAGCCAAAAGTTCGTTTGCCTCTGTAAGCTCGTTATCTATTTCCTGAATTGCTTCCTGAGGAACTTCTGTGTTTTGAGTTGAACCGCCCCAGGCAGGAAGGCTATATTCTTTCATAATGTCCAGAGCGCGAATTCTGTGAGGTCGGGCAGCCTGGGCAAGAAATGGATCTTCGCAATGACATGAAACGATTATTCCTTTTTGACCCGCAATTTTCATTCCTTCAAGCATGAGCGCACTTGATTCTACTTCGTGACCGTCTTCTGTAATCACCGGAATCTGTGTCCTGTCCAGTTCTTTTAGATGTTCTACGGATTTACCTTCAAAATTTTGTGTAATACTAACCGACTGAAAAACATTTGCAAATCCAAGAGCGGCTCCGCGAGACTTAACTTCCATAGCTTGCTGATAACTGCTAATTACAGGATTCGTATTTGGCATTGCAACTACAGTACCATATCCACCTGCAACACAAGCCTTGAGTCCTGTTTCAAGAGATTCCTTGTGAGTGAGTCCCGGATCCCTCAAGTGAACATGCATATCGATAAAACTTGGGGTTACGGTCAGCCCGAGAGCGTCTAAAAGTTCAATTTTATAATCAGCGTAGCCGTCTTCTTTTAGAACAGAATCTGCGAGTGCCTGTACAGTAGCAGAATTGGTAAAATATCCCTGGAAAACACTCCTAATTTTATCATTTAGAACCAGAACTGCGCCTGGTGTATCCATATTTTCGTCCAGTAATCGAGCATTAAAAATTAAAAGTGCTTTTGTCATTTTTTACCATCCTGTTTTTAGATTGATTCTAAAGCTTTGCCGCCTTCGCCAGCTTTGTACAGAGTATCGCAGTATTCACAGCAATATAAACCGTTCTTTTTATCTGTAAGAATAAAATTAGGCTTTACATAGTGTTCTGTCTGAGTAATGCAGCGAGGATTTTTACAATTGAATACTCCCTGTACTCTTGTTGGTAATTCCATATTTATTTTGCGAACAACTTTTTCGTCTTTGATAATATTTACACAGATGTTTGGATCGATAAAACCTAAAACAGAAAAATCAATATCCATTGCATTATCAATTTTTATCAAATCCTTTTTACCAGAAACCTTAGAAGGCACATTCATGATGAGAGCAGCGCAGAAAGGAGCTTTGTCTAATCCCAGCCACTGAAAAATCTGCCATCCCAAACCAGCTTTAATATGATCAATTACAAGGCCGTTTTTTATTGTATCTACATTCAACATTATAGTGCTCCTGTTAATTTAGAAATCAATGCCATTCGGGCAAACATACCGAATCTTACCTGCTTAAAGTAAGCTGCTCGTGGATCTTCATCTACTTCTGGCGCAATTTCGTTAACACGTGGGAGAGGATGAAGAACTATCATGCGCTGCTTTGCAAGCTTCATCTTTTCTTTATCGAGAATATAGCTGTCTTTTAAGCGCAAATAATCCTGTTCATTAAAAAATCGTTCCTTCTGAACACGAGTCATATAAAGAATATCAAGGTCACCGATTACGTCTTCAAGGCGCTCTGCCGTAATGTACTGTACATTTTTTGGTTCAAGAATATTTTTTACCATGTATTCTGGCATTTGAAGTTCTTTTGGACTGATAAATACAAACTTATTATTAGGATAAAGGCTCATTGCCTGTGTTAAAGAGTGAACTGTTCGACCAAACTTAAGGTCCCCACAGAACCCGATTGTCTGTCCTTCTGTTGAGCCTAATAGTCGTCTGATTGTTACAAGGTCTGTTAATGTCTGGGTTGGATGGCTATGTCCACCATCTCCAGCGTTAATGATAGGAACAGCGGAATACTTACTTGCAAGCAAAGCGGCACCTTCTTTTGGATTACGCATAGCGATTACATCTACATAAGAAGAAACAACTCTGATTGTATCTGCTAAAGTTTCACCCTTTGTTCCAGAAGTAACGGATGCATCTGCAAACCCTTCTACAGTTCCACCTAAATGAAGCATAGCAGCTTCGAAAGAAAGTCGGGTTCTTGTACTCGGCTCAAAAAAAAGTGTCGCAAGAATTTTCCCGCGACACACGTCTTGAAATGATACCGGATCAACAATCATCTGTTCTGCCAATGAACAAATTTCTTCAATCTCTGAAACTGTTAAATCACTCGGTTCTATTAGATGACGACCTTTTAACATAACTTAGTACTCCTTCTATTCGTTTAAGAGTATAACAGAAGGAGTTAGTTGTTGCTAGTTAATTTTGGCCATTTTAGATTTTTAGAAAGTCGCCTTTAAACCTATATTCGCCATACCAAAAACCGGAACTGAATCAATAAAATTAAGTCCAAAATCAATAAATAGATTCAGATTGCTACTTGAACTTGCAAGATTTGAAATGTTTGGTGTAAGGCCTAATTCAAATCGAAGTAACAACTCGTTAAGATAATCAAGATTTTGGTTAAATGATTTAGAGAACTGCATAAAATGCATATTTTCGATTGTGTCGCCTTGAGCATATAGAACACCTCTCAGTACCAGAGAAGCCCGCATATCATTAATATAGAATGCTGTAATACCTCTTAATGCACGCTGACAATTCCAACCAAAAAGAACCATTTCTGCCGACCAGTTTACCAACGGGAACGGTTTATAAAGTCCATATAATGAAGTCTGCAATATCCTGTCATAAAGGTACTGTTCAGAATTTGTTTTAACAGAGAATGACTGAGGGAACAAAGTTGCCGACACCCGTACCGGGAGATTGTAACAAAGATTATCTTTACACACCACTGGAATCAGCTTAGGAACCCAGAATCGGAGTCTTGCACCAACTTCAAAGGAGTTATCGGTTATTCCTTCTTTTACTTCAAATCTGTAATTAAAGGTGTTATATGCAAAGGCATTAACTGCAAAGCCCAGTTTTTCGTACATTCCGGGGCCTGATTTTTTTATCATAGCATACTGAATTTGAGCAGTATTCTGTGTAAAGAATGAATTAGTATTTTGATCAGTATAATCAAATTCATCATAGCCGTTTTCGTCTTTAATGACATTCCCATCTTCATCTTTTAGTACAGGATATGTAGTACAGTTTTTTCTTCCGTAATAGGTGACCGTATCTGCGCCAAAAGTAAGGCTAGAAAAGCGCCCAAAGGGAATAGAAGAACTTACAGAAGCAATAAGTTCTTCTTTTGCCCACTCAAAACCTCTTAATTCTGTATTAAGAGTAAAACTATACGAAAACAAAGATGTATTAGTTCCATTGGTATATGAAATTGAAAAAAGAGTTTCGTTCTGAGAAAAAATTCCAAAAATGTTTTCTCCAAAACTTAATTGCCAAAGTCCTGCATTCCATGGATCACTAGTAATATATGTTAATCCGCTTACATACATTGTAGAATTAAGAGATTTATACACTGCAGAATCATAGTCATATGTGGTTGCAAGACAAAATGGCAAAAATATACCTTTGTTCAAAAACTGAAAAGGATTGTATTTTATGCTCTTGGATTCAAATTCTTTGAACGACTCTGCTTCTTCTGTGTTGTCGGCAATAGATTTCTGTTCAAAGACTTTGTTTTGATCCATTTGCTTCTTATTTGCCAGGAGATTTTTAAGCGTTTCTGAAGCGATTTGTTTACGATAAAGGCCATTATAACGATAGTTCTTTGAAATAAATGCTACCGATTCGGTTTTTCCCAAGTAAACAGGGCTATACACACCACCATTTAAGTTTAGGTTTTCTAAATAAATAGAATCATTATTTAAATCCAGGTATCCAAGACTTGGCTGCGATTTATTGTTTATCCATGTAAAGTAAACTTTTGAATGGTTGTCGGCATTTACATATCTTAAAGAAACTTTACTATCCTGCACTTGAGGACACTGATAACTCGTTACATAAGAAAGATTAACATCTGTTAAACAGAATTTTGTTTCCAGCCCGTCTAAAAGCAGGAGTACGATTTGACCGTCTTCGTTTACCTGAGTTCCGTCCTGAATCAACGCATTTGAAGACAAAATCCATTCGGCATGCTTTTGAATTCCTTTAATTCTATCTTTTTCAAAAATAATTTTATTACTTATCAGTTTATAATTGTGGTCGGAATATTCACGGGTAAAAAGATAATAATCATTGCCGGATTTAAAAACTCTTGGATTTGTAAGTCCTGTCTGATTCAGATAAAAGAAGGATTTTTTCTTTACATCATAAAGGCTGGTTATCATTTTTACGGTTGAACCAAGTGCTGAGTAAGAATTTAACGCAATAATTCGACCATCTTTAGAAATTTTAGCATCTGCAAGGTTTCGTTTGGTAAAGAGTTTTCTGACTTTGTATCCAGATTTTTCCGTATTATCTTCTTTTGCAAGATAAACCGCCCCGCAATCCATATCCGTGTAAAACAATCCGTCACTGTACGGGGCAAGGTTTTCGTATTGTGAACCTGACTGATTTTTTACAGAAGTTTCTAACTCTGCCTGATTGCTTCTCTTTTTTTTATTTGGATTAAAAAAATCAACAGCAATTTTTTCTTGTACTGGCTCAAAAATTATATCTTCCGGAACATAAATATCTCCAAAGAACATTCCCCATGCCAGCGAAATGGTCATTCTGTAATTTTTCTTAAACGCACCACCGACGGTGATTTTTTTTACATTTACAAGATCAAACCACCAGTTTGAGTATTTTTCCATTCCATATTTTTTAACGAGCCACTCATCAAAAGCGCCATTAAAATAATAATAATTACCATAAGGATAATCACCACCAGCTCCCTGAACCGTATAATAACTCGGAAAAACATTTTCTATCTTGGCCTGGCGAACCATCTGCTTACTAAATTCATCATTTAATCGACCTTCGCCAGTGTTACTTTCGCTAACAAGGGTTGCCCCCTCTGCCCGCCCTGGAGTTATCATAAACCCCGCAGGATTAACACCATCACCAAAGACTTTTTTTATTGCATTCCATCCTGAAGCATGAAAATTAAAAGTAAAAGCATGAGTTACTTCGTGCTTAAATGTAGAAAGCATTTGTTCAGAAAATACAGCAAGATCCTCTATCGAAGCTGTATCGTAAATTACTATGTGGTTGTACGGAGTACTGGACCAGTAAGCATTAAACTGTTCTACTTTTCCGGTAAAAACGACTGGCATTTTTGCATTAATGCTGCGGCCATATTCTTTGGCTACTTCTTCGTAAATCTCATCAGCATTTTGTGACAAAATATAAGCGCTGTTTTTACACTCTTGTGGATAAATAATCCTAAAATATTTTGTCTGATATACTTTAAGATCCCTATGCCCACTCATTACACCGCCGTGAGCAAAACTTTTTGTTGTAATCAATAATAAAGCAAAAAAAATGACTAAAACTTTTTTATTCATTTAAACACCCCTTAAGGATAGTTTATAAATTAAAAAGTTTTAGTCAATAAACCCGTAACGCCTAGTTTACCAGGCCTGTAACATTAACATTACATGTAGATGGATATGCACCCGGTTGCACATCCCCATGTCCTTCACCTGCCTGGAACCAGAGCAAATTCAAAGCGGTACAGCCATAGAGTGCATTAGTCTCAACGGTAATAATACTTTCTGACTTGAAACTTACACTTTCTAGAGTTGTACATTCGCTAAAGGTGTATGCTGAAATTGTACTACCTGCATGAGACAGATTGACATACTTTAAGCCAGAGCAATCTTTGAAGGTGTAAGCAGGAAGGAAAGTTTCAGTAACCCCAAGGGTAATGGTCGGAACATTCTTTACGCCACAGAGGGCATAAGGACGAACATTATCAAAATAGAGATTTATGCTGGAATCAGCACTGTAAGTAATATCGACTCCACCCTGATCCGTCTCGTAGCCTCCACATTTTTCCTTTACATCATCTGCTGTAAGCAATTCTAGAGCCGGTGGAAAGGCAACTAAAGTTTTTTCGTTATAAGAAGTAAGAATGCCGCCCACTGTAGCATGGCCTGATTTATATTGCATACTAACCTGATTAGCCCAATTAGACCATTCCGTAGAGCCAAAATCAGGTTGAGGGCCTATGGTGTCGTCATATTCGAAATACCGTACATTCTGATATGCCTTTAATCCATTGCTATTCATTTCAAAAGTATCTCCAGAAGTCACTTTGAAGTAAGTGTTTCCTTCCAGAACAGAGAATTCCTTTATGTTCAGACAGTTAGCAAAAGCACCATCAGCAATGCTGTAAACATTTACTGGAATAGTGCCAACAGTAGCTGTGCATGCAGGCGGCCAGCGATAAATCGTGTTAAGATCCTTACTGCAAAGGACAACTCCAGAGACGGCAAAGTTTTCGTGATTAGAAGCAACCTTGAATCTTTGAATTCCTTCTCCATCAATAAAGCCAAGGCTAGTAACGCTTTCTGGAATTGTAAGGCATGTCACATATTTGCTGAATTCGCCCTCAATCTTTGTAAAGTTAGAATCCTTGAATGAAAGCCAGACATATTTTCCGCCAGAAGTAAGAGTCTGGTTCACATCGTTTAAAAGGCTGTCAAAGTCTGTTCGACTGTCATCAATAGACACTTTGTAAGGGCTGTCTTCAGTGTTTGCACTTAAAGAAGAAAGCAAGTCACTTAGACCTGAAACAGAAGAAAGATAGCCTTCAAACAAAGTGCCGTCTTCAAGAATCTGCCAGTATGCGTCATCATTTGCTTTTACCGTAAAGTAGTCACGAGCTCCTTCAAGACTAAGACCAGAAGTGTCCGTAACATCAATAACCTTTGCACCTTCCTGGTAAACTTTTGGTTCAATCTGGATTTTTGAAGCAGAAGTAAGTGCTCCCGCAACTGTAACAACAGCTCCTTCCTGAAGATATATTTCGTCAACAATAGCGTCTCCAGAAATCTTGAATAAACCACCAGGCATAGAACCATCTGCAGCAGGACCAACGACCAAAACTCCGCAAGTCAAAATTATAGTCGGGTCAACACTATAATCCCCAGAAAAGTATGGATAAAGGTGATTTCCGCCAATATATCCGCCAGTCATTTCAAAGGTTGCATTCCTTGCAACAGTAAGAACACCAAGTCCGGAAACATTATCTGTAATTTTTCCACCTTCCATTTTACAAGAACAACCAGGACCGATTCTGACCATTGTTTGATACATAGAATACATAGACGTTCCTTCATTCCACATATTGTTTTTTGTAATGAGAACTCCGTCTTTTATCGTTACATTTGCCGTAACATCTACACCCTCATCGTTTTCATCACGATAAGTTCCACCAATCATCAAAGCTTCTCCGCTCTTTAGGAAACCGCCCGAAAGTTTAAGATTTTGTAGAATTACAGGGACACTTGTTGCAATAAGAAGGACAGGAGTTGACTTACCGTTAGTATCACTTCCAAAACTTGGATTTATACCATCCACAGGCTCACCGTCTTCGTTCATAGGGTTAAGTCCCATGAGAGTAATAGATTTTGCAAGAATTGGTGCCTTATAACGATATTTCCATGCAGATTCTTCTACAACAGGCTCGAATTCTGCAATTAACTGACCAGATGTCAGTTGTGTACTATCAACAGAACGCCCCAGCATACCATCAATCAGAATCGTATAATCTTTTGTGCTGTCATTCATTTTTTCAACAGCCTTGGCAATTGTGGCAAGAGGACTTGATACAGTACCATCGTTTTCATCACTTGCAGTTGTGCTTGCACTTACATAAATATAAGAATCAAAAGAATTAACCTTAACCACAGCCATGGTGCTCAAGTCACCATGGATAACTTCTATTTCGTAAGTTCCAACCTCATTAGAAAGAAGGTTAAAGGTAAATATATTTCCACTTGCAGTAGTATCCGTATTTCCGTCAACCTTCCATATAAATGATGCTCCACTTGTAGCAGAAGTAGATGGAGCACTTGCTTCAAATTTTACAGAGGTTCCGATTATTGTCCAGATAAGAGAAATATCTTTTCGCTCGTTAAGACTTACAGTAATTGCAGAAACCTTCCATTTTGCATAAAACGTTTTATCTCCTGTACTTCCGGCAGGAATTTTTTCAACGACCTGTCCGGAAAAATCTGCGTTTGTAAACCAACCTTCAAAGCTATAGCCAGTTTTATATACTACAGGGAGAGTAATCTCTCCTGAATGACGAGTGTAACAAGTAGGTAAAGGTGCGCTTTCAAAAGCGACTCCGCCTGCAAGATTACAGGTAATTTTGTATACTTCATTAAGGGAGTCGAACTTTCTCTTTGCAATACTTGTCTGTCCACCTGTGATTATGGCAAGTTCACGCCAGGTATTTATAAGATGAGTTTTTTCAGCGTCTGCATAAAGATAAATTTTAACCCGATAGTTTCCTGATTCAAGATCATTAACATTAAAAGTTACAGTGCAGTTTTCTGGAGTAAGAATTGTTTCAGAGTAATCATCAATAGAAATCTCACTTGCAGTTGTCACATCATATTTTAAAAGCTCTGCAGTAACTAATTTTACATCTAAAGCACCCTCTGCGCTCGCGTAGTCTAATTTAAATATAAGATTACCTCGTCCTTCAAGTGAAGTTCTGTCAAAAGCAAGAACAAAGTTGAGCTGGTTTTCTCCACTGGTAATCTGTACTCTCGAAAGTTGCCCCGAAAAAACTGTCCCATCTTTCATTGCGACAAGAACAAAACTCCAGATTCCTTCTGAACATGGAATTTCTGCTCTAGAAAGCTCGATCATACCAGCATAAGTACCCAGAGTTTCCATTTCTGTACTGTTATTACCAGAAGTAACCTTCATTCCCTGTAATGAAAAAACAAAATCAGAAAGGGATTCAATGGTAAAGTCCGGGAGCACCGTACGCGTATTATCCTGCACTACAGGAGATGCTATATGAAGATATGTAGTGTTTTTTGCCTCACCAGCCTTTTCTGAAGACCTTCCTTCGTCCAAAAGATTTTTACAACCCACAAATAGGGTAAGTGCTGCCGTTAAAATTACAAAAAGACCTTTTTTCATTTTATCACCCATTTTAATCCTGAAAATTTATTCTACTTTTATTATTGCTTCTGCAGATTTTTCACCCAGAAGAACCTCAATTTCATAAGTACCGGTCACGTAACTTTCACTGTCAAAAGTAAAAGTATTAACGCCCCTCTCTTTTTCTACTCCGTCTACAAACCATACAAAGTCAGAAGATAAAGACCCCGGAAGATTTGCAGTAAAGATTATTTTTCCGTCCTCCATGCTGCAATCAAGGCTTAAATCATTTTCCTTACTTAATTCAACAGAAAGAGAACCTGCTCTTTCAAGTTCAAGCACAAGGCTCGTATCCCACCGTACAACATTTACAGGTTCCGTCTTACCAAAGAAATAAAGTATACGGCTTTGCTTTTCATCATTTTTAAGTCTGTAAGCAGTTGCCTCGGCATAGACAGTAGAACCAAAGGGCACTCTTTCAAAAACTACAGTGACATCCTCTATAAGTGGAATTGTCTTTCGGTCCTGGTAAGTGCCTTTAAGACAAATGTCTATAAAAAGACCTTCTGTATCCAGCGTACGAGAACTTATTTTATGGCTTGAATCAAACTGATGATTTTCATGTGAAGCATCAACTGCAAGGATTTTATTAACCATTTCCTTTGTGATGCTAAATGAAACAGACGTAAAGTCACTCCCCTGTGGCCCTGAACAGGCAGTGAGGAAAATAGACATCAGCAGAGAAATAAATATCGAATATCTTCTGAAAAACAAAGGCATGATTCTCATCTCCATATAAAAAATAACGTTATATTATATGTCAGTCTATGAGAAAACAAGAAAAATCACAATAGAAATATCATTAAAAACAGTAAATAAATGCTTATTCAATAAAAAAAAAGCACCTCCACAAGTTAAACACAATTTGTTCAACCTTGAAGGTGCTATTTAAATCTACTCAGATTGCGAGCAGAGTTTTTCAAGATTATATTCTAACTTAAAATCTTATATTAGAAGTCCAGCTGATCCATTCTTGCTACGTCTTTAGAATAGTCAACTCCTTCTACATCAAAACCGTTTGTAGCAAGGAAGTCATGCTTGTAGCCTTCCAGGTCACAGCGTTCTGCAAGATTAGAATCATTTACTCCGTCCATTAACTTAGCAACTTCTGCCTGAACGTCGTCCTGCATTTCCCAATCGTCTACACGGATGCGGTTTTCTTCGTCAACAGGAACTTTTCCGGCACTTGCATTTTCGCCAGTGTAAAGGCGTTCTGCAAAAAGGCGTTCCATCTGTTCGATACAACCCTCGTGAGTTCCCTTGGCTTTCATAACCTTGAACAATACAGAAAGATAAAGAGAAATAATTGGAATAACTGCAGAAGAACGAGTTACAAGACCCTTGTTTACAGAAACATAAGCGGCACCGCCAAGTTCTTTAGAAAGCTTTTCGTTCAATTTGCATGCTGTTTCTTCAAGATCTTTTTTAGCTTCACCGATAGTACCATCGCGGTAAATAGCATGGCTCAGTTCTGGTCCAATATATGAATAAGCTACTGTGCGGCAGCCCTGGTTCAAAACACCAGCAGCAGAAAGCTGTTCAATCCAAAGCTTCCAGTCTTCACCACCCATTACTTTTACGGTGTTTGCAATTTCTTCGAGGTTTGCAGGTTCTGCAGCAGACTGCTTGAGAGTATTTGTCATGATATCGATACCAAGACCGGCATAAGTTTTTCCGATTGGTTTGATTACAGACTTATAAAGAACATGCTGTCCTGTTGTTTCGTCGATTTTTACAGGATCAGAACGAACAGGAGAAGCAAGAGAATAAACCAAAAGGTCTACTTTCTTTCCTGTTTTCTTGATTTCATCGATAATCATTGCACGTGTTTCATTAGAAAATGCATCAGCATTAAATGTCTTTGTATAAAGACCTTCTTTCTCTGCTGCGCGATCAAAAGCGGCATTGTTATACCAACCAGGAGTACCACCTTTATTTTCTGTTGCAGCTTTTTCAAAAGAAACACCGATTGTATCTGCACCATATTCAAATGCTGCAGAGATGCGGCTTGCAAGTCCGTATCCAGTTGAACAACCAAGAACTAAAACCAACTTTGGTCCATTTCCACCTTCTTTTACAGACTTAGTTCCTCTTTCTGCTTTCTTTGCTTTTACCCAAGCAATCTGTCTTTCAGTTTCTTTTGCACATCCAATTGGGTGAGCGTTGATACACATATTGCTACGTACCATTGGTTTAATTACAGCCATTTTTTTTCTCCAAAAAAATATAAGTATAGGGCTCTGAGCGCCCGGCAAATGTCTAAATCATTATGACATTTTTATTATATAATGTTTTTTAAAATATTTGAATAGGGGGAAGAATAGAAACAAATATCAATCTCACCGAATATTTTCCATTTTATTCAATTCCGGTGTAAAATAATAGTTAATAAAAAAATAGGAGTCACAAAAAATATGGAACCTCTTTATGATGTTATCGTTGTTGGAGCTGGAAACGGAGGTCTTGTTGCCGCTGGTACAACTCAAAAAAATGGGTACAAAACACTTCTTTTAGAAAAGCACAATCTGCCTGGTGGATGCGCCACCAGTTTTAAGCGGGGACGCTTTGAGTTTGAACCCTCCCTTCACGAATTGAGTGGAATCGGTATTCCGGGGCACAGAGATTATGTTTATGACATTCTTCAGGATATTGGAGCAGACGTTGACTGGCGCTACGAAAAGAATATGTTTCGCGCCATTGTTACAGGGCCAAACGGATATGATGTAACAGTCAAAAGCGGAATCAACGAATTCTGTAAATCGATAGATGACGCTGTCCCTGGCTGTAAGAGAAAAATAAAAAAACTGTTTAACATTGCAAAGCACAATGCTAAAGCACAGGCATATATAACTAAAAAACGAGGAAATCCAAACAAACTCGTAATGTTTTTCAGATATGGCACATTCCTTAGGGCAGCAAGCCATTCTGTAGAAGAACTTGAAATTGCACTGGGAATTCCAGAAAAAGCCAGAAATATCGTAAACACCTACTGGGGATACCTTGGGGTTCCAACCGATGAACTGAATGCCATGCACTACCTCAATATGCTCCGTGGCTATGTTGAATACGGAGCTGCAATGCCAGCCAAACGTTCTCACGAAATCTCAGAAGCAATAATCAAGACATTCCAGAAAAACGGCGGAGAAGTCTGGTACAACAGTAAAGTAACCGGTTTTCTCACAGATGACAAAGGACGGGTAAACGGAGTTGAAGTAAATGGCCAAAAGATTTATGCCAAAGAAGTAATTTCAAACATCATCCCGAACAATGTTTTCAATATGATGGATCAATCTAAAGTTCCTGCTGTAGACCTCAAGCTTGCTAACAGCAGAGACTTTGGAATCTCAGTTTGCACAATCTATCTTGGAATGGACTGTTCAAGAGAAGAACTTGGGATCGAAGACTACACAACCTTTATCATGAACAATCCAAATCCCCGGGTCCAGCACGATACCAACGGAATATACATTGTAAACTGCCTAAACACCGTTATTCCGGAAAGTTCTCCTGATGGAACATGTACCCTCTTCTTTACTATTCTCTGTTACGGAAAAGATTTACCAAAGGATTTGACGCCAGAGACCTACAAAAACTTCAAAAATGAAATTGCAGACAAATATATTTCAGAATATGAAACGCTGACTAAAAAAGACATTCGCTCTCATATTGAAGAAATATCAATCGCAACCCCGGTAACCTTTGCCCATTACCTTGATACCCCTGACGGAACAATTTACGGCTACAGACTTTCTGACTGGGACTGTCTCATGGCACGAGTTGCACACGAAAACCAGGAATACACAATTCCGGGACTCTCGTTTGTAGGAGGACATCATATCCGCGGTGACGGTTATTGTTCTGCATACTTTACAGGCTCATTTGTCGGAAACAGAGTCGTAAGAAAACTAAATGCACAGAAGTAAAAAGTAAAAAATGGAGATTTAAAATAATGGGATTAACTAAACTAAATAAATTAGACTTTTTAAAACTAGTTCCAAATAGAGAAGCAAAAATAAACGCCGCACCGGAGAAAAAACTGCCGGAATTAAAGGAATACAAAGCAAACCAGCTTGCACAAGCACTTCATCCTGGCTGGCAGAAAATGGTTGTCTCGAGAGTAGAAAAAATTAACGAGGATGCAAGCCTTTTTACTCTTTCACTGGATGCAGATTCATCACAAAAAACACCTGCTTATTTTTCTGCGGGGCAGTATTTGAGCCTTCAGCTAAAAATCAGTAATATTACTACCACCCGCCCCTACACCATCTGTTCTTCTCCAAAAGATGCATTAGAGGGTTTTTATAAAATTCTTGTAAAGCGTGTACCGGATGGTTTTGCCTCAAACTATATTCTCGATAACTGGAAAAAAGGAACAAAAGTAAACTGCTCAGAACCCCTGGGAACCTTTACCTACGAACCCCTCAGAGATGCAAAAAATGTCATCGGTATCGCCGGCGGAAGCGGAATCTCCGTGTTCTATTCCCTTGCAAAAGCAATCGCAGAAGGAACCGAGAATTGCAGTCTCACCCTTTTATACGGATCAAAAACAGAAAAAGATATCATCCTCAAAAACGAACTGGAAGAACTCAGCAAGAATTGCGATAAAATCAAGATTGTTCATGTTCTTAGTCAGGAGAAAAAGGAGGGATACGAAAACGGATTTATTACTGCTGATTTGATAAAAAAATATTCGACCGAGGGGGAATATTCGATTTTTGTATGCGGTCCACAAGCCATGTACGACTACGAAAAAGAGCAGATTGCAACATTATGCTTAAGGCGAAAGTTTGTCCGCTACGAACTGTCAGGAATCAAAAATAATGCGACAGATTATCCGGCTTTTCCAAAAGAAAAAGAAGGAACTTATAAGCTGACTGTAAAATATCAGGGACAGGAAAAGACAATCGATTGTTCAAGCAACCAGACGATTTTAAGAACAATCGAAAATGCAGGTATTTCTGTGGCATCTCAATGCCGTAGCGGAATCTGCGGCTGGTGCCATTCCAAGCTTGTCTCGGGAGAAGTGTTTATTCCCCAGGAACACGACGGCCGCCGCCTCGCCGATGCACAGTTTGGATACATCCACCCCTGCGCATCGTTCCCGCTGAGCGACCTTGTGATTGAGGTTCCGGTGATTAATCCTTAAATCTCTTAAGAATAATACAGCCGTTGTGCCCACCAAATCCAAGAGAACAACTGGCTGCGGCATCAACTGTACAGGCAACACCTTTGTTTGGAGTGTAATCCAGATCACAGCCTTCTTCTACAGCAGGATTGTCACAGTTGATTGTTGGAGGGACAAAGTTGTTTTCGATTGCCTTAACACAGAAAAGGGCTTCGATTGTTCCGGCTCCACCAACCATATGACCTGTTTCTGATTTTGTAGATGAAATGTGCAACTTGTATGCGTAGTCTCCAAAAACACTCTTAAGCATCTTTGTTTCTGCTGCATCATTTGCATGAGTACTTGTTCCGTGAGCATTGTAATACTGAATCTGATCAGGATTCATTCCGGCATCTTTTAATGCGCGTTGCATTGCGAGGGCTCCGCCAGAACCATCTTCGCGAGGAGCTGTAATATGATAAGCATCACTGCTTGTACCAAAGCCTGCAACTTCTGCATAAATTCTAGCGCCGCGAGCCTTTGCGTGTTCCAGTTCTTCTAATACGAGAACGGCAGCCCCTTCTCCCATAACAAAGCCACTGCGGTCTCTGTCAAATGGACGGCTTGCATGCTTAGGATCGTTGTTATAGCTTGAAGTCAATGCCTGAAGAACTGAATAGCATCCAATATTAAATTCTGTAATATTAGCATCACAGCCACTTGCAAGACATACATCCATACGTCCACTGCGAATCATATCCATGCTCAAACCAAGAGCGTCAGTACCACTGGCACAAGCTGTACTTAGTGTCCATGCTGGTCCATCAAAACCAAAATACATACTTACACAAGCAGCTGCCTCGTTGTTTAATGAAAGTGGAGCTGTTAAAGGAGGAAGTCGGTTCACACCGCCGTTTGGATCCAAAAATTTACGGTAACCGGCATCAAGACCATCGCTAAGTCCAATTCCCATACCATTTATCATTCCAACATTGTTTTCTTTAAAATTTTCTACTGTAAATCCAGCGTCTTTTACAGCTTCGATACTTGCACCCATAAGAAATTTTGTAAATCTAGACATTTTTCTGGCAAGTTTTTTATCAACATTATATGTTTCAAGTGAAAAATTCTTTACTTCACCAGCAATCTGAACAGGACAATTTGTTGCATCAAAATTAGTAATTTTATCGATTCCACATTCACCGTTTTTAACGGCATTCCATGCATCATTTACATTGTTACCGCAAGAACAAACTGCTCCAAGACCTGTAACTACAACTCTTCGTTGTGACATATTGCACTCCAGTTATTATAAAATGGTTCAACTATTCTATCACAAAATGACAAAATAGAGAATATTGTTTACTGGCATGGACAGGACAAACGCATTATAAACTGTTCTGCCTACAAAAATGGCTCCCAGTCACAAAGTCAAATATAATGCGTTTGTCCTGCTGGCATGGATTTATAATTCTATTTTGAAAAATCCTTCTTAAACTTGTATGTGTAAGTTAAAGGTACGCTGAAAGAAGAAACGCCATTGTAGCGGGTCAGGTTAAGATCAATTCTTATGCCTGAAGATATTTCTCCACATTTTTTAGGAAGTTCAATAGTAAAACGAGGATAAAAAGTCAGCCATGTCTGAGAAATATCATTTATCATCGTTCGGAATTTTATATTTAATGCCGCATTCAGAATATCACTAATGTCATAAGTAAATCTAAGCTGACTATAAAAAGGAATTGCTCCTGCTGTATATTCATCAGTTCGTTTTGCTTTAAGCACATCAGAACTGTTATATTTATATTTTACAACTGTGGTCCCGCGCTTAATAACGCTTGTGACAGAATCAATCAAATTATCATCATTATCGTAATATTTGATTTCACCAATATATTCATCATTTAAGCCTGAAATTACATCACCATAAAGCCCAAAGCCAATATCCTTAAACAAATATCCCGCTGTTAATCCAAGAGCGTAAAGCGTTTTTTGTTTTTTAAACTCGTCGCCATCGCTTCTATTTACCCTGGCTTCTGGTAAGTAATCACTCAATGTAAAGTTGTAATAAAAACTTGTATTAAGAATTAAATTTGGAACGCTGTTCAATCCCGCAAAGGCACCAAACTTTCTGTCTGAACTTAAGAAATTATGAGCTGTAAAACCAGTATCAAACAACTTTTTTATCCCGAAATTTGCCCCTGTATCAAGAGAATACTCAATACTCTGATTATAGTCAGTAAAAATGGTTGAACCAAAAGCGGCATTTAAATATATCTGCTCATCTTTTCCCCAGACAAAATTAGTACTTATTCCACCTGCAAATCCCTGATCAACAAAAGTAAAACCGTCGCTAGAAAAACTGTTTGTGTTTCCCAGACTATTAATTAATAATCTTCCGTATTTAGTTGTATCGTCAGCAGCTGCAAGATATGCAGACTTGATTGCAAAGGTCTTAAAAAAATCGTTACCTAAAACAAATGATAACTGTTTAACAGGTCTGAACAATATAAATCCCGTTGGAGCCATAACAAAGCCAGAATTATCTGTTCCTGAATTGTTGTACTGCAAATCTAGTCTAAAACGGCCATCCAGATTTTTACTGGAATAATCAAATTGAAACCTGTCGCCGATTGAAAATATATTTTTTGTTACAGTCGTTCCAGTTTCATCTGTTTCATTAGTAAGTGAATACAAATCGTAATCACCTAATTCATCGCTGTTGGCACCAAACACATTTTTAATCGAAATTTTCTGTGCAAAACCTGTCTGCAATAACGATATCAATAAAAATAAACTAAATACGGCTTTTTTCATTTTATTCCCCTTTAGGTTATAAAACTGGAACCTGCTGATCGTCCGGATTTTCTAAAATTATATTAAGGTTTCCGTTACGGGTGCGCAATTCATCAATAAACGCTTTTGTATCAATTCCATTTTTAGGTTGTACCCAGTAAGAAATTGTAAAAAGTGTTCCCATATTGCTGGTTTTAACATTTTTTACTCCATACTTAACAAGATATTTATCAAAAATGTCGTTAAATACATCCTTGTAATTCATATCTTCTGGAATTGTAATTTTTAAAATCTGCTTATCATCAACATTCCACAAAATCGAAATTAAAACAAAGATTAAAGAAATAACGATTGTAAGAGCAAAACCAACCACATAGTTATTAAGTCCTATTACGATTCCAACAGAGAGTGAAAAGAAAACATACAAAATATCTTTTGAATCTCCAGGAATAGAACGGAAACGAACTAGCGCAAAAATACCTGCAAGTGAAACTGCTTTTTTAAGATCTGTCGCAATAAATGGAATTACAACCGTCATAATTGCAGGCATCAAAAGCACCGTAATCACAAAGTTTTTAGAAAACTTTCTGCCGCGATTTGCAATTGCATAACCGATTGCAATAAAGATTCCCGCGATAATACCCAAGCCCATATTGAACAAAATATTTAACCCTTCTGCTCCAATTTTAAATCCTTCTGTTAGATTCATGTTTCACCTTCTTTGTTTAGTTTTTATTTTGAGTAAGTACAAAGTTCTTGTACTCAGTTCCATACTTAGAAAAAGATGTGCTGAAAATTTTCCTGTCAGAAAGAAATTTTACAAACCACATCGGAAAAGCCTTAAACGCCTTTGCTTCCATAAGCCATTTACCCGGAGGTAAAAGCTGTTCTCCGTAAATGGGAGAATCCAGACGCAAATCCGTTCTTCTCGTCTGAATATTTTTATCGATTGTTAATCTAAAGTCTGAGTTATTTTTTTCAAAAAATGCCAGTCTGTCATAAGAAATGTAAACTCTAGGCTTAAGATTATAAAAATGCATGATGTAATCGATTTCTTTTAAAACCTGTTTATTGGTCTTTGGATTTGTTTTTAGATTATTAAAATCCTTAAAGTAATCGTATGCATCATTCAAAACAAAAGTGGTCCGTCGCTTATTAACAACATGATCAAATTTTTTCTTACTTTCAAGATAAACATAATCCTGAAGTCCTACTCTGCCATAACTTCTTAACCTGATTTTTTCTTTGAATTCTGGTTTCTCTAATGATTTACGAATTAACTCGTCCGAAGTTGTATCAAGATATAAATTACAAATTGAATAAGTTTTTCCGTCCTTGTTAAACGGATCGCTATTCATATAGGTTCCGATAATTTCTAAAAGGGCATTTTTGTCCTCATCGCTGAGCATGTATTTGATTTCTCGTCGATTAAAAACCTCAATCGCCATCCAGAATCCCCCTGTTTCTGTGTTCTCATAAATTATAAACCGCATTTTTTTGATTTAGTTAAATAATGCCGTGTTATATGCTTGAAATAACTGTTATATATAGCGAATTTATAAAAAAAACGCGGCAGCCGTAATAACCACCGCGTTCTTAAACAAATATAAGGTTCCTTATAATCGTTTTATATCAAAACTTTAATCTAGAATTCCTGTTTGATTTTATTAGTGTCCCGGCCCTTATCCTTTTCACGTATTTCTACACGACGGATTTTACCGCTAACAGTTTTTGGAAGTTCTTTTACAAACTCATAAATACGAGGACATTTATACATCGCTGTATTTTCCTTTGCAAAAGTACTGATTTCTGTTTCCATTTCTTTTGGATCTCTTGACTCATAACCAGCAGAAAGAACAATTGTTGCCTTAACAGCCATACCGCGTTTTGGATCTTCTACACCTGTAACAGCGCATTCCAATACGGCTGGGTGTTTCTGCAAAATTGACTCAACTTCAAACGGACTGATTCTGTAACCGCTAGACTTAATAATATCGTCTTTGCGGCCTACAAACCAAATATAACCGTCTTCATCTTTATATACATTATCTCCAGTATGATATACTCCGCCGTCAAATGCAGCTGCTGTCAAAGAAACATCTTTGTAATAACCCATCAAAAGACCATATGGACGACCATGTTCAACATGAATACAGAGTTCTCCAGTTTCTCCAATTCCAACAGGATTTCCGTTAGGATCAAGAACTTCTACATCATACAGAGGATTTGGTAATCCCATTGAACCCGGTTTTACAGGAGTTTCAAGGAAGTTTCCGCAAATTACAGTTGATTCTGACTGACCATATCCTTCGTAAATCTTTTTACCTGTCTGTTCGAGCCACTTGTTATATACTTCACCGTTAAGTGCTTCACCTGCAGTACTAAAGCGGGTACACTTGCTTAAATCGTATTTTGTTAAATCCTGACGAACAAGGAATCTATAAACTGTTGGAGGGGCACAGAAAGTTGTAAGACCATACTTAGAAATAAGAGTAAGCATCTTATCCGGCTTGAGCATGTTCATATCATAAACAAACTGTGCTGTACCACAAATCCACTGACCGTAAATCTTTCCCCAGGAAGCTTTTGCCCATCCTGTTTCTGCAATTGTAAGATGAAGTCCGTCTTCTACAACTCCATGCCAGTATTTTGCAGTCATAATATGACCGATAGGATACAAATAATCCTGAATTACCATTTTTGGATAACCAGAAGTACCAGAAGTAAAATACAAAAGCATTGGATCTTCGTTGTGAGTAGCAGCTTCTCCCACCGGACGAGGGAATTCTGCAGGCATTTTTTCATATTCTTCGTGAAAAGAAACCCAGCCTTCTCTTTTTGTTTTACCAACTGTAGCAAGCATCTGAACGATACCAGTATTTGCAACGGCCTTTTCAATTTGTTCCTGAGAATGAGGATTATCATAACAGATGATAAGCTTAACATCAGCAGCCTTAATACGATATTCGATATCGGTCTGTAAAAGCTGATCTGTTGCAGGAATTGCAATCGCACCAATTCTATGTAATGCAGGCATCAAAAACCACCACTCATAGCGACGGCGAACCATAAGCATTACTGTATCACCTTTTTTGATTCCAACAGAAGAAAGCCAGTATGCGGCGCGCTTAGATTCTCTTGAAATATCATCAAAAGTAAATTCGTGCTCTTCACCATTGTCATCAAGCCATACAAGAGCACGTTTACCTGGAAAATCTGTTGCGTACTTATCAACAATATCGTATGCAAAGTTAAAGTCTTTTGGAGCCTTTAATCGGCAGTGTTCTTTTAAGTCTTCGTAATTTTTAAATTCTCTGTCTTCAACTAAAAATTCATGATACAAAGCAGACATGTGCTTCTCCTATATTTCTATATATTATACTAACATTCGTCTATGTTTCTATATATAAAGACATGTGAATTAGAAAAAAGTTTCAATTTTTCTTAATCTTAAGTCTTTATTTTATTCCTTGTAAAACTGTGATATTTCTCATCTTTCCGTGCTTATCTGCAACATTCTTAAACTCATACAGTTTACCAAATTCTGCAAATTTTTGCACATATCCCGATAAACTGTCATCTACAAAGACGCTGTTTCTGGAAAACATCTTAACATCTTCGTTTACCGGCTCTTTGTTGTGTTCTTTTCTGTAATTTTGAATATAAAACTCTTCAAGACTTTTCTGGCCACCACTCAAAACACGGCTGCCTTCGTTCATTCCTTCTCCAATGTAATTCTTATGCATTGCAAGATCCATAATAGGCATTACCTGTCCGATAAGCGCACTTGCACGCAAACTGAGGGGAAACTCATCCTCTGGCTGCACCTTCTGAAAACCTCGAACAATTGAACAAACAAACTCAAGGGCTAATTCTGGCTCACATTCGTTTGCAAGCATATAACAGCCATCCCCAGTGGGAACAAAATGAGTTACATTTACATGTCGTAATAAATTACTCTTTAAAACTGTGGAGCGCAAATATTGCTGAAAAATCATCAAACCGCGCCACTGATCATAAGTATTTTTTTTAGAAAAACCTACTATATCGACTAGAACTATCAACTTTTTTTCTATTGGAATAATCCGTTCTACATTTGCATTCATTAATGAATTAAAATGACTAATTCTTTTTTTTTGAATCTTAGTCTCATTTAAAATTAATTCTTTTGCCTGAATCAAATCTCGTGTTTTTTTAATCATACTTCTATTATACCACTATTTTTGCTATACTTAAAGAATGAAGAAAACTCCTGATTACACAACAATTTACCAGGACGATGCAATCGTCGTTTTGAACAAGCGTTCCGGACTTTTAATAGCCGCAGACCGTTATGATATTGACGCACCTCGCCTTGATAAAGAAGCAGAAAAAGAATTTGGGACTCTGTATGCAGTTCACCGCATTGATAAAGACACAAGCGGTTTAGTTATTTATGCACGCACAGCAGAAGCTCATAAAAATCTTTCATTGCAGTTTCAGGAGAGACAAGTTCAAAAGACTTATCATTGTCTTGTTTACGGACACCCTCTCTGGCAGGATCTTACAGTTAATCTGCCGCTTCTTCCAGATGGAGACGCAAAACACAGAACCGTCGTAAACAAAAAAGACGGAAAACCAAGCGTAACTTATTTTAGAAACATAGGTTCCTGCGGCCCATTAAGCTGGATTGAAGCTATGCCAAAAACAGGACGAACTCATCAAATTCGCGTACACTTAAACGAAAACGGCTTTGGCATCGTATGCGACCCGCTCTACGGAAACAACACAAAGCCAATCAAACTTAGTGAAATCAAACGCAGTTGGCGTGGCGACGAATATGAAGAAAACCCGCTTTTGAGCCGCCTTGCCCTCCACGCCTACAAACTGGAACTAAATCATCCGGTCACTAACGAACGCATGACCTTTGTAGCCCCATACCAGAAAGACATGGACGCAACCAGAAAACAGCTTGCAAAATTGTTTGGAGTGGATCCTTTAAACTAAAACTATCTGTTTTCTCTAAACTTTATTCTAACACTCTGTACCCTTCGCGCAGCCTGGTCTTCCACTACAAATAGGATTCCATTCCAGACGGTAATTTCTCCTGTAGAAGGAAGACTGCCAAACCGCTCTAGAATCCAGCCCCCAAGGGTGGAGTATTCTTCGCTCTCAAGATTAATTTTAAAAATATTGTTTAATTCATCCAAGGTGATATCCCCAGGAACAACAAACTCGTTTGCACTCACAAATTTAATTCGAGCTTCAGCCGGAATACGGCCAATATCTTCATCTGTCATGCGGCCAAATACAACACGCATAATGTCATCCATGGTGACAATTCCGGCAGTCTCCCCCTGTTCATTTAGGGCAACAGCAAATTCGGTACGTTCTTTTCGGAATTTAGAAAGAAGCTCAAGAGCTGTTAAAGTCTCTGGAACAAACAGAACGCCTTTCATAACCGTTTCTGCGTATGATTTTCCGGCTTTGTTTGTAGCACACATCAAAACTGACTTATAATGAATAACACCTACAATTGTTTCTTTTGATTCTTTATAAACAGGAATCATATTTACACCTGTTTGAACAAACATATCGACAATTTCTAATTTATTTGCCTCCAGCGGAACGGCCTTAATCAAAGAACGATGTTTCATTATGTTATGAACTGTTAAATCAGAAAACCTGAAGATTTTATAAAGCATCTGTTTTTCGCCGGCTTCAAGAGTTCCTTCTTTTTCACCAACTTCTATCAGAGCTTTTAATTCTTCTTCTGTAACGAGAGTACTATCATTTTTAAAAAACTTAGTTGCAAGAGCGCTGGCACCTTTGCTTATTTTGCTAAAAAGCCAGACGATAGGAAAAAAGATTTTTTCCAAAACCAAAAGAACAACAGAATTCTTGCATGCAACATCGTCAGGGTAAAAGCCCGCAACTGTTTTTGGAACAATCTGCCCAAAAGTTGTGGCAAAAAAAGTAATTACAAGAGTAGCAATACCAACCCCGCTGTCACCAACAATTTCAATTGCTAGAGTTGTAGCAAGGGCAGAAGCAAGAGAATTCATAAAATTTGTTCCAATAAGAACAATCGTTAATAATTCGTCTATATTCTCTTTTAATGAAGAAGCAATCTTTGCATTTCGTCTTTTTTCCTGAACAAGACGCTTCATTTTAATCTTAGAAATTGAAAGGAATGCTGTCTCTGAACCACTAAAGAAAGCTACACAGTTAATAATAAATATCAAGGCAATCACAATAATGCCAATTTTTACGTAACTCATTATTCTGCCTCGACCTGTAATTTTTTTATTCTAACTTTTGTAATTCGTCTGTCTTCTACTTTACGTACTATAAACTGATAGCCGTGAGACTGAACTATATCCCCTTTTACTGCAAGTCGATCCAGCAGTTCTACAATATAACCGCCTAAAGTGTCATTAATTTTTGACTCAATCGAAACTCCAAGAATCTCTTTTAAGTCGATGAGTAAAGTAGCCCCTGGGAGATCAAAGTCTTCAATCGTATCAGTCTCTGCAAGTTTTACTTTTTGCTGCCATGGAGTTTTACTTTCGTTAGTACCAAAAATTTCTCGGTAAATGTCGGATTGTGTCAAAAGCCCGTCTGTACCGGCATATTCATCTATAATAATTGCAATTGTCTGCTTATTTTCTAAAAGAATCTGTTGTACGCTGGATATTTTTTTAGTTCCAGGAATAAATATGGGGTTACGCATAACTTTTTTTATATCAAAGTTTTCTGGGGTGGTTTTAAGTAAATCTTTTAAATACAAAACCCCCACTACATTATCAATTGTTTTTTCATATACCGGAAATCTGGATAAGCGGGTTCTCTGAGCTTTTTCGATTACATCTCGATAAGAACATTTGGAATTAACACGGATAATTTCTGTTCTTGGAACCATAATTTCCTGAGCTTCAAGGTCATTAAACTTAAAAACCCGTTCCATCATATTCTTTTCGCCATTACCAAGAACACCGGTTTCACCACCAGCCTGAATAAAGGACTTGATATCTTCTTCGGTATAGGACTGTTTTTGCTTTTTTACATCAATACCCCTAATCTTTAAGACGATTCGACTAACTCCCGTAAATATATAAACAAAAGGATGCAAAATCTTTTCTACAACTTCAACAAAAAGACTTAGCCCATAGGCAATCCCATCTGGATTCCTTGTAGAAATAGCCTTAGGAGTAATTTCTCCAAAAACCAAAAGAAGAAGAGTAACGGCAAAAGTTGCATAGCCAACACCTTTCTGGCCAAAAAGTTTTAAAGAAACCGCTGTAATAATAGAAGATAAAAGAATATTTACTAAATCGTTTGCAACAAGAAGTGTATTAATTAATAAGTCTTTTTTTTCTAATAAACGAAAAACCCGGATTGCCCTTTTATTTCCCTGTTTTAAAAGCACGCGAAGGCGCAACTTGTTCATAGAAAGAAAAGAACTCTCCGAGATTGAGAAAAGCATTGAAAGAGTAATAAGGGCCGCAGATGCAATCAACAGCCCTATAATTTGTTTCATTATTTTAAATCTGCTGTATCTTCGACAGGTGTAGAAGCAGCTTTGTCTTTTACTCCCTGAACGTAATCAATAACATTTTTAAGTTCTGAGTTGTATTGACTTTCTGGTGCAACTTCAATTGCTTTGTTTAACAATGCAATAATCTGATCAAAGTCACTGGAATTTGACTGAGCAAGAATATTTGCTGCAAAATAGTACAAACTCTGTGATTCAATCGGTGTCAAAGCTTTGTTTTCTGCACTCTTAGTAAGAACATCTACAGCCTTCTGAACTTCTCCATTAACAATAAAACCGTAAGCATCTGTATTTGCAGAAGCAACTACGTATTTTCCAACAAGACCAGATTTATTCTTTTTATCCATTGCAGGAACTTTTTTTACAAGATCCTTCATAAAAATCTGACAAGCTTCTGGCTGAGTGTTAAACAATGCATCAATTGCTTTAACCTTGTCTTCTACAGAACCTTTCTTTGTATTTTTTACAAGGTTCTTCATTTCTTCTACTTCGTCAGTGTATTCTTTTAAGTCTGCAGCATATCCATCTACAGAATCTGATTCAAAACGAAGATTAAGACTTGTAATCCAGTAGCCATCTGAACTTATCAGAACAATTGCTGGAGTTGTTTCTACTGCATACATTGTTGCAGTTTCAAAATTTTTCTGAAGTTTTGCACGCCTTGCTTCGGCAGCTTTCTGTTCTTTTTCTGTTGCATTCTCTGCAGGAACCGTTGCGTCAATTGCTTCCTGAGAAAAATTAAAATGACATGGAATAAACTTATCACTTACAGCCTTAGCAAAATCAGGAGTTTCTGTAAGAGTCTTAATTCCAACTGCACTTTCTACAGGATCTCCTTCAGAAGTAACCAGTAATACGACAGCCTTAGATGAACCACATGCTTTTTTTGCACTTTCAAAATCATCATACCAGCCATTTGCATTTGGCTTTGCACCACAAGAACATAGTCCTAAAGCAAGAGCTAATGCACCAGCGATTACACCAATCTTTTTCATATATCCCCCAAAAAGAAGGCTGCCTGATTGTCTGATAATCCGGCAACCGGCAGCCTTTTTATTTGTTTAATAAACTATTTTTATTTAAAGTATCTTACACCAGCTGCAAACAGATTCTGACAACTGTTTTCGTATTCATTTGTTAATGGATCACCGGCAATATTTTTAATCAAATCGCGGCTTGCACCATTAGTATCAATACCAACAGTTCGTTCGCTGTGGCCCATCTTACCAAGAACATGACCATCAGGACTTGTCATACCTTCGATTGCAAACAATGAACCGTTTGGATTATCTGGTTCAGTAATTGCCGGATTACCAAATTCGTCTACATACTGTGTGTAAATCTGACCATTAGTAAAGAGCTGTTTAGCAAAGTCCTTTTCAATTACGATACGGCCTTCTCCATGACTGATTGGAACAAGGTGAAGTCTTGGATCAATAATTGTAGGGTCATTTGCCCAAGGGCTCATTGCACTTACCATGCGGGTACGAACTACACGGCTGATATGACGACCTACTTTGTTGAAAGTAAGAGTTGGCATATCTGCACTTGGATCCTTTATTTCTCCATAAGGAACAAGGCCTGTCTTAATAAGAGCCTGGAATCCGTTACAAATACCAAGAACAAGACCATCTCGCTTTTTAAGAAGATTCATTACTTCTTCTGAGATGTGTCCTTCTCTCAATACATTTGCGATGAACTTACCAGAGCCATCAGGTTCGTCACCAGCACTAAATCCACCGGCCAATGCAAGAATCTGAGTTTCTTTAAGTTCATTTTTTAGAGTTTCAAGGCTGTTTGCAAGAGCTGCAGGAGTATTATTTGCAAATACTACAATCTTTGTTTCTGCTCCCGCAAGATTGAATGCACGAGCCATATCGTATTCACAGTTTGTTCCAGGGAATACAGGAATAAGAACTCGAGGCTTTGCCTTAGCTGTACTGAATACAGGATTTTTTCTGGCTTCGCTCAAAGACTTATGAACATCTTTTGCAAAATCTGGTAAAGCATCCTGAACCGGAGCTCCACTTACAGCCGGGAATACAGTTGAAAGCTTTTCTTCCCATGCACTTTCTGCGTTTGCCAGAGAAATTTTTGCACCAGGAATATTGTCTGCACAAACTTCGATTTCTGGAGAAGCAATTGTCTGTCCAATCTTAGTAATTGTTCCTTCTACAAAGTCATCTAAAGAAAGAGATTCGTTAGCTTCTACGATGATTGAACCATAGAGTGGTGTAAACAAGTCTTTTTCACTATAGCGGCCTTCTGGTTTGTAACCTTTTGTAGTTACAGAATATGGAACAGCGGTAATTTTTGCACCGATTCTATTTCCCATTGCCATTTTTGTAACAGCTTCTGCTATACCACCAGCACATACAGGATACATTGCTGCAATCTTACCTGCAGAATTCAATTCGTAAAGTTTGTTTGTATTTTTTGTGAATGTATCAAAATCTGGTGCAAGTTCATTAGAATAAGGTACTGATACAAGATAAATATCATTACCAGCTTTTTTGAACGAACCGCTTGTTACATTCTTAACTTCGTCGTGTGTTACTGCAAAAGAAACAAGAGTATGAGGAACATTGATATCTTCAAAAGTTCCGGACATTGAGTCTTTACCACCAATTGAAGCAGTACCCATTGCATTCTGGGCATCAATAGAACCAAGAAGGGCTGCTGCAGGATAACCCCAGGTCTTTTCGCTTACAGCACGACCAAAGAATTCCTGGAACGACAGTCTACAAGTTGTTGGTTTTCCACCCATACAAGCAATCTTTGTTAAAGATGAAAGAACTGCGACCTGAGCTCCATGCCATGGAGACCATTCGCCTACTCTTGGATCAAATCCATGAGCCATTAAGCTTACTGTGCTTGTTTCATATGGACTTACTACTGGAATTTTTGCACACATACCTGCTTCAGGAGTGCACTGATACTTTCCACCATATGGGAACAATACTGTAGAAGAACCAATTGAACCATCAAAGCGTTCTCCCAAACCTCTCTGTGAACAACATGCAAGGTCTTTTAAGTTTTCTTCCCATGCTTTCTGTAAAGTTTCGCTATCCTTTCCTTTTGAAAGAACTTTAGAAACGCTATCCAATGGATTTACCAATGGAGATTTTTCCTGACTTGCAGGACTTTCGATAAATGCAACGGCTTCATGATGGGCACCGGCAGCATCAAGGAATTCACGACCTAAATCTACAATAGTTTTTCCACGCCATTTGATAATAAGGCGATTTGTATCTGTAACATCTGCAACTTTTACAGCATTAAGGTTTTCTGACTTAGCAATTTCGATAAAGCGAGCGGCATCTTTTGCTCTTACAACACAAGCCATACGTTCCTGGCTTTCAGAAATTGCAAGTTCAGTACCGTTAAGACCTTCGTATTTCTTTGGAACTACATCGAGATTGATATCAAGGCCTGGTGCAAGTTCACCAATAGCAACCGAAACACCACCTGCACCAAAGTCATTACAGCGGCGAATCATAAGGCTTACTTCTTTATTGCGGAATAAACGCTGAATCTTTCTTTCTTCTACTGCGTTACCCTTCTGAACTTCAGCGGCAGCGGTTGTTACAGATTTTACTGTGTGAACTTTACTTGAACCTGTTGCACCGCCAATACCATCTCGACCAGTCCCTCCACCAAGAAGAATTACAACATCACCTGGCTCAGGGCGTTCACGCATTACCATATCTTTTGGGGCAGCAGCAACTACAGCACCCAATTCCATTCGTTTTGCAACATAACCTGGGTGATATAATTCTGTTACCTGACCTGTTGTAAGACCAATCTGGTTTCCGTAAGAACTAAAGCCTTGTGCAGCCTCGCGACAAATCTTTAACTGAGGGAGTTTGCCTTTCATTGTTGCACTTAATGGAACTGTTGGATCTGCAGCACCAGTTACGCGCATAGACTGGTAAACCCAGCTACGACCAGAAAGTGGATCTCGGATTGCACCACCAATACAAGTTGCAGCACCTCCGAAAGGTTCAATTTCTGTTGGGTGATTATGTGTCTCGTTTTTGAACATCATAAGCCATGTTTCTTTAGAATCACAAGGCTTACCGTTGTTATCTCTTGTATAATGAACGTCGATATAAACAGAACAAGCGTTATTTTCTTCGCTTACTTCGAGATCATCAAGTTTTCCATGTTTTTTAAGGTACTTAATTCCGATTACCGCCATATCCATAAGGCAAACAGGCTTATCGGTTCTACCGGCATACATTTCTGTACGCATATCAGTATAGTTCTGTAAAGACTTTTCAAAGAGGGAAGAATAAGGTCCCTTTTCAATTTTAATTTCTTTTAATTCTGTTAAGAAAGTTGTATGTCTACAGTGATCAGACCAGTAAGTATCAAGTACGCGGATTTCTGTTTCTGTTGGATCGCGATTTTCTTTCTTAAAGTAGTCCTGCAAGAAAAGAATATCAGCATGATCCATTGCAAGTCCCATCTTATTGCGATAAGACTCAATTTCGTTATCGTTGAATTTTATAAAGCCATTTACAACAGGAATATCAGCTGGATCTGCAGATTTCATTTCCAATGTTTCTGGAAGAGTTTCGTCTGTAAGACGGCTATCAACAGGATTTACAAGATAGTTCTGAATTTTTTGAACTTCACTTGCAGAAACGCAACCCTTAAGAATTACCATTTTAGCACAGCGTACTCTTGGAGCTTCAGTTCCAACTTTACAAGTAGCAGCCATTCCTGCTCTTAAGAGAGAAAGACACTGTTCTGCACTGTCGGCTCGTTGATCGTATTGTCCAGGTAGATATTCCCAAACAATTACTGTATCGCCCTCTGGAACATCAATCTTATCGTAATAAACATAATCGCTCTGAGGTTCACTAAAAATCTTGGTGGCAGCAGCCTTTCCTACAGCCTCACCAACATTTTCAACATCATAGCGGTTTAAATAACGAACTTCTGTTACTCCAGAAATTCCCAAAAAGTTCTTAATCTGTGACAAATAGCTACCAGCTTCATTTGCAAAGCCAGGCTTTCTTTCTACATATAAACGAAACATTCTTTTATTATAGAGATATGGAAGAAAACTTGCTAGTATGCTGATGAAAGTCTCCAATAAATGTGTTATTATAACCTTATGGATAACGAAAAAATCAAAGAAATGCTTTTAGACATTGCTCCTACAGACCTAGAGTTTTCTGTTACACAAACAGGCAAAGAGAGCAAACGCGTAAACGGATTTTATATGCCGGACACACATGAGATTTTTTTACACAACAAGAATTTTGAAAACGACAACCAACTGGTTTATACAGCCGTTCATGAATACACTCATCACCTTTGTTCTGAAGAGCTTTTAAACGATACTGGAAGCCCAAATCATGTTTACAATGCAAAAGTTCACAGCCAGGCATTCTGGGCAAAGTTTAATTCCCTTATCAAGATTGCAGAAGAAAAAGGCTACTATAAACTATCTATCGATGAAAACCCAGAACTAAAAGAACTTACAGAAAAAATACGCAAAGAATATGTAGAAGCAAATGGCCGCCTTATGCAGGAATTTGGAAAACTTCTTATTCAGGCACATAAATTATGTAAACAGTCAGGCATTCGATATGAGGATTATATCGACCGAGTTTTGCAGTTGCCTCGAGCCACAGAACGGGATATCCGCAAAGTTGCAAGCGTTCCTGTAAACCCTGCAATTGGTTTTGAAAATATGAAAGTCGTAGCTTCTGTAAAATCAACGGATGACAGAGCAAAAATCGAACAAGACTTTATGCAGGGAAACAGTCCTGCAGGAGTCCGAGAAATGATGAAACAAAAAGCTCAGGAAGCCGCAAAAGCCGATCCTCGCTCAAAACTTGAAAAAGAAAAAAATAGACTTGAAAAAACAATTGCACAACTTTCCCAGCGCCTTGAATATGTGGAGGAAGCTATTGCCAATCTGTAAAAAAAATCACAATTCCAAAGCATTAATTTCTCTTTCTATTGCAAGCCTTATTTCTATTAACTGCCTGCATGGACAAGATTCTTCTATTAAAATGCCAAAGATGCCTTCTATTTCCACTGATATTACGATGCCATCTATAAGCGCTCCGGTTATGGGCAGTTCGTTTTACACTCCCGGAGAGATTTATACTGGTAAAAAACAAAATTCAACAAATACAAACAAAACAGAAAATACTAAAGCACAGGAAACACAAGCCAGTTCAAACAACTCGCAGGCTACTTCCCAGACAGCCTCTTCATCTGTAAATCCTTTAACAAGCAGGATTGCAAATACTCTTTTGGGTTCTGCTTCAAGTTTAACAGGGACAAGTGCTGTAACTGCAGGTGATCTTTCCAACCTAAATTCAATGGGCCTGATACAGAGCCTTTATGGACTTGGTTCAACCTCAAATGTTAATGCAGAAGATTTAACTACACAGACAATGCTCCAAAACATCCTCACCGAATTACAGGAACTTAAGCAAAACCAGAACATTGGCTCTACAAGCTCTTTATCAAAAAAAGCAACTCTGGAACAAAATCAGAATTCTGCAAAAGTTTTACGCTTTAATGTAAATGGAGTAAATATCCTTAACACTTGCAGAACTATTTTCTTTAGTAAAAAAGAAACCGACGGAACCTTTTTATTGACCGGTGACCGTAAATACTTAAACCAGAACAAAAGTCAGGACGAAACATTTTATATTCTTTTTAAAGCAGATGGAAACTGCGGAACTCAGTCAGGTTACAATGTAAATACCCAGGTGGTTCAGGATTCCGTTAATCAAAACAGCCTTGTTTATCAGCTTGTACAAAAAGGAACACTTCATGCTGATAAAACAGGAAATCTTGTCAGCGTAAAAACAAATGATGGCGATTACAGAATTGATTTACTTCTGGATATTGGAGAATAAAAATGAGCGCATCACAAAAATTAACAGACGGCCTAAAAGAATTAAAGTTTTCTGAGGAGCAAATTTCGTCTATAGCTCCAAAAATGGACACTTACATAAACGAAATTATCCTTTTTAATTCTGCGTATAACCTCACAAACACCAGTGATTATGACGAAATTGTAATCAACCACATTTTAGACAGTCTTAGCGCCTGGGAAAAAATTCAGAATCTTGCAAATCAAGCTCAATCTAAAAATCCGGATAATTCAATCAAAATTGCAGATATCGGTAGCGGAGGTGGACTTCCGGGTATTCCTCTTGCCGCAGCATTGCCAGAATTCAATTTTACCCTTGTAGAACGAATGGACAAGCGATGTGCTTTTTTGGAAAACTGTGCAGCTATTTTGGGCTTAAAAAATGTTACTGTTCTTAAAAAGGAAGCTGAAAAAGTTCCATCTCAAATGTTTGATATAGCAACTTTTCGTGCATTCCGTCCGTTAGATAAAAAAATGACACAGACATTGCTCAACCTTATTAAGCCACAAGGCTATCTTGCGGCTTACAAGGCAAAAAAATCGAGTATACAGGAAGAAATGAGAGCCATCGCAGATTTAATTCCAAACTACGACTTGCAGGAGTTAACTGTTCCTTATCTGGACAATCACGAACGAAATCTTGTTTTAATACAAAAGGCTTAGCTTGAAATTTCGATTTTTTTAAGAATTGAAACAAGCTTATTCTTTTCTATTAAATCTATCGGACGGCCGTCAACATACTTTCGGGCTTCTTCTGTAAATGAACCGGCTGTAACACAAAATCCTCGGTCACACTTTATATCGCGCATCTTGGAATGAAAGTCTCTAATATAAAGTTCACCGATTGCACCAGTACTGCGGAAAAACCTAAAGAGCTGAGTGTCTTCCCACTTACCGCCTTCTACCGAACAAAGAATTTCTATACTTTCAGCAGCAACCGATACGTCTTCAATCCTTACAAATGAGCCCTGATAATATCCCACTACAAACTTACGGCACAAAGCAACAAAATCACTTGTTCCACTCATAAGATAAGCCTGTAAATTTGAGTTCTGATTTAATTCCTGATAACGGTTAACAAGCTGGTTTACATCCTTATAGTTTGGAGTAACTGCCTGTATCTGCTTTAAGTAATATAGTGCCTTAGCGATATTGTGCATTGCAAGGTAACTCTGACTTATTTTGTAGAAAACACTGAGTTTTGTTTCAGGAGGAACATTTTCCAGCTTTAGGGCAATTTCATAATCCTGAATAGCCTTTGGATATTCTTTTACCTTATCATGGTAGGAGCCCGCTACTAAACAAGACTGTGCACCGTACACAGGATCGGGACGCAAATGCATAAAAATCTTTAAGGCCTTGTCTCCAAGTCCAGCTTCTTCCATTGCGCTGGCCATGTAAAAAAGTGCTTCTTTATCAGTTGGATCATTATCAACAACCTTTTTTAAGAAAGAAAGGCTTTCACGATATTTTTTTGACTGATATAAAGAATATGCCAGATATTTAATTCCTTCTGCGTGATCTGGCTTTGTTACTAAGGCCCTCTTTAAGCAAAGAATGGCCTTTTCGTAATCTTTTTTATTATATAGAGTTTCTCCGAGATAAAGATTTGCCTCAAAGATTTTTGGATCATTTTTTAATGCAGTTGTTAGTCCCTGAAATGCATCGTCATACTTTTCAACTTTGTAAGCACATACACCAAAACGAACACTTGTAGAAACTTTTTCGATTTCAACATGCATATTCATCAAATTAAACAGAGAGGCATAGATTGGATATGCTTTTTCATAGTTATTATCTTCGTAGTAAACTTCTCCTAAAGCAATCAATGCAGGAACATTGCGTGGATCATGAGAAAGTTTTTTTGTACAGTCACGAATAATTACATTCTTGTTTTTTGATTTTGTTGTATTCTTCGGTTGCTTCTGAGTTTTATCCTTACGACCTGCAACAGACATAAGAATCAACAAAAGTCCCGCACCCAAAATAACAGCTATTATAACAGCAAACATCTTTCCTCTCGTTTAATTAGTAAACACCTATTTATTTTTTCGGCATTCTTTAACAAATTCTTCTATTTTTTCCAAAGCAATCTTAATTTTATCTACCGCAGTTGCATAACAAACGCGAATATGCCCTTCACCACCCAAGCCAAATACACTGCCCGGAACGACTGCCACATTGTATTTTTGAAACAACTGCGTAGCAAATTCTTCACTTGTAAGCCCTGTAGAAGTAATATCTGGGAACATATAGAATGCTCCTTTGGGCTCAGGAACAGGAAGTCCCATATCGTTAAATGCTTTTACCATAAGATTTCGGCGCTGCTGATAACTTACACGCATTTTTTCAACATCTTTCCAGCCGTTACGCAAACCTTCACATGCAGCATACTGACTAAAGATAGGAGCACAAATCGTATTATATCCATGGAGTTTAGTCATTTGAGTAATCAAATCTGCAGGAGCAGTTACGTAACCAATACGCCATCCAGTCATTGCAAAGGATTTTGAAAAACCGTTTAGAATAATTGCATAATCCTTCATTCCAGGGAAAGAACCAATCGAAACATGCTTAGAGTCCTCGTATGCCAGTTCACAGTAGATTTCATCTGAAATACACCAGATCTGATTTTTAACAACAAGCTTCGCAATTTTTTCAAGTTCTTCTGCAGGAATCATTGTTCCTGTAGGATTGTTTGGAGAACAAATCATCATAGCCTTGGTTTTAGGCGTAATAGCTTTTTCAATTTGCTCTGCTGTTGGATAGAATCCATTAACACTTGTGTCTATCGGAACTACTTTTACCTCGCAAAGACGAGCAAGAGGTTCGTAATTTACATAACAAGGCTGACAAACAATTATTTCGTCCCCTGGATTTAAAATTGCACGTAATGAAGCATCTACACCTTCGCTGGCACCTACGGTTACCAGAACCTCTGTTTCCGGATTGTAATACATCCCGTAGCGTTCCATGTAACGGCAAATCTCTTGTCTCAATTCTAAAAGTCCACGGTTTCCTGTATAAGAAGTGTGTCCTTTTTCTAAATGATAAAATGCTTCTTCTCTCATGCACCATGGAGTTGGAAAATCAGGTTCTCCAACCGATAACGAAATTACGTCATCATGGCCAATAAGCATTTCAAAAAATTTTCGAATTCCGCTTGGTGGAATTTCTTCCATCAGGCGACTAAATTTATCTTGTCTAGTATTCATCTTAATTCCTTTAAATAATGAAGCCCTCTTAAGCCTATGCTAGTTTTGCGAAGCAAAACTAGTTGCAAGCTTAAAACTTCGTTTTAAGCTTGTGCTTCTCTGCGGTCTCGTTCATCCTCAACATAAACAATATCGTTTTCTTTGTATTTTTTAAGGATAAAACTTGTCTTAGTTGAACGAACTCCATTCAATGTTGCCAGTTTGCTGGAAACAAAGAAAGCAACATCCTGCAAACTGTCTCCTTCTACGATTACCTTAAAATCGTAACCGCCACTCATAAGATAGAGAGACTTAACCTGTGGGAATCTATAAATACGGTCTGCAAGGGCATCAAATCCGTGTTCTCTTTCCGGAGTTACCTGAATCTGAATTTCTGCAAAAACTTTATCTCGAGTTTCACCACTCTTTTCTGGATTTACGATGGCCGCGTATTTTAGAATTACTCCATCATCTTCAAGCTTTTTGATGATCTGCGCCACTTCCGCTTCTGTTTTCTTTGTCATGCTTGCAATGTCACTTACCGAAAGACGGGCATTCTGTCTCAATAATTCTAAGATTTCTTCCATTTATAGGCCTCTTAAAAATAATAGGATATTTTATTTTATAGTTTTATTTCTTCTTTTACAACATTGCATTGAACCTTGTTTCTCTTTAATATAGAATAAAATAAATAATTTGCGGTAATCCGCATGATGGAGTATAAAATGGAAAAACTTAAAATTCTTTTGGCTAAAGGTAGAATCTACGAATCTGTTTACGCATTATTAAACGATGTCGGTATCTCCATCCATCTACCAGACCGCACTTATTTTCCAACAACTAATCAGGAAGATTTGGCTTTTCAGGTTGTAAAACCTCAGATTACAAGTGCATTGCTTGCTCAAAATAAAGCTGATGTAGGTTTTAGCGGAAAAGACTGGGTTTATGAAAACGGTGTAGAAAACGAAGTTGTAGAAATTATGGATTTAGGATTTGATCCTGTTCGTATTGTTGCTGCAATTCCAGAAACAAAAGATTACGAAAAACTTTTAAAGGGCAAGGTTACAATTGCAACTGAATACCAGGCTCTCACAAAAAAATATATCGAATCTAAAAAAATCGATGGAACAATCTTCCGTACCTGGGGAACAAGTGAAGGCTTTGTTCAGGATACAGAAGATGCAATGGCACAGATTTTAATCGATAATACTTCAACTGGTTCAAGTCTCAGAGCAAACCGCCTTAAGATTGTTGATACTTTAATGGAATCTTCTACAAGAATGTATGCTTCAAAGGCTGCCATGGCTGATCCTGCAAAAAAGCAGAAAATCATGGAACTCAAGATGCTTTTTGAAGCCGTTCTTGCAGCTCGCAGCCGCGTAATGCTAGAAATGAATGTTTCAAAGGCAAACTTTGACGCCTTGATTAAAGGCATTCCAAGCATGAAGAGCCCAACCGTTTCACCATTATTCGGAGATGACGGCTACGCCGTTAAAATAGCCGTTAAAAAGAGCGAAGTTCCGGTACTTTTACCAAAACTCCAGCAGCTGGGCGCAACAGACATCCTTGAATACGAATTAAGAAAGGTTATGTTGTAATTGTAGATGGAAATTGATGAAAAGACCTCGCGTATGCGAGGTCTTTTTTTGTCATAAGCTAAAATTTACTATAAGGATTCTTTTAGAACGGTTACTTCTTCAATTGAAATACCTGTCGCGGCAGCAATTTGTTCAGGAGTTATAACATTCATTCTAAGAAGATTCTTTGCAGTTTCTATAGCTTTTTTCTTAGCACCTTCTTCTAAACCTTTTTCAATGCCATTATCATATGCATATAGTTTTTCACGTTCTAAATCCATATACTGCCTCTTCCACTGAATATTCTTTTTTGCATCCTTAACAAGATTTAAGAGTGTATCTGTAAAAGCGGACTCACTTTTGTTCTGGATGACCATTTTCAAGAAAGCATGCTGCTCTTTATTTGAAATAATTTTATCACAATTGGATGCTATAAAAAAGTATTTATGTGAGCGATCATTTAGTTTTATGGAAGTATCCTCTGTGCATAGATTTTCAAAACTATATTTAGCATGCCCTTTTCCAAATATATCATCAATGCATATGAAAATTACATAGCAGTCTTTTAATTCTTTATAGTGTTGCCCAGAATTTAAACAATCTACATCGATAATTCCATGGTAATATCGAGAGCGCTCGGCGAGTTCTTTTGTGTTTGTTGTTTGCATCTCAACATTGAACGCTTGAGTAGCACTTTTTACATAGACATCTAGTCTAATACCCTTGCTTGCATAGTCGACGTCTATCGTTTCTTCCTGGTAAATATCAATTCTTTCAATTTCTATTTCAAGAAGAATTTCTAGTAGGTGTTTACATGTTTCAGGATTGTTACGCATCACCTTATAAAAGATGAAATTGTTTGCAATTGTAGCATTTTCCCATTTTTCTTCTGGGCTCATAGAATGTTGATTTTCCATTTTTAAATTCATTTTTACCTCTAATTATATATAGCCTTAGAGTTGGTAAAAAAAGTAAAACTTTTAAAATTTTTTTTCATACTAGTAAATTGCCTCTTATAACACACAAAAAAAGGAGGGCCTCGCCAATGGCGAGGCCCTCCTTTTTTTGTGCACATCCTTTCTACAATCTGCTGGCTATTTCTTTAACGGTTTGCGAGGCTGTAGAGATGCTTGCGGTGTTCTGGGTAAAACTTTCTATGCCTTTTGCAATTTCCTGCAGGGTGATAAAGATTTGTTCGCTGGCGCCGGTTAACTGGTCTACGTTACTCATAATCTGACTAGAACTGTCTGCGGTAGAAATTGAAGACTGCATGATACTTTCAAATTTTGTTTCAAGAGAAACGGCACTTTCATAACCACTGTCGATTTGCAGAGTGCCTTTTTCACTGTCTTGAATTAATGCATCGGATGCTTTTTGGATTTCGGTGATGATTTCGCGGATTTCTTTAATACTGTCAATGATGTTATCCGAGAGACGACGAATCTCTGTTGCAACAACGTGAAAGTTCTTTCCTGCTTCGCCCGAATTTGATGCTTCAAGCTCGGCGTTAAAAGCGATAATCTTTGTTTTATCTGCTACATTATTGATAATGCTTACAATATCCCAGATACCATTGATTTTTGAATTCAATTCCTTGATTCCGTCAATCGTCAGCATATTTGTATTCTTAATATTCTGTAATTCTGAAACATTTTTCTGTAATGCCTCGTTACCAGATATAACAGCATCCCTAGACTGCTCTGCAAGGGAGTTTACTTCCTTAATTCGTTCTCCAATATTGTTTGCAAGTTCTGTCGAATCCTGCATAGTTGCAACAATTTCTTTTACTGCGGCACTCTGATTCTGACTGTTAGCTGCACTCTGTCTGGTAGCATCTGCAAGGGTGGTCGATTCTGCAAGCAAATTATCACTTACAGACTTTTGCGTTTTTTGAATTCGTTTTGTGATAACTTTATATACAATAAAGAATTCTACAAGACTTGTTATCCATGCAATCAAACAATAGGTGATAAAAGTATGGTATCCATCTTCTCTTGGATTAAGAAGAAGATTATAAGAAACAGTCATCATATTAATAATTGAAGAATCTACAGAAGCCCACATAGCAACATTTTGTACTTTCGAAAGGTTTTCGCTGAGTTTGATTCCTATCTGGAGCATTTCGCCTGCCATATGAATTCTCTTTACGACAACATAGTTTACGGTATAACACATAAATCCAGTTGCAACAGATTGAATTTCTATTAAAACAAAGGTTATTGGATTAAACGGAGCTATACCTTTTGCAGAAGTGATAATCGCAGTAGAACCAGCACCGATTAAAAATCCCATTACATGAGCGATGATTATAATTATGTCGTATTTTTTATATGCATTCATGCAAGCATTTATATCTTTCTTTGTAATTGAACTCTTATCCTTTTTACCCTTTTCAATTATCCTGTCAAATTTTCTTAATAACGGCCATTGAAAAAAAGAACAAATAAGGATTAATGCAACTGTGATACCAAGTGTTGGTACGCATCCTAAAATAATTTCAGAAGGTTTTTCATAAATAAAACCGTAATGGAATATTCGTAGGAAAAATACTCCGCTAAAAGTTGTAGCACAAATTGTCGACAGATATCGATAAAAAGTTTTCATAACTTTACTCCTTTCACATTTATTTAGTCATAAAGGCGATTGCCCCATCCCAATTTTCTGGTGGATTTTTTATAAACTCATCACAGCGTTCGAGCATAAGCTTGCAAGCTTTATCCCCTTCTGCTGCATTATTTGCAACTGTAAAATAATCTTTTGCAAGGTTCCATATTCCCTGTTTGTATAAATCCATACCTTTAGTATAGGCATCCTTATACTCAGCAGAGAACTCTGTTTCGTTACGGTCAACGGCATAAATCGGTACGGCATTTTTCTTTCCCTTAACTCGAACATCATCCAGATGTCTAAAACAGAAAGAATCTTCCCCCGCATCTGAACGAACGCTATCGCTTACGATTATTTGTGTACCGTAAGTTTTGGTAAGCCCCTCAAGTCTGGAAGCAAGATTTACACTGTCTCCAATTACAGAATAGTCCGTCTTATCCTTGGAACCTATCGATCCTACGATTACATCTCCATAATGGATTCCAATGCCAATGTTAAACACCATTCCATCTGGCATAACTAAATCGCCCATTTCTATAGAAGAAAGAGCTTCTCTCATCTCGTAGGCTGCCATAACAGCACGCTTACAGTTGTCATCGTAACTTACAGGAGTGCCAAATTCGGCCATAATGGCATCTCCAATAAACTTATCAATCGTACCGCCATGTTTTTTTATGATTTCTACCATTGTAGAAAAATACCGGTTCAAAAAAGCTACAAGAACATCAGGTCGATTTTTTTCACTTATATTCGTAAAAGAACGAATATCGCTGAACAAAATTGCAACAGAGCGTGTCTCTCCAACTGCAACTTTTTCATCGGTTTTATCTGCCTGCATTACAAGATTATCGATTACCTGTTCCGGAACAAATCTACTAAAAGCCCGTCTAATTCTCTTTTCAAAGAAAATCATTTTTTCAGCAATCAAGGCCTTGTTAAATACTTCTACAGCTTTTTGAGCACAATAATCGAACAATTCTGATTTTTCGGAAACAAAGTTACCCTGCAGAACAAGGTGTACGGTGCCCAGAACATTATCCTGTTTTTTTAAAAGTCTGTACTCGTAGCTAGAAAATTTAACTTCAGGATTATAAAAACAATCAAGAGATACGTTAGTCTCAAGCTTTTTTGCCTTTAATTTTACAGTATTGCCGTTATTTTGACTTTTTTCATAATCAGAAGTACATACGTTCAAAAAATCGTCTACATCTTTTTTATTGAGTTTTTCTGAACAGATGTAATATCCATGAGGACCATCGTTTTCTGTGATAAACAAGGCTACAAGAGGAACTTCGCAAATTTGGGAAAGCAATTCCAGATAGAGTTTTATTACAACATCAAGTTCTTCTATGTTATCAAACAGCTGAATAAGTTCTGATAAAATCACATTTTTATACGAACTCTGAGTTAAAAGCTCCATCGTATTAGACAGCAAAAGAGAATCCTTTATCACTTTTGATTTAGTCTCAGTCTTTTTTGCAGATTTTGCTGCTTTTTTTGCCCCGGAAAAATCTTTTTCTGCAAATTCCTGCAAATCCTGTTCTAGAGTTTCGGGATTCAATCTAAAAAAGAAATCCGCAGAACACTCTTTTGCAAATCGCTCATCCAACAGATTATCAGAATTAGAATACATTCCCACTGCAACATTATTAAAAGAATCAAGGGACCTAATGATTTTTACAATTTCAAAACTCTTTGGCTCCGAAATATCGCAATTAATCAAAAGCAAATCAGGAGAATTTTCGTTTAAGGCAGAAAAAATCTTGTTTCCATCCTGTTCAAATTGTAACGAGCAGGCCTTTTTATCAACGGCTTTTGTAAAGAGTTTTTGTATTGTAATTGAATTTTCAAGTATCAGTAATTTTTTCATTACAATTCTCCCAAGAGTTCTTTAAGCACGTTCAAAAGATTACGTCTCTTAAACTCGCTCTTAGCAATAATGGCATCTGCCTTTAGCCGTTCAAATTCTTCTACCGTTTGACGACTATTATCAGAAGTTACTACAACAACCGGAGTATCTTTGTACTGTTCCATACGTCGCAAATTATCAAGAAGAACAAGTCCTGTCATACGAGGCATTTCGTGATCCGCGATAATAAGGTCGTAATTCTTTTGTTTGGACTTTTCAAGGCCGTCCACCCCGTCATAGGCGTCCTCAACGATATAGCCGGCACTTTCCAGGATAGAGGTTTCAATTTCACGGGTTGTGGCAGAATCGTCCACAACCAGAATCCTTGCAGGACGTTTTTGTGTAGCTGCTTCAAACTTTTTAATATCATATCCTCTTAACGCCTTAAATCGCTGCATAATTTCTGGAACATAGAAAATCGGAACAATATCGTAATGTTCATCAAATACAATTCCCTGCAAAATCGAGCAGTTGCGTAAAGCTTCTGGCATTGGTTTTACAACAAGAGAAACGTACTGTTCCACCTGCTCTACGACAATACCAATTCTCTGTTCCATGTATTCTGCAATCAAAACAGGAAACTCCTGCATCTCCATCTGCTTTTGTTCTTCAAACAAAGAAGAAAGAACAAAACATGGAATTAACTGCCCTTCAAATCTGATATAGTTTTGATTCTGCAAACTAATATAATCAGACTTTTTAATGTAAAGAATGTCGAGAATATGCTGAGAAGGAATCATGTATTTTTCTTTATTTGAATAAATAAATACACCTTGTAAAGTAGAAAGAGAAAGAGGAAAATGAAGAATAAATGTTGTTCCCTTGCCAGTTTCACTTTCTACTTTGATTCGACCTTTTATCTTTTCTACATCGGACCATACTACATCAAGTCCAACCCCTCTGCCAGAAAGTTCAGAGACTTCTTCTTTCGTAGAAAATCCTGATTGGAACAAGAACTGAGAGAGTTCCCTTTCTCCCATCTGCTTAATTTCTTCTGCTCGATCTGAATAGAGATTAATAGCTTTTTGTCGGATTTTTTCGTAATCCAATCCCCGGCCATCATCTGTAATTTTTAATTCGATATATCGAGACTCACGAGAACAGGTAATAGAAATGGTTCCCTCTTCTGATTTTCCGGCAGCTGTACGTTCTTCTGGAGATTCTATTCCGTGGTCAAGGGCGTTGCGAACAAGGTGCATTAAAATGTCCCCGAGCTGCTCAAGAATAACTTTATCAATCGCAATGTCCGTATTCTGGATTTTACACTTTACTTTTTTATTCAGGTTTATTGATTCCAGAGCGACAGTCATTTCAAGGGGACTTAGAACGATATTTATCGGAAGCATTCTAAGGTCAAAGGCTTTTTCCTGAACATCAAAAATTGAAGTTTCAAGGGCATAAATATCGTTTTCAAACTGCTTACGAATCTTAGAAAGTTCCCGGTTCTCCAGTTTTTCTTCAAGTTTTTTTAATTCATCCAGTTGAGCTTTTAAGTGAAATTCCTTTGTAATTATCGTATCAAATGCCGAAATAATCTCATTTACCCTCGACAACTTTATACGAATTGACTGGATATCCTTTAAATTATCAACCTGAATATCGTCTTCTTCTTCATCTTCCGAAATCACACCATTATTCTTGTTAATATCCGCAAGGAATGTATCAATTTCGATTAATTCTCCAGCCGCAAGTTTATCGCAGTACTGTAGATAAACATCGATATTCTGAGAATCTGTTCCATTTTGAGAAACAAGAGTAGCACAACTGTCGATTTTATCTACAACCGAAGAAACAACTTTTATAAGTCTGTCAGAACTTTTTATTTTGTTGTCTTTTACACTTTTATAAATGTCTTCAAGCGCATGAGAAAGTTTTTCAATTGTTAAATGCCCAAGCATTCTTGAGTTACCTTTTATGGTATGAAGACTGCGCAAAAGTCGTGCTAAAGTTTCCTCATCCTGTGGATTTGATTTGAGAGTAATTATATCTTTTCTGGCTGATTCCAAAAGTTCTCTTACTTCTGAAACATAGCTTTCTGTAATATCATTTGAGATTTTAGCCATTGGCTTTACCCCCTTTTTCAGCGCTTACTTTATGAAAATAAAATATATTTCCTTCTGATTCTTTTTTTAACGATGGAGGAATTATGCTCAAATCAAATTGGGCAATTTCGTTCATCGAAACAAAAAGGTATCCATCCTCCGCAAGGCATTTTTCTGCAAGAAAATTTAGAATTTTTGTTCTTAACTCCATCGTAAAATATATAAATACGTTACGAATGAATATAAGATTCTGTCGCCTAGGAAGAATTATTTCTGTTAGCGGAGAATCCAGTTCCGTTAAATTAAGCTGCATTGTCGTTACCGTATTTTTGATGTTATCCGGAAAATCAACTCTTCCATCTTCTCTTCTGTACGGCAAAACAAGATTTTGAAACTTAACTCCATCCACAGTTCTAAGAGAAGTGCCTAAAAACAGCCCGTTTTTACAGTGTTCCAATACCTCGGAATTTATATCACTTGCAGTGACAACAGGCTTTAAGCCACAACTCAAAGCAAGAGATGCCAGCGAATAAGCCTCTTCTCCATAAGAACAGGCCGCGCTCCAGATTTTTATTTCTTTATCCTGTAATTTATTTGCAAGCAAAGGAAATATCTTCTCTTTTAGAACCGCAAACTGTTTTTCCTCTCTAAAAAAATAAGTTTCGTTTACTGTGCTCTGATTTACAAAATCTGCAATCATTGCTTTATCGCTTTTAAGGCTGTTAAGATACGTCTCAGCAGTAAATTTGCATTCGCTTATTTTTTTCTCTATAAAATTTTTTATTCCATCTCTGTGAGTTGCACGAGGAACTATACCCGTATGCTCTGTAAGAATATTTATAAAAGAGTCTAATTCTTGTTCTGTTATTACACTTTTAGGCTTAAATATCATTTTGCCACCAACTCAAGGATACGTTTGGCTATTTGGTTACGTGGCAAAACTTCTTTTGCTCCTCCAGACTCGATTGCAGCAGCAGGCATCCCAAAAACTGCACAGGTAGATTTATCTTCTACGATTGTCCATCCTCCATTATCGCATATCTGCTTACAGCCATCTGCACCGTCAGAGCCCATTCCAGTCAATAGAATTGCCAGCGTTCCTGCTTTGTATTTTTGTGCTGCACTTCTAAAAAGTTTATTAACAGCAGGACGTAAAAAATGTTCCGGTTCTTCGTCAGACAGTTTTAGGACTGGAGAAAAATCATTGTTTACATAATTTACAATAAGGTGTTTATCAGCAGGCGCCATGTAGACCGTTCCTGCCTGAGCTTTTTCTCCATCTTCTGCGAGTTTAACTGTCAGATTGGAACATACACCATCCAGCCACTGGGCAAGATTTTTGTCCTTGTTTATGTCTATATGCTGAGCATACAAAATCGGCAGAGGAAAGTTCTCTCCCAGTCCGCTCAATACTTCAGAAACAGCAGTTGGTCCACCCGTTGACGCGCCAATACACAATACTTTATAGGATTCTAAATCCTCTATGATTCTGGATTTTTTAATTCCCATCTCAGGAACTGAATCCCTTATCATATTATTTACAACATCAATTCTTTCTTTTTTATCTGCTTTTTTGACATTATCTGAGAGAGTTTTTAATAAAAGACTAAAAAAGTCCTCTGTATAACCATGTAAATTTGGCTTTTCCAGGCAAACAATCTTTTTTAACACAGCTGCATTATTAAGTTTATCCTGCATAGAACACAAAATAACAACAGGAATATTTAATTCGTCTGTAATTGTTTTAAGAGCTTTTTTTTCTATTTCATCGCCAAAATCTGCGCCAGAAAGAATAATATCCGGAGTTTGATCCTTAATCTGCTTTAAAAGCTTGTTACAATATGAAGCAGAAGCAAGGATTTCTATATCTGGATTCTTAGATAAATTGTTTTCTAAAATTGTACGGACCACTGCAGAGGGTTCACAAACCATTATTCTCATTGTTCACCTCTAATTAAAGACCTTAAAATGTTATCAATCGAAAGAAGAATCAACCTGCGATCTTTTGATTTAGATTCATTCTCAAAACCGATTGCCGTAATTCCACAGGCATTTTGTCGGGACCTCACTCCAAACGGTATTAACTTTAATTTATCCAGGTCAATAATCTTATTTGAAACAGAAGTATCCACTGAAAGAGCAAAATTACCGCTTGCAGGAAACTTTGTATCACAATATTTTACAATTTGATTCTGCAAGTCCTTATCAAGATCAGACTTGTTTAATATGAACATTACGTTTGTTTCGTCAGTGTGTGTACATAAAAATTTACTTTCGAGAAAATCACCTAGAAAAATATGAGGCAACAATTCATTTTGAAAAATAGTATTATTTTTTTTGCACTTTTCCCGAATGTAAATACCAAAAAGTACATATTTACTGTGAATGAGAAAATCAATCGTATCGTATGTAAGGCAAGTAAAATGATTAAATGTTTCCACAGTCTTTCCTTAGTTTAAGTTCAAATGCATTTGGATTTAAAATAGGAATATCTTCTCCGTCATAAGTTACAGTTCCCAGGAAAAAGCTTTCTTCTGAAGAATCGAGAATCAGTTTTAAGTTTGTATCTTCTATACTCGTAAACAAAAGAATATCTGAAATATGCAGAGACAACTGATCATCACTTCGGTTAAAAATCATAAAAAGCGATTTTTCAGGAGGCGGAAGGTTAGGATCCTCTTGTAAAATTACATTTGGATTAATAACCGTAAAAGGATCTCCCCGACGATTTAGCACTCCTTCCACATATTTTGGCATAAACGGAAGTTTATATACTGATAAATCGCTGATGATTTCTACGACATCGCAGGAACGAACTGCATATTTTTTATCAGAAATCAAAAAAATAAGCCATGTCGTCATTGAAACCTGTGCAGTCTCAACAGTACTATCATCTGTTTTAGATTCTATTTCTTGAATTAATTCTTCGTTCATGGACAATCCTCGATATTTCCCGTTAATTCTGATTACTCTTCGTCAGAATCTTCTTCTGAATCCTCTTCAGACTCTTCTTGAGCTGATTCTTTTGAAGTACTCAATTCTGTAGCAACCGTCTTTAGATTTTCTGAAGCTTTAGAGATGTATTCCGTTGCCATAGAAAAGTTTTCTACACCAGCAGAGATTTGCTTGAGCGTGATAAGAATCTGTTCACTGGCAGAAGCCTGCTGCTGAATAATCGTAGTAATCTTTTCTGCACTTTCGGCAGTAATTTCAGAAGCATTTTTAATACTTGAGAATCTGTCCTCCAGATTTTTAGCTGTTTCTACCCCTGCCTGGATTTTTTCTGTTCCATTTTCACTGGCAAGGATCAAATCATCAGAGGATTCCTGAATCTCAGTAATGCGGGTTTTAATTTCTTTTGTGCTTTCAATAATTCCGTCTGCCAGTCTACGAATCTCATTGGCAACAATATGAAAGTTCTTTCCGGAACTGTTTGTATTATTTGCCTCAAGTTCTGCGTTAAACGCAATAATCTTTGCCTGGTCTGCAACCGAGTTAATGAGGGAAACAATACTCCAGATGTTTTCGATCTTATCACCCAGTACCTTAATACCGCTGATAGTGTTGTGGTTTGTGTCTGCAATTTCCTGAAGCTGTTTCATATTTGCTTCTATGAATGTAACGCCCTCTGCAACAATGTTATTGGTTTTAACCGCAACCCCAGATACATCTTTGATTCGCTGAGAAATATCTTCACTTAATGCAGTATTATCTTCCATTGTTGCAACAATTTCTTTGACTGCAGCACTCTGATCCTGAGCTGTAGCAGCATTTTCTTTAGAAGAAACAACCAGGCTCTGAGCGTCTTCAAACAACTGAGAAGCCAGGTCTTCTTCTTCTAAGCGCATTTTTCTGATTGTGTTAATATTCATTACAGAAGAAAAAATACTATAAGCGAAAAGTAAAAGTTCAAAAATAATAATTAATCTTGAAAGTATTCCGTTATAATCAACAATAAATCCTTCTGTAACAATGTACCATGGAGCTTTTCCGATTTTACAAACCGCATAGTAATTCTTTTTTGATAAAGTTACTTTTGTTTCACCGTTAAGCCATTCGCTCATTTCTCCAGAAAATGTAGTTTCATCTTTCCAGTTACTTTTCATTACTTTGGATGTGTCATCGTTTGTTAAATAATAACCATCTTGTGTTATCAAATTGAGTTTTGCACTTTTAGAAATATTAATTTGCTTGATTGAGGAAATAAGGCTATCCAAAAGTATATCGCAACCAACTACACCCTTTACAACTCCATTCGTATTATAGACTGCCTGAGAAATTGTAACACAGAGCTCTCCGCTACTTGCATCAACATAAGGCTCAGAAAAAGTTGTTTTTCCCTGATTTTTTATGGCTTCTGTAAACCAGGTTCTATCCACAGCTTCAAAACCTTTTGGAGGTATCCAACCAGTATTACTTAATAATCTTCCTCCATCAGCCATTCTTCTTGTTGGAGCGTAATATAACATAGTTGCATATTCGTTCATTTTACTTGCAAATGCTTTTAGTAAAAGTTCCAGCATCTGTGTTTCATTTGTACTGGCTGCAAAAGTAGAAAAATTATCCACGTTCATTATGATTGGCTGCATGGATTCAGAAACATCGTTATTTAATTTTTCTACAGAATATTCAACCTGAGTTTTAATATATTCCTGTATAATCCTGTTCGATACAAAATAAAAGAATGAACAGGCAACTATCGTAATAATTAGAAGGGGCCCAAGCATTCCCCAGAACAATTTTCTAGATTTTTTTTGTTTGAACATCTTTCGGATATCTTTCATTACACTCATAAAAACTCCAATATAATTAATTATTATAATGGAGAATTAATAAAATATATAAAAAAAATTAATAAATTTTAAATTATTCCACACACAAATCTCTTTCGTTTAAATTCTAGTCATACACATTCTTTTTTGTTAAAATTATCATATGCGAACTGCTACAATAGAAAGAAAAACTGGCGAAACTCAGATTTTGCTTACTTTAAATTTGGACGGCACTGGAAAGTGCGATGTAAAAAATCCAATCGGATTCTTTGACCACATGCTCAAAAGTTTTTGTAAACACGGACTTTTTGACCTTACTGGCGAACTCAAAGGCGATTTAGAAGTTGATCAGCATCACTTAATAGAAGATACCGGCATTGTTCTTGGACAGTGCTTTGCAAAAGCCCTGGGAAACTGTGCGGGCATTTATAGAACAGGATGTTTTATTTACCCGATGGACGAATCCCTTCTCCAGGCTGCAGTTGATTTTGGAGGAAGACCATTTCTCTGCTGCAATGCGCAACTTACCGGCATACCTCTGGTATCAATCGGACAAGACGGAAAGGAAGCCAGCTTCCAGACCGACTGTTTTGAAGATTTCTGGCAGGGGTTTGTAAACGGCGCTCAGTGCAACCTTCACCTGGATACTATCCGCGGAAGAAGCGACCACCACAAGATGGAAGGCCTTTTTAAAGCGTCTGCCAGAGCAATCCGCAATGCCGTAGAAATCGACCCACGCCGAAATGGTGCTATACCAAGTACAAAAGGCACCATCGGCAACTGATTCCCTCCTTCCTTTCCTCCTCGATAATGCCGAGCCATGGAGTCAGCCCAAAAATCGGCGGACGCAAAAACAGAACGAAAATGCCGAATACTGATACCAGCCCTTAAAATTGACGCGAGGGAGCAAGGCGAGAAACGAAAACATTCTGTTTGTTGCTAGCGCATCGCGCTAAGTAAATAGTTACTTTGCAACAAACAGCATGTAGCGCTATATAGCGCGGTTTCGATTTCTCTAAATGCGACCGGAATTCAATTTTATGCGTAGTATAATTCCCTCGTCATTCTCGCTCTCTAGACAAATCATATTCCTGTAATTACTATAGGTATATGAAAGTATCTTACAAAAAAATTATCACATCAGCCTTTGCTTTAATCGTTTTTTCTACAGTTGCTTTTGCTAAAGAGAAAAATCCACCTAAAAATGCCGAATTATTGGTTCGTCCACCGCTTTTGCGCCTATCAGAAAACGGCTACACACTTATCTGGAACGACAATTCCACAGATACACCAGTCATCACCCTACAGCACGGAAATGATAAACAGAAACTCACTCCAAACCGCGGAAAAGTTAATTTTAAAGATTCAGGATTTTACATCGAACTTACAAACCTCGAACCTGGCGAAAAATACACTGTAAAAATCCCAAAGCACAAGAGCCTAACTTTTATGGCACCTCCAGCCCCTCAAGAAGGTTTTACTTTTGCCGCGATTTCAGATCACCAGACCATTCCAGAAAAAACAGAAATTGGCTTTAAGGCAGTTAAAAAAGAAAATCCTAACTGCATAATCAGTGCCGGAGATATGCTTGAAGACGGCAAACTCAAAAACTGGGCAAAAAACTTTTTTGAAAAGCTCCCCATTATTGAAGGAATTCCTTTTGGATGCGCACAGGGAAATAATGATACCGGTTCGGGACTTTTTTCTTCTTTTCTTGCCTTGGACCCAAAATACTACACCACCGAATATTCAAACGCACGCTTTATCTTTTTGGATTCTAATTCTTCTTTTAACCCGACAGGTGAACAAATCCAGTGGTTTGAACAGGTTTTGAAAGAGAACAAAAGCCTGTGGACAATCGTCGTGTATCACCACAGTTCTTTCCTTTCAACAAACCCTGACCATTCTCATACCCGATATCGCGAAGTACTAACTGAGCTTTATGAAAAATACGGCGTTGACCTTGTTATAAACGGCCACAACCACCTTTACGACCGCACAGCTCCAATCAACGGAACTGTTTATGTAACCCTCCCGACAATGTCGAGCCATACGCCTAAGTACGACGTAAAACACGATTCGCCATATTACGCAAAGACAGTTCCCGGCTTTTTGGGCTACGGAATGTTCAATGTTTCTTCTAATAAAATAGAAGGAACAATCAAAGATTTAAACGGAAAAATTATCGATACATTCGAAATTTTAAAATAAATATCAGAAAGGAAAAAAGAATGAACAATGGAATAAATAAAATTAGTGTATACGGAGACTCAATCTTAAAGGGTGCCGTAACAGGGCTCGAAAGCGGTCATCTTTTTGACATAATCGAAGACACAAGCCTTGACCTTGCAAGCCGAACCCTCGGTTTTGAACTCAACAACCAGAGCGTTTTTGGTTCTGTTGTAAGCAAAACCCAACGCCGTCTCAAAAAGGACCTTGAAAAAGGTGCCTGCGGTGACCTCGCAATTATCGAAAGTGGAGGAAACGACTGCGACTACGACTGGACTTTTGTAAGTGCCAATCCAGACCAGGAACACCAGCCCCGTACCACTCTAGAAGATTTTATCCGCATCATCGATGAAATGGTTTGCGCCGTCAGAGAAGCTAAAATCACCCCACTCATCATGACAATGCCACCTCTCGTTGGAGAATGGTGGTTCAAACACATCTGTAACGGTCAGAATAAAGACGCAATTCTAAAAGTGTGCAAAGGAGACATGTTCCGACCATATCTAAACCACGAGCTCTACAACACAAAGCTTGTTGAATATGCAAAAAAGAACAATGTGCAGCTTGTAGACATGAGAAGCGCTATGCTGGAGCACCCGGACTACCGCAGTCTCATGTGCAAAGACGGCATCCACCCAAATCAGGATGGATACGCTTACATGGCTAAAATATGGGAAAAAGAGCTCCCGCTCATTAAGAAAGAGTTTTAGTTTCTAAGAAGAAATTGTTCTCCAATCACAACTCGTAGGTTTCACCGTACTTACATACTGTAACGTTCGGGAAGCCGTTCTCATGAAGGTGATTTGTAAAGAATTCCTGGGCGTCTTTTTCGCCATGAACCATAAAAATATTCTTTAAGCGGCTGGTATCAATTGTTTTTAACCAGTCGGTCATTTCCTCATAGTCGGCATGAGCACTAAAGGCGTTAATCTGTTCAACCTTTGCACGAACTTGATATACATCGCCAAGAATATTTACTTCTTTTGCACCATCACGAATCTTTCGACCGAGAGTATTTTCGGACATGTATCCCACAATTAAAATCGTATTTCGCTCATCGCTGATTTCGTTTGCAAGATGGTAAAGAACTCGTCCCGCTTCACACATACCATCGGCACTAATAATAATCATTGGACCTTCTTTTTTATTTAAGGCCTTAGATTCTTCGACACTATTAGTATAAGAAAGAGAACCAAATCCAAACGGATTCTTATGATGCTTTAAGAAAGCTTCGTTTACACTTTCATCATAACATTCTGGATGAACGCGGAAGACGCTGGTTGCATTACTAGCCATAGGACTGTCTACATAAATCGGAACAACAGGAATCTTCTTTTTATCAGTAAGAAGGTGCAGATAAAATACCAGTTCCTGAGCACGTTCAATCGCAAAAGAAGGAATTATGATTTTTCCTTTTTTTGCACAAGTATCACGAACAATTCGTTCCAATTCTTTAAGTGCAAATTCTTTGTCCTCATGCTTTCGATTACCGTATGTACTTTCCATAACGATATAATCCGGTGCCGGCATATTTACTGCAGGAGGACGAATAATAGGTTTTTCTTTACGACCGATATCTCCTGTAAAAAGAATTCGAGTTTCTGTATCACCTGTGGAATGAAGATAAGGAACTGTAAGACCTCCGTGCATTCCACGAATGGTTACATTTGCAAATGAAGAACCAAGAATATGTCCCGCATCAAAAAATTCCAGTTGAACATCGGGAGCAATATACATTTTGCGGTTATAAGAAAGAGAAACAATCTGATTTGCACACTTTACAACATCATCTTCATCAAAAATAGGACGCCAGCTAAATTTTTCACCTTTTTTACTGGCCTGCTTTGCAAGGAACTCAGCATCCCGCGCCTGAATGCGAGCACTGTCCATCATTACAAGATTTGCAATATCGCGGGTTGCAGGAGTAGCATAAATATTTCCTGTGAATCCTTTTTTTGTAAGAACAGGTAACAGACCACAATGATCATAATGACCATGAGTAAGAATTACAGATTCCAACTTGTCAGCAGCAATGTCAAAATTTCTATTTTTTTCATCCGAAACTTTGCGTTTTCCCTGAAAAGCCCCACAGTCAACCATAAAAGGTCTACCGTCAATTTCAAAAACATGTTTTGAACCAGTAACTTCTTCTGCAGCCCCTAAGCTATAAAAAGTAATACCCATGTTGCACCTCCTGCCGTACAAACGTATGCACTAACAAAACTATGTGTTAATTTTAACATGAATATTTTATTTCACAATGTTTTTTGTATTGGGGAAAACTTCAATTCCTATTGAAATGCCTGATAGCAAAAACATTTTGATTATACGCTCAGCCGAAAAAGTAAAACCTGAATTATTGTCCCCAGAAGAATTTTCTAATATACCGTTAAAAATTGGAATTAGGATTTTTTTCCCAATATAAGGACATATACATAATTCTCGATTGCCTTTTGTTAAATCAAAAGATAATTTCCCGTCTATATATAGTAAACTGTCCTTTAGACCAAAGGATTTATTTTCTTCTTCTTTTTCTGAAGAACCGTCATAAATTATAGTTTTTTGATAAGTATATTTTTTTAATATATTAAAATTGGAAAAAATATTGATTCCATAAAAGGCATTCGATTCAAATGAGAACCAATTTTTGCTTGCTGTATATTTTACACCAAGACCTAAGACATGAACATTAAAGTTTCCTGCATAGTAAAAATATGAATATGGAAAAAACACAAGATTAATATCACTTGCAAGCAGTCTTATATTACCATTGCCTAAAGCCCCGGCATAAAAACCATAAGTTGAAATTAAGTGCTTATAAGTTTTCTCCAGGCAATAGTCTTTTTTAATTGTTCCATACCAGCCATTTGTTGAAAATACACCTTTATCAGCGTTTTCTATTTTGGCATTTAGATCAAAATGAAAAAATCCTGCTTCAACAAATAGATTATTTGAAAAGTCCGCATAAGTTTTTGCAAAAATTATATCTCGGAGAAAAAGATTTCCGGGGGTTATATATAAATCCCCTTCTGAGCCCCAGCCACTTCCATAGGTGAAATCAAATCCTAATTTAAGGGAAGAAAAATCAAATTCTCCAAAAATGCCTGCACTCTTGTAAAAAACACCCGATTGAGCAATTGAAAACTTGCCAAGATTTAAACTAGTTTCTTTAGGTACTGAAAAATCCACATAACGGAGACCACATTTGAATATTGAATACTCTGCTGCGAGGGCAGAACTAAAAATAACACCGTCGGTAGTAAGATAATCTAAAGAGCTCTTTACTCCAGATATTTTTGTATCAAAGCTTAAATTAATTTTTCCGATTTGTGTATCTAGATTTATTAAACTTTCGCTAACGAAGGAATTACCAGAATCATCTATCAACAGAGAGCCTAAATCCCCTTTAAAATAGAAACTGCTTTTTTCACAGAACAATGGACTGAGGAGAAAAGATAAAGTAATAAAAAAAAATGCTTTCTTCATTTTACAAAAAAGGGAATGGCGCACTTTGCACCACTCCCTTAAAAACACATCATTACGATAAGGTTTTATTCACCTTGAGTTGTATTACCTGATGATTGCACTAACTTGTCAAAATATTCGTCTAGTCCGCCGTAGTAGAACTGATAAAAGAACATACCCACTGTAGTTGGCATAAACGGATATTTTACCATATTATTTACCTGATCTTCAGATAATAGACTTGAAATATTTAATAATATCTCCTGACCTTTGAAGTTAATACCAACCCCGTAATTTTCATATGACCATTCAGATCCATTAGACGAACTTGTATTTTCATTCTTCATCCAAGCCATCATATCTTCAGCAGTTTCAATTTTACCTAAAACTTCATATTTATAACCTGCAGAACCACCAGAAGATTTAAGTTTGTAAAGCACTGGTCTATTGTTGCTGTCAAGTTCAATCAAATTTTCCAGTGAGAAAGTTCCTGCTGTAAAGATTTTACCGATATCAATCCAGTAATTGCCATCTGTTGGCCATTCTGTTGGGAACTGGAATGATTGCTCACTTGAAGAAGCAAAGAACTGTTCTGGGAGATACAGTTTTCCACCATTTTCAAGTGCTTGTTTTAACTGTAAAACTCCATCACAAACTACGTGAGCCTCGTTGCTGTCAAGGAAGCTTGTAATTGCAGTTGGATAGCTAGAATCTACAGAAATAATGCTATTGTAAGCAGCATAAGCATCATCAATTACGCTGATAAGAGTATTCTTTGATGCGGTAATCTTGTCAGCATTTCGAACTGTTAAAAAGCCGTTTGCAATTGGATCAATTTTAGCATCATAATTCTTAAAGCTTTCTACACAGAAATTCATTGCACTAAGTGCATCACCAAAAGTTGTTGTCCAATCTGTTTTAAGAATAGACAAATCTGTGTTAAAGCTGTAAGCCTGCATATATTCCATCACAGCTTTGTAAACATTTAAAACGCTTTCCAAAAGTTTGAGTTCGGCTTTTCCCAGAGTGATGTTAGAATCACCAAAGAGATATGTCAAACCAATTGTCTTAGCAACATTGCGAGGAATCGTAATAGAAGAATTTACACTTTCAATCTTTGAAACGAATGCCTTATAATCATCTCCTTCAAAAATTGCAGAATACAAATCATCGTGAGCATCACTCAAGCCGTTTGTATTTCCTTCAAGGAGATTTGCAAGGAAAATTAATGTAAGGTTTTCGGGTTGTTCAACTGAAAGTTTATACCAGTTATTCGAGAATGTTGTGTTGAATTTTGGAGCTTTTGTGTAAAGATCTACCTTATATTCAAATATTTCGTCTGTAGATTTAAGTTCATAAATTTTTGCAGATTCAAGATAAGTAATAAGTTCAGACATTTCATCTTCTGACATAGAATTAACGCCATTTATAACATCTGAATGACGAACAAAACAAGATCCACTTTCATCAAGAACACAATATTCTGCGTTATAAGAAGGATTGTCTATAATATCAAAAGGACTAATCAATACGTTTGTTCTTTCTTCCTTAGGTATAGACAATCTATTCTTGTATCTTAAATATTCATCCCCGCTGAGACAGGAATTATTATCGATAAAATAATATTTTGCCTGCCATTTTCCTTCGGAAGAAACATTTGCCTTAAGACACCAATTGTCATAATCAAAATTTTCTAATCCATTTTCAATTTCTTCTTGTGTTAATTCCACAGGAATGTATTTACTGCAACTAAAGTATCTTGTTGAATCAATATAAACATCTTCATTCAACCATTCACCCTTAAGCAAAGTCTCAAAATCTTTAGGATAATTAGCGAGTCCAAGATGTTCTTTTACAAAGTCACCAATTTTTTCACTTGTTGCAACATCAACAAGATTACAAAGTGAAGAATAAACCTTTGCTTCGTCATCGTTTGGATCAACTTCGTAAGCTTTTTCAAAATAGACTTTAGCAGTAGCTATATCTGTTACATAGTTTTGAATACCAAGCAAAGTATTAATACCTTTCATTACCCAGTAATGAGCACTGCTATTGTCAGTTGTTGTTTGTGTAGTTGTATTTCCATCAGCATCAGTTGTTTCTGTTGTAGTAGTAATAGAACCGTCTTGATTTGTTACTTCTGTAACTTTTTCTGTAGTTGTGTTACCTTCTGCATCAGTTTTTTCTGTAGTTGTAGTCGTTGTTGTTCCGTCTCCACTTTCAACTTCTGTAACTTTTTCAGAAGTTGTATTGCCATCTGCATCAGTAACTGTAGTTGTAGTCTGTGTTGTTACAGAACCGTCATCATTAGTTGTAATTTTTGTTTCTTCTGTTGTTTCGCTAACAGTTTGTTCTTCTTTTGTTACAGTTGTTTCTGATGTTGTAGTTGTAGTTTTGTCTTCTTTCGTTGTACTGGTAGAAGTGACAGTTTTTGTTCCATCAGTACAATAAACAGTAACGGTTGTTTTTCCTTCATTGTTGTCAGTTACAGAATTTCTAAACTTAACATAAAGGGTCATATCACTAGTGATAGGATCATTTAATCCGACAGCTGTTCCATCTTTTGTTACAAGACTTACAAAAGAATAGCCCTCCATTGATGGAGTTTCAAATGTAGCAAGAGAAGCAAGTGTATTTCCATCTTCAACTTGCAATGTGACTGCCTGATCTTCTGTCAGATAAACCTTAACATTATGGCTTGTTAATGTAGGATTATTTGCAGTAGGATCACAAGAAAAAAATAACATCAAAACTGCAAGAATTGATGTTATTCCGAATAATTGCTTAATTTTACCAAACATAAACAATTTCTCCTCATAAAACATTAATTTTTTGTTATTTTCTAAAAAATAACAAACCTTTTATGATTTTACAAAAAAAAAAAAAATGTCAACTTGTCATAAAAAATATTTTTTTATGACAAGTTTTAGAGAAGAATATTTGTAATAGGAATAACTATTTGTTCTGCTTTCGGCTAAAAACTTTAGACTGTATCCCTAAAAAACCATTTCCATGGATTTTAATTCATCATTCAATGATTTTTCTACAAAACTATTTAGAGACATATTTAATTTTTTGGCAGCGATAGCAATTTTACTATGGAACAATGGAGAAATACGAACATTGAATTTACCTGAATAAGGCTTTTCTGGTTCGACACCATCTTCTTTGCACCATTCAAGATAATCATCTACAGAAGCATGAAATTCATTTTCTACTTCATCTACTGTTGTTCCCTGAAAAGTAATTACAGTACGAGTGTTAATTACTTCACCCGAAAAGATGCGAGCTTCATCATCATATTCAACAACACCTACAAATCCTTTATAAGTCATCATCTTTTACTCCTGCATTATCAAGAAATCTTCGCATTGATTTTACAGCACCTTTGTCTGTAACTTT
>CADBSK010000087.1 GCA_902797305.1 uncultured Spirochaetaceae bacterium | reverse complement strand
CCGGGGTTCCGCGGGTCCCTTCCCGCTCCATTACTCCACTTCGTTCCGCAACGGCTACGCCGCCCCTCCAATCCCGGCCGTGCTTGCATCTGCAAACATCTTCCTGCCCACAAAGATAGCAAAATCTATCAAGTGGCGGGAACTCAACTTTCCAAAAGAAGCGATAAAATTGTAATTTTTTTAAGAATGTGTGGTATAATGGCAAATGAAGAGGCATTTTATGGACATTATATCAAAAATCCAATCAGAAATAAAACAAGATTTTTATATCAATAATTTCTCAAATGACGGACAAAGATTTATAGCATGGTATTTAAGAAACATACATTTACTTGATCAACGACAAACGAAAGATGCAATAACTGACGGAGCAGATGACAAGCAGATAGATGCTATCTATGTTGATGATAATGAACAAAAAATTTTCGTAATACAAGGTAAGTTTTATACCGGAGAGATAGTTAACGCAGAACCTGTTAGAGAAGTCATTTCTTCTTGGTCTCAATTACATAACATTTCAGAACTTCAAAAAAATGCAAATCACAAGTTGCAAATGAAATTAAGTGAAGTTTCAAGTGTTCTAAAAGACGATGGATATTCAGTTTGCTTCGAATTGCTTACGACATCAACATTTTCCGAGTCAGCCAAAAAGGATATAATTGCATTCCAAACAAAACTGGCTCAAGAAGAGAATGCCTCATTTGAAGCAGAATTAGTTGTAATAGATAACGAAGGTATAAAAGACAATTATACTCGTGCAATGGAAGAAGACAACCCATCACTTAATCACGAAATTCAATTGGAATCAAACAAATATCTGCTTACTGAATTAAGTTCTACAAAAGTAATCGTTGCTGTTTTACCTTTAAAGGAATGTATAAAATTACCAGGCATTAAGGACGGTACTCTTTTTCAAAAAAATGTACGTCAGAGTTTAGGAGTCAGCAATTCAGTTAACAAAAAAATAAGAAAAACTATTTTAAGCGAAAAAAACAAAGATTTCTTTTTCTTTCACAACGGAATAACAGCTATTTGTAATAAAATTGAAAATTTAGGAAACGACAAGTTTTACATGCACGGTTTAAGTGTAGTAAACGGCTGTCAATCTCTTAATACAATACTGAGTTGCAGCGCTACAATAGAACAACAAAATGATTCATATGTTTTATTTAGATTTTACGAAATCCCCCAACATGATAGAGCAGAATCAATAAGTACATTCACTAATAGTCAAACCACGGTCAAAGCCCGAGATTTACGAAGCAATGACAAACGCGTAATACAAATGAAGCGAACTTACGAGCAGAAGTATCCAAATGGTTTTTTTGCCACCAAAAGAGGAGATACAATACCAGCAGACAAAGATAAAAAATATGTAATAGAATTATCCCAAATTGGAAAATACCTAATTGCATGGTACTCTCAACGCCCTAATATTTCTTACGGAGAAACAAAGATTTTTGATAAATACTTTGATACTTTGTTTAACCATGATTATCGACCAGAAGATTTATTCGGACTAGAATTTTGGATGCAAAAAATTATATCCATTTGGACCGATGAAAACCCAATGGGCATCAATGAAGAAATAATGTCCATGAAGGCATATGCCCCATATCATTTTCTGTTTGGAATTTCCGCCCTGTTTTCAAAAATAAATGGAAACACAAACGTCCCTTTACCCTATGAAACTGTTGAACTAGCAAAGCAGTCAAATCTTGACGAAACTGTAATTCGGATTGTTGCAGACTGTTTTAACAGTGCTTTTGAGACTGCTAAAAATAGCTTTAATCCTTCTAGCGGCCGTGACTTTATTCCTCAAAACTGGATAAAAAGCAAAGCAAGTATACAAGCAATTCAGTCTGCAATATTAAATTATATTTCATTTTTGCCATCTATGAACCCTCAGCAAAATAAGATACTAAAAGAAAAATTAAAAATGAATATGAAAGATTTTGAATACAGACTTACAGCAGGCGATTAGATTTATCTCTCCTTCCCCTTCACCAGCTCCGGTACCACCTCGGCAAGAATTATTGCGGCAAAAATAAGGCCGCAGCCAAGCAGCATGCGTGGAGTAAAGCTTTCGCCCAAAAACAGGCTG
>CADBSK010000086.1 GCA_902797305.1 uncultured Spirochaetaceae bacterium | reverse complement strand
GTTAGCAAAATATACAGAGCGAAGGGTGCGGATATTAATTTTGATGGAATTAAACAGATACATGTTGGACGATAGAGGTTACGGAAAAATGATAGAGAGGAGAATATGAAATAATGGTTGGAGCAATCTTTTTTACGGATACAGATCATGGTGGTCATGATTATTTTTACAAAGGTGAAGACGCCAATAATTTGATTACGCAGTTCAACGAAGACCAAAACCTTACATGCTTGCCTGAGATGGGGCGGTCCATGGGAACAAAGAAAGATAAGATTGTTCTTAAAAAATTGGACGCGTTCCTTACAAAATACTATGAAGGCAAACTTACCATGGACGACCTGAAAGATTTTTCGGTTAACCTTAGCATAGGTTACATAGGCGTTCGGGCGATTGCAGAAACGGACGAAGAAGTCGAGCAGCTGGAAGCGAAAATTAAAAGATGAATTGAAATAAGTTAAGTGTAAAAAGTCCTAACCAGATGGTTGGGACTTTTTTGTAAAAATGAAATAGGCGAATACGCTTTAAAATAAAGGAGTTTTCTATTATGTATCGAATTATAAATATATATTTATTCAATTAAATAGGTAAATATATTATGGTATTAAAATCTGGACATTTGCGGTTTTATTATTACAGATGACAAGAACTCTGAATCAATAGTTAATAGTACATTACAAAAAAGGATTCTTGACTGATGATGACTTGTTGGTTGCTTTCTCTCGTGTTTTTCTAGTCACTTTAAATGCAGATCTGATTGTAGTTCGTTTTTTCAAAATGGATTCTTAATGATTTATATATGGATGTAATTTGAAATTAAATTTTGAATATGAAAAAGAAATATGGTGCCATCCAAATAAAAGTTAGGAGTTGAAAACATGACAATTAGATTATGGCCTCTAGATTATGAAAAAAAAGAACATATTAATAAGGCGGAAAAAGCATTATTAAGAGATGCAAAGAAACACTTTGGAGAAGGTCATTTTGCGGTAAATATTGATCCGCTTGGAATGAGCACAGATAAAGTACAAATGGGCATGTATATATCACCAAAAGAAGGTTTGGTAACGTTTTCTATTTATTCAGGTAAAATCAATTTTAACGATATAGACTCTTATATCACGTATGTAAGCTTTATTGAAGATAGAATATATGAAAGGTTGTTGGATTCAAAAGTTTTAATAGTTAGGGATGGTGATAAAAAGGCACTAAAGTTTCCTTATAAACATGTGATCATGTTTCCAGATGAACGTGTGGGTGGAATAGCAGTTATGCAGGCTAAAATAAGAAAACTTTTACCTTATGTAACGTATAATTTTTTCCGCCCTATTACTTCCAAGGGTCAAGAGAAGAGGATAACAGACTTTAATATTTTTTCTAATATTCGAAAACCATTTGATAAGACTTTTAAAATGATTCAAGAAATAGAATGCCGTGCGATTTTTGAACGATTGGCCCCAGAATACACTGTTGTAATACCAGAAATTGATGATATTAAAATACCTACTAGGAAAATTGTGGCTGCCGATGAAGACTTGACAATAACTGGGGAAGAATCAGAATATACTACATTCTTTTTAGATGAATATCAAGTAGCGCAGGTAAATGATATGGGACAAGGTCATCGTATTATTCTTGCAAACCCAGGCGCGGGCAAAAGTGTATTATTACTTTCTAAAGCTTTTAAATATGCAAGTGTGTATAAAGAATCTAATGTACTTCTCACCTGTTATAATAACAATTTAGCTGATTCATATATCTTTAGAAGGAATTGTGCAAATTTTGGAGACAGAAAAAATATATTTATAATGACTTTTCATAAGCTCGTAAAAAAGATTTATGAAGAGTGTTTAAATGATAGATTAGAGGATAATATAGCCACCGAAGAAGAAATAAAAAATTGTATAAAACAAATAAAAAATGGAAATGTTAAATTACGATTTAAAGCTATTTTTATTGATGAAGTACAGATATTTGATCCACTCTATTTAGAACTATGTTATTTACTGCTTGAAAGTGATACTAATGGTGTTTTTCTTATGGCAGGAGACCTTAATCAGGCTGTAAGAGCATTGAGTCGAAAAGGGGATGCACCTTGGAAAAGAATGAGAGGAATTAAACTGAATTTTAATGGGCGAGTAAAATACATAGAAAAAAACTATAGAAACAGTATAGAAATCGGAAAATATATTAGCAAAATGTTAAAGTTAATGAATGACCGGCTTTCGATGTTAGGGCTAATTAACTCAATGGAATATGAATATAATTCATTTACACTTAGTGACAAACCAACAATTGCATTAAAAGTGAAAGTAGGTATTCCGCGCATAAATATTAGAGATGAGGTTCTAAAAGTAATTACAGAATTAATTGAAAAATACCATTTAAGATATTCTGATATTGCAATACTTTTTCCATATAAACAACATGCTTGCGTTAGATATTATTTCTTAAATTGGTTAAAGGCTTCATTAGATGATAAGGGAATACCATATTCTTTGATAACTTCAGATGGCGCAAACCCTAATTCAAAAACTAGATATAGTCAAACGACTGGAATTGTGTTATCGACAATTGAGTCATCTTTGGGTTTAGATTTTAAGGCAGTGATACTTGCAGGCTTGTTCCCTTACAGTTATGTTTTTAAGGAAACTAATGGTAGTGTGAAAAAAGAAGAAATCTCTTCTTGGACTAAAATTAAAAACATGTCTGATGAAAGTCAAGCAAGGGTACAAAGTCAAATGCGTGCCATCTATACGGCATGTTCAAGAGCCAGAGATGTACTATATGTTTTAAGTGATATAAAAGAAGGTACACCGATGGAAGAGATTTTAAAACAATAGAAGGAGAATTTGTATGCATAATAATTATAACGTTATGGCCGATTACATCGTAACAAAGTACATTGACCGGATTACTGGAACCGATTTAGGGGATACTTTCGTCGAAGAACCCAAATTAGACCGTGTTATGGTTGGTATGTTAGCTGAGAATAGAGTAGATGAACGATTTGATGGTGGTTATACTGAAAACAATACAAAACGTTTTGAAAGTGTACCTTCGGTTAGTATATCTTTTATTGTAAAGAAAAATGATAAAGGAAAACTATATATAAAACCGAGAGGCTTACTGTTTTATTCTACGGAGCCAGATTATGAAAAAACTCTGGCATATGTAATTCAAAAATATTCTGAAAGAGATAATGTACGTTATTTGAACATTAAAGAATTGTGCGATAAGTATCCGCAAGAAACTTTTTATATGCCAGTGACATATAAAAAGATTTGTATTGAGGATGTAATTGGTGAAGGGATTTCCATTGATATAAAAGGCCTAACTACTAAGACTTTTCATCTTGAAGACGAGATTAGTTTAAAGTTGAAAGATTTAGAAAATAAAATTAAGGATGAAGTACGTGTACTCAATGATGTCAAAATAACGTTTTTTGACATTGCTGATAGAAATCGTTTTTTTGCGGCGACTACAGTTAGAGATGATCCGGTGTCACCAAGATGGGGTATTGATATATATTGTACCGTAACGGATGAAGGAACCGGTTTGCGCTTTCTATTGCAAATGGTTAATAAAACGTCAGTTGGAAAAGAAAGAAATCTTGGCTATTTGCCGAAGATTTTTAATGCCGGAATGACGATCACTGGGGATGAAAACATTGAATTTTTGGATATTAAGCTAGATTACTTTAAAAGTAGCTATAAAATGCAACCTAGAGTGTACGCTGTTGCAGAAAATACATCGGCTGCTTTTGATAAGAAAAAGAATGAAATATATACAGAGAATATACCTAAATACTATCAAATGCGGCTTATAACGAAAGATGAATTGTCAAAACACATAACTTTTGACAAGCTGCTGGATGATCCAGTTAAGCAACTTAAGCTGATTTATAATGAAATGCAAAAAGACTATAGCAAGTGTGAAAATGAGTATAACTCAACAATTGGACTTTCTACAGTTGCAAAAAAAAGATTCAGTGAAGCGTTAGACGAATATAATCATGAAATTAATCGTTTTAAAAAAGGAATAGACCAAATTGAGTTTAAAGACTTTGTAAAAAAAGCATTCCTTTACATGAATAAAACTTTCAAGACAAAACTGAATACGGATGTAAGACCAATAAAAGGATGGCGTTTATTTCAGATTGTATTTATTGTTTCGATGATTTGTGAAGTGATTCGTAGCGAATACAAAAATGACAATAGCATAACTGAAGCAGACCTTGAAGTTGCTAATCTTCTTTATTTCCCAACTGGAGGTGGCAAGACAGAAGCATTTCTAGGAATAACAGTATTTACCATGTTTTTTGATAGGCTTAGAGGAAAAAATTATGGTATTACCGCGTTTTTAAAATACCCATTACGTTTATTAGCAGTACAACAGTTAGACCGTGTTCTAACCATAGTAGTTAAAGCGAATATTGTTCGGGAAAACAGTGACGAGTTAAGTAGATGCAATCCTTTTGCAGTTGGATTTTTCGTAGGTCAAAATAATACACCGAATAAAATCAATGCTAATGAACTGTTAAGTGACCGTGGAAGGCGTCAGAAGCAAAGAAATTTGATATTGGAAAGTGATGAAGAAACTTTAATCGACTATTATCGGTTTATAGATACATGCCCCTGTTGCGGTAAAAAGTTAATAACCGTGAGATTTAATCGTGATAATTGGAAACTTGAACATGTTTGCACAAATCCAGAATGTAAAATGGATGTCTTGCCTCTATTAATAGTTGACAACGAAATATATCGGTATTTACCGTCTATTGTTGTTAGTACGATTGACAAGATGGCATTGCTTGGTATAAGCAATGATTTTAAGAGCCTTTTTGGGCAAGTCAAGAAAATTTGTCCAATACATGGTTTTACCAGTACGTCTAAATGCAGTTGTTATGGTTGTAGTTCACCTCTAAAGATTGCTGAAACTTTAAAAGATCCGGTTCCTACCTTGTTTATTCAAGATGAACTTCATTTGGTGAGCGAAAGTTTAGGAACTTTTGACGCTCATTATGAATCGTTTATTGATTATTTTGCAAAAGAATTAGTCCCCCCTGAACACAGGAAGCAAGTTCGTTTTGTTGGTGCAACTGCAACAATATCGATGTATAAAGAGCATATTCAAAACTTGTACCATAAGAGGGGAAGGAGATTTCCTTGTGAATATCCTTCTGTCAATATTGGTGAAGATTTTTATTCTTGCACAGATACTACAGATATAACTAGAATTATCTTGGGTTATGCACCGTATGGAAGATCTATTACTGACGGGATGTGGGAATCAGTTTATAACATGCGTGTAATTATTTTCCAGATGATGCATTCTAAAGACTGTTATAAAGAAATATGTAGAAATGGATTTAATGGAACATGGGATGATTATAGCGATATGCTATTTGATTATTGGATTGAATTAGTTTATAACAATCGTAAAATTGATGTTGGTGAACTGGAAAATGCACTTAAAAATCAGGGGAACAATCATCTTGAAAGTAAAGGGATCAAAAAATTTGTGATTGAAAAAATGACAAGTGATACTGATTTTCAGGCTGTAAGGAAAGCGCTATTCAATATTCAGGCAAATCGTAAAAACTATGATAGTATTAATTTACTCCTGGCAACAAGAACAATTTCGCATGGAGTGGATGAAGATTCTTTTAATATTATGTATTTTTTTGGTATGCCAAATAATAATGCTGAATATATCCAGGCATATTCGCGAACCGGGAGAAAATATACAGGGATAGTTATAGATATCATAAGATTAATGCGTGTTCGGGATAGATCTTATTTAAAAAATTTTGTAATTTTCCATCAAAATAAAGATAGTTTGGTAGAATCTGTACCTATCAATCGATGGGCTAAAAATGCGATCTACCGAACTTTGCCAGGCCTATTAGCGGGATTGGTCATGCAATATTATACAACACAAACTAAGACAGACAGTCTCTTCTATGCATATAAATTAAAAAAATTACTTAAGGACGAAACTATAAGCATAGAAGATGCAATAGAAAAGTTGATAGTAATATATGGCTGTAATGAACTAGAAAAAATTTCAAAAGCATATATGGAGATTATTACTGAAGAAGTTAATAATATTTTAAATGGAATTAAGAATGAGAATTTTGACCAAAAGGTTTCATTGTCGGAAGCAATAGCAAGGTTTTCAAAAGATAAGATGGCACCAATGAGAAGTTTACGAGATACTGAAGAAACAATTGATATTCAAATTTGAGGTGAGGACATGAGAAGAAGTAAAAATCAAGCTGTCTATCAGTATTTACCTGAAATGTGGGTGGCTGCCGAGCGCTCAGGTTCAAATGTATCGTTTACAGCTAAAATCACAAATTGGAACTATATGCGAATGACAGGTATATATGAGACATTTATAGAAGGCGAGATCAAACGGCAAATTAGACTTTTTGGAAACAGAGAAGGAGATATTAGCTCATTTAATATTACGAACAATGGGCATTCGTTTCATATTGTAGAACCTGCTTGTAATAAAGGAATACCCGACGTGATTGGGGAAGTATCGCCTCTTGTTTTTTACTGTAGTTCTTGTGGAGATATGTTTGAATTAAAATCGCCAAGTGAAATAGACAAATACACACAAAAGTGTGCAGATTGTGATAAAAAGAATATTAAGCAACTCCAAATGGTTTATTCTTGTGAATGTGGTTATGCTCAACCGATTAGTATACCCTCTTATATTAAAGGTGTAAAAAAATTTAAGTATAAACCGAATGATAATCCATATAAGTGTTTTTATCGTTCCGGAAATTCAGAAAAAACTGCTGAGTTTTTTCATACTTGTCCAACATGCGGTTCTAGACTCCTTCCGGATAATGCTGATTCTGGAAGGAACTACAAACCTTTTAGTTTAAAGATTATTAACTTAGTTGATAATAAAAGTGGCAAATTTTATGAAAAAGGGATTGAGGCACATAAAATCATTGTTGCAAGATGGTTTGGAAAATTAACTACAGAGAAATATGAGGATATTCTCAATAATATTGAGTTAGCATTTAGTGACGAATTTCGTAGTGATTCTAAAAGAAAAAAAGTAGAAGAACAAGTTCGGGGATTAATAAAGGATGGGCTTGTTCCTGAAGCACTGTTTCAACAATTTGTAGATAAATTACTGAATAGTAATGGCGATAGTTGTAGTGTTGAGCAATATATTAATGCTTGTGATGAGTTGTTTTCTTTAAGAAAATCACAAAATGAAATTTTATATAATGATTGGCTAAATAGCTTTTCGTTTAAATTAATGCAGTATAATACATTAAAATATGCAAAAAGAATAATAACTTTAGAAGATGCCATTAAAAGGCAGTTAGAAATGGAACTTATTGATACAAGCAATGATATTTTACAGTTAAATAAAAAACTAGGAATTGCAAATATGCAAGTAACCTGTGATATACAGATTATTAACTGCACATATGGATTTACAAGGAAAGTAGCAGACCCTAAAAACTCAAATAATAAAAATTGTAGATTGAAATTAAATGCATTTGAAAAAACAAAAGATGGAACGGCAAATTTAGTATATGGAGCAAAATTAGATACAGAAGGGATTTTATTTGAAATAGACCAGGGGAAAATTATCGAATGGTTGTTTAAAAATGACATCATATTGGAAGAACAAATGCCAGATCTTGATGATGAATTATCTGTGAAGAAGTGGTTTGCTGAATATGTGCATGGAGAAATCATCTCTAGATTTGGGGATATCGATCCATCTGAAAAAATTACGAAAAATGTTTTTGCGTTACTTCATTCTATGTCGCATGCTTTTATTAAAACAGCAGGTGAAATAAGTGGTTTGTCTGGGAATTCTTTAACTGAAATTATTATTGTAGAAACTGCAAGCATTTTTATTTATGCACAAAGTAGTCAAGGTATTGCATTAGGTGCTTTATCTGGTATGGC
>CADBSK010000085.1 GCA_902797305.1 uncultured Spirochaetaceae bacterium | reverse complement strand
GCAAACTAGTTTGCGGTTTTGATAAGCCGTTTTTGCGACTGGGAGCCATTTTTGTAGGCAGAACAGTTTATAATGCGGTTGCCCTGAAATAAACCCCTGCCCTATTGCCCTCCTATTATAGTTTTGTTAGAATTAACTAACAACTTCAGGGCGGGGTGTAATTCCCCACCGGCTGTATGCATTTTTTACATTGCGAGCCAGCGAGTATCTCTATTGATACATGATACGGTGAGACTCCGTAGCCGACGGTATAGTCCGGATGAAAGAAGTGATAAGCGAATAACGCAATCCATTTTGTTTCATTATAAAACTCCCTGACCTTGCTCATGGGAGATTTTTTTTATGGAATACAAATACAACACAATCCAGGAAGCCGTAGAAGACTTAAAAGCCGGTAAAATCATTCTTGTAAGCGATGACGAAGACCGCGAAAACGAAGGCGACATGATTTGTGCCGCAGAATTTGCAACACAAGAAAACGTTAACATTATGGCTACCTATGCAAAAGGCTTGATTTGTACACCAATGAGTGCAGAACTTGCCCGCAAGTTAGATCTTTATCCGATGGTTGCAGAAAACACCGACAACCACGAAACTGCATTTACCGTTTCCATTGACCACATTTCTACAACAACAGGAATCAGCGCCGCAGAACGTTCAATCACCGCACTCAAGTGCATAGACCCAAATTCTAAACCAACAGATTTTAGACGCCCCGGACACATGTTCCCACTTATTGCAAAAAAAGGCGGTGTTTTAGTAAGAAATGGTCACACCGAAGCCACCGTAGATCTTTGCCGTCTTGCAGGACTTAACCCATGTGGACTCTGCTGCGAAATTATGGCAGAAGACGGAACAATGATGCGTACACCACAACTCTGGGAAGTTGCAAAGAAATTCGGCTTTAAATTTATCACAATCAAAGCACTGCAGGATTATCTCAGAGTTCAGGAAAAACACGTAATCCAGGAAGCAAAGGCAAAACTCCCAACAGAATATGGAGATTTTGACATCTACGGCTATGTTAACGATTTAACAGGAGAACACCATGTAGCTCTTGTACGAGGAGACCTTGGAGACGGCGAAAACGTTTTATGCAGAGTTCATTCTGAATGCCTTACTGGAGATGTTTTTGGCAGCCAGAGATGCGATTGTGGGCCGCAATTACACGCAGCAATGGCCCGGGTAGCAGAAGAAGGCCGAGGTGTCATTCTTTATATGAGACAAGAAGGACGAGGAATCGGTTTAATCAACAAACTCAAAGCCTACACCCTACAGGAACAAGGTCTGGATACTGTTGAGGCAAATGTTAAACTCGGATTTAAACCTGACTTACGGGAATATTGGATTGGAGCACAAATTTTACGCGATTTAGGTTGTAAATCCCTTCAACTTCTTACAAACAATCCGGATAAAATATACGGACTCGATGGATTCGGGCTCAAAGTAAATAAACGAGTTCCAATTGAAATTGCTCCACAAGATTACGACCGTTTTTATCTTAAAACAAAACGCGACAAAATGGGCCACCTCTTTACAGAGAAGCTCTAAAAGTGATAAAAAAATATTGAGGAAGAACTATGAACACAATTAATTTAGTAGAAGGAAAATTAGTAGCCCCTGCAGGAATGAAGGTTGGCATTGTAGCTTCAAGATTTAACGAAATCATCGTAAATAAATTATTAGGCGGTGCCGTTGACGGTTTAGTTCGCCACGGAGTAGAAGAAAACAATATTACCGCAGTATGGGTTCCAGGTGCTTTTGAGATTCCTGTAATCGCAGACAAAATGGCTGCTAGCGGAAAATACGATGCAATCATCGCTGTCGGTGCAGTCATCCGCGGTTCAACAACTCACTACGACTATGTTTGTGCCGAAGTTTCTAAGGGAATCGCTCAGGCAAGCACAAAAAATGGAGTACCTGTAATGTTTGGTGTTATCACAACAGAAAACATCGAACAGGCCATCGAAAGAGCAGGCAGCAAAGCCGGAAACAAGGGTTACGACTGCGCACTTGGTGCAATCGAAATGGTAAACTTAATCAAACAGTTATAGTAACAAAAGGGGGAAGTCTCCCCCTCGGTTGCACTTTGTTGCAACCTACCCTCTCTAACGGGGGACACCCCCGTAACGCCCCCAAAGAACTGGTTCCTATGAAAAACATCTTTTTTAAAATCTTTACTTCACTTTTACTTTTATTAAATCTCACCGCATATTCTTGTAAAAAAGCTCCTGTTACAATCTCTCAGAACTTACCTAAAACAGTTCCCCAGCGAATTCTTTCTTTATCTCCAGCTTCTACAGAAATTTTATGCGCATTAGGCGCAATGGATAAAATCAAAGGAAGATCAGAATTTTGCGACTATCCTCCTGAAGTTCAAAGCATACCTGTAATTGGAAGTTTTGATGGAAAAACTATCAGCTCCGAGACACTTCTTTCCTATAATCCCGATTTTGTATATTTAACAGCACATATGCACGACAATTTTATTTCTTTATTGTCGTCTAAAAATATTTCTTATTACGTTTCAACTGCAAATTCAATTGAAGAAATTGCTTCAGAAATTATTACAATTTCAAAAGTCCTGGATAATCAGACTCGTGGTAACGAACTTGCAGGACAAATACTTTCTTTTAGAGATGAATGCCTTAAATTAAATCAGCAAAAATCCAGAGACTCAAAAGATTTTCCTTCAATATATTGGGAAATCTGGACTCCACCTTACATGAGCGTAGGAAATCTTTCTTTTATAAATGAAATTGTAACCCTTGCCGGCGGAATAAACATCTTTGCACAAATTCCTGAGACCTATCCAATTGTAAGCGACGAAGCAATTATTGCAGCAAATCCAGATTTTATAATTCTTCCAAATCACACAACTACAACAATCGACTCAATTAAACAAAGAGCCGGATGGCAGAATATAAATGCGGTAAAAAACAACCAGATCTATTCAATTGATGCAGATATAATTAGTCGCCCGGGACCTCGTTGTATTCAGGCAATACAAATTATTCGTAACATTATAAATGAAAAAAAATAGCACTATCCTGCAACTTTGTCTTACAATTCTTGCAGTCCTAACAGCACTAATAATTTCTCTCCTGCTCGGTTCGCAAAAATTAAGTTTTTCACAGTTTATTCAGGCCTTTACGCAAAAAGATAGTTTTGCTTCCACTGTAATATGGGGACTAAGACTTCCTCGTTCTATATTGGTAATGATTAGCGGTGCCCTTTTGGCTTCTAGTGGAGCATGCTTTCAGATGTATTTTAGAAACTCCCTCGCAGAACCAGGAATAATCGGTATTTCAAGCGGTGCTACACTAGGAGCTGTAATCGCACAATTAACAGGAGCAGGGGCAATTTTATTTGGAACAATTTCTCCAATCAACTTATTTGCCTTTTTGGGTGCATTATTTGCCGGATTTGTAATCACTCTAATTTCTACAAAAACTAAAAGTCAGAACAGTACAACACTTTTACTTTGTGGAACCGCTTTAGGAACCTTTTATGCATCCCTTTCTTCTATTATTTTAATCACAAAAATAAAGCAGATTAACGGTATTTACACATGGATTTTAGGTAGCTTTAATGGTCGCTCCTGGCAGGAATTTAAGCTCATCATCGTTCCTGGCATTATAGCGCTAATACTTATGTTCTTTAGCGCAAATAAACTCGACCTTATGAACGCAGGAGAAGAAGGCGCCAGAGCTCTGGGCTTAAAAACCGAAAGATTAAGACTTGTAGTTTTGATTTGTGCTAGCCTTGCCGTAAGTGCAGCGGTATGTGCAGGGGGAACAATCAATTTTATCGGCCTGATTGCTCCTCACATCGTAAAAAAAATATACGGCGTAAAAGGGACAAAAGGTATGTTTTTAATTCCTTTTTCTGCAATGTACGGCTCCATTCTATTACTTTTGAGCGATACCTTTGCAAGAGTAGTAATTGCACCAGCAGAACTCCCTGCAGGCCTTATAACTTCACTCTTAGGAGCACCTTTTTTTGTAAGCCTAATCTTTTCTAAACAGGAGATTAGCAGATGACCCTTAGCTGTAAAGATTTATGCGCCAGTTATGGCTCTAATCAGGTTTTAAATAATATTTCTTTAACGCTTAATAAGGGAGACTTTATCTGTCTATGCGGTAAAAACGGCTCCGGTAAATCAACTCTTCTTAAACTTTTAAGTGGAACATATCCTCTGAATAAAAGAGCCCTCCATATCACAGGTGGTTCAATTTCTCCGGTTTTTAAAGATCCGCGCCTTGCATCTCAAAAAATATCATACCTCCCACAATCAGAAACTCCTGCCTGGAATTGCACCGTTTTAGACTGTATTTTGCAGGGTCGATTTTCTAGAACAGGGGGCATATACTCCTTACAAGATAAAGACATTGCATGCAAAATGGCCAGGGCAATTGGAATCGGTCATCTTTTAGACAGAACAATTTTCTCTCTTTCTGGAGGAGAATTTCAAAAAGTAAGAATAGCACGCTCCCTAACCCAGGAACCGGAATTTCTTTTACTTGATGAACCCTGTGCAAGCCTTGATTTTACAGCACAAAACGAACTTTTTTTAACCCTCAAAGAATTATGCAAATCTACCAATACCGGCGTATTAATGTCGATTCACGATATAAATGCAGCAGCCCGTTATGCAGGCATACTTGGACTTTTACCTGTAAACAAACCTCTTTTACTGGGATCTGTTTCCCAAATTTTTACAGAACAAAACCTTAATACAACTTTTGATTGTAAAATACAAATTTTCAATCATCCTGTGTTAAACTGCCCACAAATCTATTAATTTTTTGCCCTCTATAGTATGAATTTTTCTCTTATGTAACATATAAATTCTTGAAATTTAAAGTTTTTGTTATAAAATTGATTTTACTTTTTACTAGTTTTTGGGAGATCAAAATGAAATTTTCAAAATCTTTACAATTCAAATTTACATTAATTACTCTGCTTTCTATTTTTCTTGCATCTCTAAGCATTAGTACAGTAAGCACCTTATACTCTCGATCAACAGTTTCTAACACCACTTATGAGTTCCTAAACTCAATTACAGATTCTGCCTCGGGTAAAATCAAGGGTGAAACGGAACGCCAGTTTTTACTGCTTAAAGCTCTTGCAGAAACAGATTTCATGAAGTCTAACACTTTATCACTTAGAGAAAAGTGTGCTCAACTTTCTCGAATCGCAAAGGTAGATCCATCATACGAAAATATTGGTTTTTATAATCTTTCTGGTGAAAGCTACACCGCAGGCGGCCAATACATCAAAATTGAAAGAGATTATATTAGCGGTGCTGCCGAAGGAAAATCCTTTATACTCGATCCAGCCGTTAATCCAATTACGAATGTCTTATTCCAAATTTTTACTTATCCGGTTTACGATACAAATAAAAAACCAATCGGTTGTATTGTTGCAAATATCTATGGAGAAACCCTCTCTCATCGTATTGAACAAATCAAGTTTGGTTCAGAAAAAGCAACCCTACAGGTAGTTAATCGAGAAACAGGACTAACCGTTGCTTCTACAGTAATCCAGGAAGTCGAACGCGGTCAGAGCGTAAAAGAAGGATTAGCACTTACAGACGGTGTAGGTCCTGTTTTACAAGCATTATTAGACGGTAAAACCGGAAGTCAATTCTTTAAAGACACTAAATCAGAAAATCAGGAACTTTTAATTGGAGCCTACAGACCAATTCCTGGAACAAAATGGTCAATTTTGTGTGTATGTCCTTATGAAGACTTTTATTCTTCATTAGGAAAAATGACTGTGACAAACACAATTACTCTTATTTCTGTTGTTATCATTGTTGGTTTAATCATGTTCTTTGTATGTAAAAAGGCATTTTCACCTCTTAAAAAAGTTCAGACCGCAATTGAAGACATCGCCTCTGGAGACGCAGACTTAACTAAAAAACTTGATGCAAAATCAAATGACGAAGTCGGTGAAATCGTAAAGAGTTTTAACAACTTTACAGAAAACCTTAGAACAATCATTGGCAAAATTAAAGATTCTAAAAATATCCTAGGAGTTGCAGGTTCTGACCTCAAGGCAAGCACAGAAGATACTTCTTCTTCTATTACTGAGATAATCGCCAACATAGAGTCTGTTCACAAACAGATAGACAATCAGTCAAATAGTGTTCATCAGACTGCAAGCGCCGTAAATGAAATAGCATCAAATATTGAATCTCTTGAGCACATGATAGAAAACCAGAGTTCAGGCGTAACACAGGCCTCTGCAGCCGTTGAAGAAATGATTGGTAACATTCAATCAGTAAACAATTCTATGGAAAAAATGTCTGATTCATTTGTGGAATTAACACAAAACGCACAGATTGGTTCTACTATTCAGGCTGAAGTAAACGGCAAAATCGACCAGATTTCGGTTTTAAGCAATACTTTACAGGAAGCTAATATTGCAATTGCCGCAATTGCAGAACAAACAAACCTTCTTGCAATGAACGCCGCAATCGAAGCCGCTCACGCTGGAGACGCAGGAAAAGGATTTGCCGTTGTAGCAGACGAAATCAGAAAACTTTCAGAAACATCTACTCAACAGTCAAAAACTATCGGTGACCAGTTAACGAACATCCAGAACTCCATCCAGGAAGTAGTTGGTGCTTCTCAGCAATCTAGCGAAGCATTTAATGTTGTAACTAATAAAATCAAAGATACTGACGAAATCGTAAGACAAATAAAAGCTGCAATGGAAGAACAAAACGAAGGTTCAAAACAAATCATCGCTGCCTTAAATTCCATGAATAACAGTACAATGCAGGTTCGTAACGCTGGCCAGGAAATGGCAGAAGGTAATAAGGCAATTCTTTCTGAAGTAAAAGCTTTACAGGACGCAACAGGAATTATGCAGGACAGCATGAGCGAAATGCATGTCGGTGCAACAAAAATTAATGAAACAGGAGAAGCACTTAGACAAATTTCCAACCAGGTTGACAATTCGATTGTTCAAATAGGAACTGAAATTGATCAATTCAAGGTATAACTAACCAGAGCCTTATGATGGAAAAAATCCATTATAAGGCCTTTTTTTTATATAACATTATTTTAAAATTTTTTTCATTTTTTTTTACTCTCATTATGATATAATGAATCTTATATACAAAAAAATTATCGGGGTGATAAAAAATGAATGAAATTTCTCTCTCAGATGTACAGGAATGTGCTAAGCACAAAGTATCTAAAAAAGTATTTTTAGCAATGTTCTTCACATTTATTCTTCCAATCTTATCCTTTACACCGTTTTCCGTTTTTATTGGGGGTTTATCTTTTAACGATTGTATTAAAATGACACTTAATCCAATCTCCATTCTGTTATTTGTTCTTGCATTTGTTTTGCCAATTGCATGCTATCTGTCGCTAAACAAAGTTGTTGCAAATTATGACGGCACAGAAGAATCAATTAAAAAAACAAATAAACTTGTAAACATAACAGAAACCATCACCTTTGCAATTCCAATTTCTAATGCGATTTTGTATGGACTTGTGGCAGGTATTTACAATACCCTCCAGGGATATGAACCTGCTAACTTTAGAGGTGAAGGATACACCTTCTTTTGTTTTAACATCATGTTTGGTGGTGGGGTTTGTGTTTTTGCCGTTATTAGTTATGTTCTTACGATTTTTACAATGGAAAAAGATATTGACTGGTTACCGTATAAAAAAGAATATCAGGGCTTTTCTTTTATGCAGCGAAATCTTTTGATTATATTTTTTATCTTAATCGGAATGATTTTACTTTTAAGTGCAGTTTTTCAAGTTCCTGTAAATCATGACATGAGCATTACTTCTCTCTTTCTCAAAAAATTGCTTCCAACCGGCGGAATAATTGCAATATTTGGCTTAATCGATATGTATATTCTCTTAAGCGATGTAAACCATGCTATAAGACTTACAAAGCAGTTTTCCGAAGATTTATGCAATAAAAATTATCTGACTCAGGAAATTCCGGTTCTTATTCGATGCGAACTGGGAGAACTAGCCAACTCATTAAATGAATTGCACTATTCAACTCAGGAACTTTTAATCGATTTTAAATCTTCTATACAAACTTCTACAGAAAATGCAAATACTCTTCAACATGAAATGGACTTTGTAAAAAACGAAACTCAATCTATTACAGAGGGAATCGATCTTGTTAAAACAGAAATGGAAAAGCAGGGCGCAGAAGTTGAAGAGGCTCATGCTTCTGTAAATCAGATTATGAAGCGAACAATGAACTTAAACGACAACATCGAATCTCAGGTTTCTGCAGTTACACAATCATCCGCCGCTGTAGAAGAAATGGTTGCAAACATCGAGCGAGTTACTCAAATTCTTGAAAAAAATACAGCTTCTGTAAATTCTCTGGCACAGGCTTCTAACGACGGTAGAACATCTGTTCAAACAGCTGTTAAAACTTCTGAACAAATAATCGAACAATCAGCTACTCTGCTGGAAGCTACTTCAATAATCCAGACAATCGCTTCTCAAACCAACCTTCTTGCTATGAATGCAGCTATCGAATCTGCACACGCAGGGGAAGCAGGAAAGGGCTTTGCAGTTGTTGCTGATGAAATTCGTAAACTTGCAGAACAATCAAGTGAACAGAGCAAGACAATCAACGAAAATCTTAAAAATCTTTCTACTTCGATTCAGACCGTTTCTGATAATACAAAAGAAGTACAAAAAAAGTTTGATGTAATTTTTGATCTTTCCAACACTGTAAAAGATCAGGAAGGCGTTATCATGAACGCAATGACAGAACAGGCAGAAGGTAACAAGCAGGTTCTTGAAGCAATGAAACACATCCGCAACTCCACAACCGCAGTAACTGATGGTTCTCAGGAAATGGTTGCCGGAGCACAGCAAATCATTGTTGAAATGAAGAATCTTTCTGAAGTCACAAAAAATATCAATTCTCAGATGTCTAACATGACTACAAGCATTTCTGGTATTTCTAATGCAATCCAAAATGTTTCTAATTCTTCAAATGATAATCAAATCAGTGTAGACGAACTGGCAAAACAGATTGGAGCTTTCCAGTTATAACTGGAACACACTTTACTTAAACCGGGCTTTTCTGTGAAAAACACTTCAGTGCACTTCACAAAAAAGCCCGGTTTTTTATTTTTTAAAATAACTTTCTATTAGTACTTTGTACAAAACTTATTTTATATTCTATAATGTCCTGTATTTAAAATTTATTATTAAAAAAAGATTTAATATTTTTCACTTTGGAGTTGTCATGAAAGGCAAAAAAATGTCGCTTCGTTCAGAAGTTTTAGTTGGGGCCGTTGGGTCAATGCTCATCGTTGCTTGTTTTTTAGGTTTTTCTTATACATCTTTAGTTAATACAGTTCTTAAAAGATCTACCGTTAAACTTTTAACTCAATCAATGGATATTCTAAACAAAGAAGTATCCGGAATACTTACAAAATATAATGACTTAGTTGTAGATTTTTCTAATTTAGTTCCATCTTTGAGTGGTAAAACTCAATATCAAGATGCACTTGTAAACATTGGTAAAGATATGGGAGAAGGAACTCTCTTATACTATGCAACCAAAGAGCAAATCTGGGAAGGCGGATACTTGATTTCTCATAATGGCTGGACTCCAGATCCTACTTTTGATATCCAATCAAGGCAATGGCACAAAGATGCAATTGCAAACCCAAACAAGGTTAATTACTCAGAACCTTTTACAGATGCAAATACCGGAAAACTCATTGTTACAATTTCTTATAGAACTCTTAATAGAAATGGACAATTAATCGGTGTAAGTGCTGCCGACATAGTACTGGACGAACTTTCTAAAGCTGTAAAAGAAATAAATCTTTCAAAAAATAGTTTAATCAATATCGTAAATGCAAATGGGCTTTATATCACAAATGACAATTTTTCTTCAATAATGAGCAAAAACTATTTTGACGAATCTTCGTTAAAAAACGTTTCTGCAAAAGAATATCTTGACGGAAAAAGTAAAGCTTTCTTACAAAATGATAATTTTTACGGAGTCAAAAGAATTCAAAATACAAACTGGTATATCGTTGCCGAAGGTCCTGTTTCAGACTTTTCAGGCGAATACATGAGCATTATTGTACAGGTAATTCTTTCTGCTGCAGTTCTAGTAAATGTAATGATTATTGTAGTAATTGTTATGTCTATGCGAGTAAGTAAAAACTTTACAGAGCTGGCTGGCGGATGTACCTACATTGCAAAAGGTGATTTTTCAAGAAAATATCCGGATTATATTACAAAAGAAGCTGCAATGCTTTCAGAAGGCTTTAACCTCTTTTCTACCCGCTTACAGGGAATTATTGACAGCATGAAGCAATCAAGAGTTGCATTACACGAAGCAGGAAGCCGATTAGGAAATACATCTAACGAAGCTTCCGAAGCAATCAATTTGATTAATTCAAATATCAACAAAATGAACGAAAATCTTGAAAACCAGAATCAAAGCGTTGAACAGACTTCTGAAAGTATAAAAAAGATTTTAAATAGCATCAGTTCCCTCGAAACAATGGTTACAAGACAGGTTGAATCCGTTGAAGGTGCTTCTGCTGCAGTAGAACAAATGATTGGAAATATTGCAGAAGTAAATATTTCTGTTGATAAGATGGCAACTTCTTTTGGTAATATCGAAGCAGATGCAGAAACTGGTGCTAAAACACAAAAAGAACTCCAGGAACAAATATCAGAAATTGAAAACCAGTCAAAATTGCTTAGCGAAGCAAATAAGGTTATCGCAAATATCGCAAGCCAAACCAACCTTCTTGCAATGAATGCTGCAATCGAAGCCGCTCATGCAGGCGAAGCCGGAAAAGGTTTTGCGGTTGTTGCTGATGAGATTCGTAAGCTGAGTGAGACTTCTTCTACACAGTCAAAAACAATTGGCGAACAATTACAGCAAATCCAGGCAACAATCGAAACAGTTGTTCAGTCAACACAGAAAGGTGTTCAGGGATATGCACAGCTTGCTACAGAAATCCATGATACTGACTCTATTGTACAGCAGATTAAAACCGCAATGTCAGAACAACAGGATGGATCAAGCCAAATTACACAGGCACTTGCTCACCTTAACGACAGCACAAATACTGTTAAACGAGCTTCAAACGAAATGACCCAAGACAGTAACGTAATTATTGATGAAGTAAGTGCTCTCCAGCAAGAAACAGAAAGTATGAGAAACGGCATGACCGAAATGACTAATAGCGCACAAAAAATCAACACTACCGGTCAAGCTCTTTCTGAAATTTCAAATATTATGGTTGAGTCTATCGATCAAATTGGAAACCAGGTTGACCAGTTTGAAGGCTAAATTTAGTTGACATAAAACAAATCTCAATCTACCTTAAACACATGCAGAATGAGCAGTCAACAACTTTAACTAAAATTATAGAAGTTTCTCTTAACGAGTTTTCACTCAAAGGCTTTAGAGGAACTTCATTACGGGAAATTGTAAAAAAAGCCGGAGTAACTACCGGTGCCTTTTACGGCTATTTTAAAAGCAAAGAAGACCTTTTTGATTTTCTTGTTAAAGAACATGCTGACTATATAAAAGGTATCTATGACCAAGTCTATTCTGATTTTTCGAAGCTTTCTTTAGAAAATCAAATTAAGCAAATGGAAGACTATTCTTCTATTGGACTTGAGAAAATGTTCTCTTATGCCAGGAATCACAAAAAAGAATTTAACCTGATATTAAATTGTGCTGAGGGTACCAGCTTTCAGAATTTTTTAAACGAAGTTACTCAAAAAGAAATCGAAGCCACCGAAAAATTTTACGATATTCTCAAGTCACAAGGAATCAAATGTGAGAACCTTGACCCCCTTATGGAAGAAATCATAATTAAAGGAACCTTCTCATCTCTGTTTACTCTTTGCCTTCTAGATATTCCTTATGATCAAGCACAAAAATCTCTGGACCAGATGTTCCGCTTTTATAGAGGCGGATGGGATAGCCTTATGCATTTTTCTAAAAATTAAATATTCTATTTGCATTGACTAATATAACACTGTTATATAATATGTAATCTAGTTAGCATTAACTAACTAGGGGTATATATATGTCTAATTCAAATAATACACCTGCAAAAAAAAATCTAATCCAATTGATTTTTGAATTTGCAGGAGAAAAAAAGGGCCAATACTTTGTAAGTGTATTCTTTGCCCTTCTTAGTGTTGCGTGCGCAATTGCACCCTATCTTGTAATTTCAAAAATTATACAGGAACTTCTTGCAGGGATCCGAGACTGGTCTCTTTTCCTAAAACAAAGTGGTATCATCGCTCTTTTTTGGGCTGGAAATGTAATATTTCATGCTATTTCCACATCTTTGAGCCATGTAGCAACGTTCAATCTACTTGGAAATATAAGAAAAAAAATGTGCGATAAACTTACACGGCTCCCATTGGGAACTGTTCTAAGTATGCCTTCCGGTTCTCTTAAAAATATCATGATTGAACGAATAGACAGTATGGAAACTACCCTTGCACACATTGTGCCAGAGTATACTTCAAACATAATACTTTCTATTGTTTTAATGATTTATTTGTTTGTTCAGGACTGGCGCCTTGCACTTGCTTGCTTAGCCGTTCTACCAATCGGTTTTGTTGCCATGTGTTTCATGTTTAAAGATAGTGCTACACGATTTAAATATGCACTGGATAAAACAAAAGCCCTAAATGACACTGCTGTTGAATACATAAATGGAATCGAAGTCATCAAAGCTTTTGGTAAATCTAAAAGTTCCTACGAAAGATTTGTTGTAGCAGCAAAAGAAGGCTCTGATTGCTATGTTGAATGGATGCGAGACTGTATCTGGCCTCACGCAATTGCAACCGTTGTAACTCCATCACTTTTACTTTCTCTTTTGCCAATTGGTGGATTTATGTTCCTAAAGGGAAATGTCGATGCTTCTGTTTTTATAAACGTAATAATACTGGCCGTTTGTGCTATACAGCCATTCTTAATTGCATTTTCTTATCACGATGACATTGCTAAAGCCGGTGCAATATTTGGAGAAGTAGGTTCTATTATGTCATTAAAAGAACTCAACCGACCGTCGCAAGATACAAAAAAGCCATGCGATAACTCTATTAAATTAAACGATGTACACTTTACCTACAAAAATGAACTTGAGGCATCAAAATCCTCAAAAGAGATTTTACATGGTATAAGCATGAATTTACCACAAGGTTCTTATACTGCCCTTGTTGGACCAAGCGGAAGCGGTAAATCAACAATCGCAAGACTTATAGCTTCTTTGTGGGATGTAGATTCAGGAAGTATAGAAATTGGTGGTATTGATATCAAAAATCTATCACTACAAGAATACAATCGACGCGTTGCCTATGTAAGTCAGGATAACTTCTTATTTGATATGAGTATCCGCGATAATATACGCCTTGGTCGCCTTGATGCTTCAGACAAAGAAGTTGAAGAAGTAGCAAAAGCCAGCGGTTGCTACGATTTTATTATGTCTCTCGAAAACGATTTTGACACAGTAGTTGGTTCTAGCGGAACGCACCTTAGTGGCGGAGAACGCCAAAGAATCGCTATTGCCCGTGCAATGATGAAAGATGCTCCAATTGTAATTTTAGATGAAGCAACCGCATACACAGATCCAGAAAATGAAGCCTTAATACAAAAATCTGTAGCAAAACTTGTAAAAGGCAAAACTTTGATTGTAATTGCACACCGACTTTCTACAATAAAAGATGCCGACCAAATCTACGTTATCAACAAGGGAAACATTGACAGTCATGGCACACATCAAGAATTACTAGACAAAGGTGGACTTTACTTTAATATGTGGCAGGCCCATATCGATTCCAAAGATGAATAAATTATAGCAACAGGAGGCATAAAACATGTTTGAATCATTATTTAGATTTTTTAGATTTTGTGATGAAGAAAACCGAAAAAAATTTTACGGTTCGATAATTGTAGGAATTTTTAATTCACTTTTTATGGCATTTAGAATTTGTGCCGTTGCCGTTATGCTCCGAGGCGTAATTGCAACAGCTGTAAATAAAGTACCTTTTGATCCAAAAACAATATGGATTTCCTTTGCAATTATGTGTGTTAGCGTAATTGGAGGAATCATTACCCGCAAGGTTACCGCTATGTGGCAATGCGAAGGTGGTTACAGAGCCTGTGCAAAAAAAAGAATCCAGATTGCTGAACATCTAAGATATCTACCTATGGGGTATTTTAACCAGAACAGCCTTGGCGAAATAACTTCAGTTACAACAAATACTATGGAAAACATGGGCGATATTGCAACCCGAGCCGTAATGATGGTATTTCAGGGGCTTTTGGATACTTCTTTAATTATCATTATACTTTTCTTTTTTGACTGGCGAATCGCTCTGATTGCATTAGCGGGTTTCGGCTTGTTCGAATTTGTAAATCTGTTTATGAGACTTTCGGTTAAAAATGTTTCTGCTGATAAAATGCGTGATGATACAGATGAAATCGGAAAAGTCCTTGAATATATCCAGGGAATTGCAGAAGTAAAAGCTTATAATCTTGCAGGAAAGCGTAGTAAAGAATTAAATGAAGTAATTAATCGCAGAAAGAATACCCTAATAAAAATGGAAATGAAATGTATTCCTGTTTCTAACTTACAGTCTCTGGTTGCAAAACTCAGTGGAGTTGCGATGCTGATTGCATCTCTTTACTTTTACCTTAACAATTCAATGAATCTCGCTGATTGCTCTACCATGCTTGTTTGTTCTTTTATGCTTTTTAATGCCCTCGAAGCTGGTGGAAATTATTCTGCACTGTTAAGAACTATCGACTTGGGAGTTACAAAAGCCAGCGCAATTCTCGCTATCCCAACAATGGATATAGAAGGAAAAGATATCAAACTTTCTAACCGCGATATAGAAACATGCAATGTAGATTTTGCCTACGACACAAAAAAAATTATCGATAATATTTCACTTAAAATCCCTGAAAATACCACCACTGCTATTGTCGGTCCAAGTGGCGGCGGAAAAACGACATTCTGTCACCTGTTATGTCGTTTCTGGGATGTAGATAATGGAACAGTTTCTCTTGGAGGCAATAATGTTAAAGACTTTAGCATGGACAGTCTTATGAAAAACTTTAGTTTTGTATTTCAAAACGTTTACTTGTTTCATGACTCGATTGCCAACAACATTCGCTTTGGAGAACCAGACGCTCCTATGGAAAAAGTAATAGAAGCAGCAAAAAAAGCCTGCTGTCACGATTTTATAATGTCTCTTCCAAAAGGATATGACACTATTATTGGTGAGGCAGGAACAAATCTTAGTGGAGGAGAACGTCAGCGTATTTCTATTGCCCGTGCAATTATGAAAAATTCTCCTGTCATCATTCTAGATGAAGCAACTGCTAATGTCGATCCTGAAAACGAACGAGACTTGATGAACGCTGTTAAGGAACTTACAATAAACAAAACCGTAATCATGATTGCTCATCGCTTAAAAACCGTTCGTAACGCCGACCAAATTATTGTAATTGACAAAGGCAAGATTGCAGAACAAGGAAAACATCAGGAACTTATCGATAAAGGCGGAATATATAGAAAATTCATTGATTCCAGAAAAGAAGCTGTTTCATGGAAGCTTTAGTCTATTATAACATTTATTTATTTTTATACGTAAAAGAATTAATTTTTTTTGCATAAAAAAACGGGTTGTCCACGTCTTTTGGACAACCCGTTTCTAGATGCAACCACCATAATCTTTCTGACCAGGTGATTCAATATGTCTAAACTACACTATCCAATGATTATTTAGACAACAAATTATTCAAACTCTTTACAAATGCACTTGGTTCTTTAAGTTCAACGCCTGCAATCAGGAGTGCCTGGTCAAGCAAAACCTCTGCAGCATCAGCGATAAACGCCTCATCTGAACTGTCACGAACTTTTGCAAGAATTGGATGATCTCCATTTACTTCAAGAATTGGCTTTAGATCTGGTCCGTTCTGTCCCATAGTCTTCATCATTTGAATCATCTGGTAACTTGGATCATTTTCATCAACAACGATACAAGAAGGATTTTCACCGCTCAAAGTCTTAGAAAGTTTAACTTCTTTAACCTTTTCGCCAAGAGCTTTCTGAAGTTTTTCTGTAACAGGCTTGAATTCTTCTTCCTTCTTTTTAGCTTCTTCCTTGTCTACTCCAAGATCTTCGTCACTACCAGAACGGTTTACAGCCTTAAGTTCAAAGTCTTTGTATTTTCCGTAACCACCGATTACGATTTCATCGATATCATCATCAAGAATAAGTACTTCGAATCCTTTGTTTACATAAGCCTTGAGCAACGGATTAGCACGCATGTTCTTTTCATCACTACCAGTGATGTAGTAGATAGCTTTCTGTTCTGGCTTCATGCGGTTAACATATTCAGCAAAACTTGTGTAGTTGCCATCGCCAGTTCCACTTGCGTCTGTAGACTTAAAGCGTACAATTTCTGCGATTTCATCGCGGTTTGCGTAGTCAGAGTACAAACCTTCCTTCATTGGACGGTTGTAATTCTTAACAAACTTATTCCATTTTTCAATTGCTTTTTTATCATCTTCTGAACGAGCGCTTTCTTCAACTTTTTTTGCCTTATCTGCAGCTTCGCCCATTTTCTTAAATTCGCTCAAGAGCTTTTTAACAGAAGCACTCTTAATATTTTCGAGAATTCTGTTCTGCTGCAAGATTTCACGGCTTACATTCAATGGCAAATCTTCTGAATCAATTACACCACGAACGAATCTTAAATATGCAGGTAAAAGTTCGCGATCATCATCTGTAATGAATACGCGCTTTACATACAATTTTACCCCGCTCTTATAGTCAGCCTGGTACATATCAAACGGAGCAGTCTGTGGGACAAAGAACAAAGTTGTATATTCCTGAGTTCCTTCTGCGTGTGTATGTACGTAATGCAAAGGTTCCTGACCATCGTGACCGATTGTCTTATAGAATTCATTGTAATCTTCTGCCTTAAGTTCACTCTTTGATTTTTTCCAGAGGGCCGAAGCACTGTTTACCTGATCAACCTTTTGTTCTGTTGATTTAACATTGCCCTTATCATCATAATCATTTTTTTCATAGTGAAGATAAATTGGGAAAGCGATATGATCAGAATACTTTTTAATAAGTTCTTCAATCTTCCAGCGGCTTGCATATTCTTTGCTATCGTCATTTAAAGTCATAACAATTGCAGAACCGCTCAATTCTACCTTATCAAAACCATATTTTTTAGCTGCTTCTGATTCCGGACTAACTTCATCCAAATCGTAAGAATTAGTTCCATCTGAACTCCAATGCCAGATTTTTCCGTCCGAAGCAGCCTTTCGTGTATATACATCGATTTTTTTTGCAGCCATAAATGCAGAATAGAAACCAACACCGAATTGTCCAATCAGGTTAGAATCCTTTGTTGCTTCTGCAGTCAATTTTGAAAGGAATGCCTTTGTTCCAGAACGGGCAATTGTACCGAGGTTGTTCTGCAAATCCTCATCAGTCATACCAATTCCAGAATCCTGAACTACCAAAACTCCGGCTTTGTCATCAAAAGAAATGTCCAGGCGTGGTTCAAATTTAATGTTTTTATACGCATCATCAGAAACTGTAAGATACTTTAACTTGTCCAATGCGTCCGAACCGTTACTAACAATTTCGCGCAAGAAAATATCTTTGTTTGAATACAAAGAATGAATTAAAAGTTGTAAAAGTTGATTTACTTCAGTCTGAAACTCGTGTTTTGCCATGTTTATTAGCCTCGTATGTTTTCTTTTTTTATTTAAATATAATAAAAAAAATAGCTTAACGGCAATAAATTTTGTTAAAAAGCCTTAATTTCCAGTTTATAAATTTAATCCAGCATGAAATTCTTTACATCGTAAGTGTTTAAAATACTGATAGCTGTTTTTACTTTGCTTTGTCTTAGATTCATCGACTGTTTTTCTATAAATTTATGTGCTTGTTCTTCTGTCATTTTTAAATAATGCATCAAGGCAAATTTTGCCCGCAGAATCAGCTGTTTATCTTCATTAGAAAGTTCTTTTTTTGTTATCTCTGCAGACATAGTTATATTTTATCGTAACTTATCAGAGATATCAATTTTTTGTCCGTTTTTCATTTAGAATTAGCCGTTTTTTGACCAGATTTTATCTATAATCATTAAAAAAATTGTGATAAAATTAAAATATGAATTTTAAACTTTCAATTAAGAAACTTGCTGTTCTTATCAGCGCTTGTATTCTCTTCTTTTTCCTTTTATTTTTTATAATTCTTGGATTAGTTAATCGCAAACCAATTGCAGCTTTTTACGGTATTTCACAGGAAAATGTAGAAAATATTTCTAAGGTATTAAACTCTACACATAAAAGAAGAAATAAGAAATCTGACCCATACAATATTTTAGTTTTAGATGAAAACAAATCTCTTGAATATGCATTAAAAGGACAAAAAAAACCTGACCTTCTCTTCTTATACAATGGAGAAAATGCAACCTACGCCACAAAACTCGCCGCAAAACGCAAAACAGGCTTTTCTAAGGATATTGTTTCTAATATGCCTTCTTCAATTCAAGCAATTGTACCTCGGACTGCAGAAAAAATTACCGCAATTCCTCTCTTACTGGACAATTACGAAATCGCATATCATAAAGAAAAGGCAAAATCTGCTCAAATAAAAGAACTAATAACCTGGCAAGATGTTCAAACTCTTGCATCTAAAACAAAATCTTCAACTATGGCCCCTATCATTTTTGCCGCAGGTGACGATATAGAACTCATAAACATTATGGGAGCTCTTTTAGAATCTGTTTCAGGGAAAAAAGCCTATGATTCCGTAGTTGAAAAAATCCGTGCAAACATCAAAGCCGGAAAGGTTTCTGTTCAATCTTTTTACAATTTGGCTGATGAATTATTTGCCATTGATGGTGAGTTTTACCAGACAGCACAAATGATTAATGAATGGAAAACTTACGGACTACTTCCAAAGAATTTCCTTTCCATGAGCGTAAAAGATGTTCGAGCTTTTATCTCCTCAAACGATTCGATAAATACAATCGCAATTATGTCTCTTTCTCAGCACAGAAGAATTGAACGTGAATTTATTGCTAAATACAAATCGACTTATATACCATCAATACTCAACGAAAGAAGTTTTACCGCCCCTATAATTATGGCTGTTCCACTTTCAAAAAATAAAATCGTTAAGAAAAGTCTTAAATCCCTTGCAAAAGAATTGCAGGGTTCTCTTAGCAATCAAACAGAACTAGCTCCAACAGACAAAAATGCTTCAACACCTGACAGACAGGCAGATGATGCCCGCTTTTTCATAGCTGCAAGTAACCCACCGTTGGCAGGACTTTCGCAGGCTTTTACAACAAAAGGAACTCGTGCCGCATTTGCAGAGGCAATTCGTTCTAAACTCAGATAGTTTATTTTCCTACGCAAAAATGAGAAAAGATAGAACCTAAAACGTCATCAGGGGTAACTTCTCCAGTTACCTCTCCAAGACAATTTAGGGCTTCTTCTAAATCTTGAACTACGGCATCCAGAGTAAAATCTTCTGCAACAAATTGAGCATGTCTTACGCTTTCAAGGGCTTCTTCTACAGCAGATTTCTGTCTTGCAGATCCCAAACCAGCCTGTACACGTTCAGTTGTTACTCCGCAAGTAATTACTTTTTTTATTGCCTTGTATAAGTCATTTAAGCCATTACCGGTTTTAGCACTGATTTTAACCTGGTCTTTTAGCATTTTAACAGAAGAAAGAACCGAATCCTCTGCCGTATGAGAAGTATCTTTATCACATTTGTTCCAGACTAAAATTAAAGGTTCTTTGCACGACTTTAAAAAGTCTAAATCGTCGTCTATAAGACCTGTCGAACTATCACATAAATATAAAACAACGTCTGCATCTTTACTTAGAGAACGAGTCAATTCAACGCCGTGAGCTTCAATCACATCCTGAGTTTCCCGCAATCCTGCAGTATCAAACAATCGGACGGGGATTCCGTCAATGTCGACAAAACTTTCTATCCAGTCGCGAGTTGTACCTTCTATATCGCTTACAATTGCCCGTTCTTCTTTTAAAATACTATTGAAGAGACTTGATTTTCCGGCATTTGTTCTACCGCACAATACAACTCTTGCACCATCCTGATAGAGTTTTTCACCTTTCCAGGAATCAACCAACGCCTTTAACCTTTCTTCCGCAATTTTTAAATTGTTCGTATCAAAAGAATCCGCAATAGTCTCTTCATCTTCTGGATATTCAATTTCTACTTCAATTGCTGCAAGTGTGTCTGTAATTAGTGTCTTTATCGAAGAAATTTCCTGAAATAGATTTCCTGCAAGACGCCCCGCAGCACGGCTACGACCTTCTCCTGTATGAGAGTCGATAATTTCCTGAACTGCCTCTGCTTTTGTTAAATCGGCTTTTCCGTTTATATATGCTCTAAAAGTAAATTCACCTTTTTCTGCCTGTCTGAATCCGTTATTGAGAAGAAGATTTTGAATCGACATAACTACGCCGGGCCCACCGTGACAGTTTATTTCAACTAAATCTTCGCCTGTAAAACTCTTTGGAGCACGGTAAACTGCAACCATAACTTCATCAATTTTTATATCGCCGTCTTTAATCCAGCCATACACAAGAGTATTTCCTGGAGCTTGTTCCAGCGCTTTTGGTCTCGAAAAAAGTTTGCTCAAAAGTTCAATGGAGTTTTTACCACTCGCTCTTACAATTCCAAGTGCACTTGGTGCAAGTGGGGTTGCAATCGCACAAATCGGTTCTTCTGGAGCGTATTTTGGATTAGGCATTTGTTTTTCCCTTAATTTATCTTAAACTTTGGAAACGAAAGCAAAAAAGTCGAATAATTCTGATGTTTTTTCTGTCGCATTTTTTCGTAAGCTGTTGTAGCCTCTTTTTGCTCACCTGGTTCAACAAATTTGCTCTGAGGCATTTTTTCGCTTCCGATTGCAGGTTTTCTATATTGTTTGTCTGCTTCTGGACAGGTACCAATGAACTCGTCTTCTGCTTTTACATCCGGACTTATCATGTCATATTTTCCAGAATTATTCCAATGCATATATCCATGATTTCCACCATCACGAACACCAAATACTTCTTTTTGAACATATTCTTTATTGTAGAACTTGCGGTCGTAGCTTACATTCAGATAAAAAGCCTGTACCCACGGTCGTACTATTACTCTGTTACGAGCCATAACAGTATTTCGATAAGTACCATAATAATAAATACGATAAGGCCTATCTTCGTAAGGAGGATAATTAAGGAACGCATTTTCAAAGTGGGACGGATAGAACATCGGCCCGATTACGTCTACATATTCAGCCATCAATTCTACATCCTGACCGGTTCGAGTACCTGTTCTGTACCAGCCGTTTGCTCCGTAAATATCGATTCCGATTGGTGCGTCGATATTTTCACGAGCATAGCGCAAGAAGGAAACAAGGGCACTTTCTTTGTCCATTCCCTGACTCTTCCATCTATAACTTGCAGAAGCAAGATTGTACCCGTCAGTAGGAAAACGAATATAGTCAAACTGTATCTCGTCAAAACCACGGGCAATAAGTTCTTTTGCTATCGCAACATTATATTCCCATACTTCCTGACAATATGGATCTACCCAGTTTTCGTCATACCATGCGATTGGTTCTCCGCGAGTTTCTTCCCCAGTTTCTTCATTTACGATTTTTTCGTATTCTTTGATTCCCAGCCATGGCTGGTTTGTTTTATAATTCCAGACAGCATATTTTCCGTTTGCAATTTTTGCAAGATTGCGGTCTTTAAAAGTTACAATACGGGCAATCAAATAAACATCATCTTTTTTAAACTCGCTGATAAAATGATCGAGGTCAACTGCATATTGAGTAATCTTTGCTTTAGATTTAACAAGTGGATCTTTTGTATCATAACGCAAAAGTCCATAGTCATCTTTCATATCAATAACTAGACTGTTCAAATTATTGTCTTTTATAATTTTTCTAAACTTATCAATTCCCTGTTGCAATCTACACTGATATGCACTTACATATATCGCTTTTCTATTATCAGCAATCTGACCATACTCGGTATTTACTGTACCCGGATACAAAAGCCACAATTCGTTTAGGCAAAGTCCCTTACCCATTCCGGTATAACCTGCCGGAATCCATGCGCAATTTGTAAGCCCTGGAGCAAACTCAAAGCATTCTTTCCATGTTGAAAGCTGTTCTGGATTTCCATTCAGTTCATTTGTCTGCATATTTAGAGAACCGATATTTTCTATCTGACTAAATACAAGAAAATTATCTACACTTGTAAGACCATCAAACGTTTCGCAGGGCTCTGTTCCCTTATAGATTTGAACACCACAGCGATTTGGCCAGTCCATTTTATAAAGTCGAGGAATATATGCCTGAGATAAATAAATGTCTGTATACTCAAGCCCATCGGCACTTTTTTGCACAACAGGAAGAATATCTGCTATCTCGTCAGGACTTTTCATCGTTGGCATCATTTCAAAACCTTTAGTAACATCATACCATGCTGGCTTATAGGCATCTGGTTTGTAATACGACAAACCATAATATGGATGGCTCATAAAAATAACAGTTTCTGTAGTTTTTGTTCCATCTTTTAAGGTTAAAGGCATCTGTCCGATTGCAACGGCCTTCATCCCACTGGTTCGCATGCTCATCGAACCAATATTTTTCCATGTGGCACCGCCATCACGGCTGAAATAAACATGATCTTTTGTGGCGGTTACAATTTGCTTTGGATTTAAAGGGTTAATTGCAAGATCTTTTAACTGGTGTATTTGCTTTTCATAAGAAATATTTCCCTGAATATAGCTTTTAATTGTTAAAAAAGGTAATCCTTCATTTTTTAATTCAAAACTTTCAAGATCAGAAGAAAATAAAACACCCTGATTAGTTCTAAAATACCAGTTCTCAACAGTTTTTCCTTCAGAATCGGAATATTCTACACGAGCAACCTGTTCAACTGAGCCTTCTGTCCATAAAGGAACTGCAGCCGTCCCATTTTTAAGACTGAACAATCCTTTGGCTGTTCCAATAATCATAGAATCAGTCTCTCCGGCAGCTTCATCCGATACCTTTTGGTCAGGTAATTTGTACAAAGGCTTTATCTGTCTTGCATTAATCGGATTAGATGCAAATACTGTAAGTAATAAACAAAATAAAAAAACTGTCATACTTTGTTTATCGGCAAATTGGGAATGAAGGTTTAATATATCGATAAAAAAGAAAAAAGGGCTGTCCATTAGGACAGCCCCAAATTGTAAGCGACATTTCGTCTGATTTACTAAATTATGTCTTTTAATGCAGCAATTACTTCTGAATCGTAAAGATTTGACTGCTGTTCCAGGATTTCAAGGGCAGATTCCTTGTCAGTACCACCACGGAATGTTCGACGGCTGGACAAAGCATTAAAACTATCTGCAACACGAATAATTCGTGCGATATCAGGAATATCTTTTCCTTTTAATCCTTCTGGGCGGCCAGAACCATCAAAATTTTCATGGTGATATTTTGCAGCATCATCAAAAACCTGCCAATAACGGCGTGGTACAAACTGCAAATGTGATTCATATTTTTCAACGTGTTTATCCAGCTCTGCTTTCTGCTCTGGCGTAAGTGATTCTGCCTGTAAGATTTCTTCTGAAATATCAAGGAATCCTGCATCATAAACCATACTTGCACAGAAATATACCATTGCATCATGTTGACGAACACCAAGTTTTGTAGCGATCTTGAAAACAAGTTCACTCACATTCTTAGAATTATTCTTTCGGCCGGTAAACTGATCTATCTGGGCACCTAAATCTTCACATTTTGCAGCAAGCTGTCTTAATTCTTCTTTTTCTTCTGGAGTTTCTTCTGGTTCTGGCAATGCTGTCTGACTCCAGCTGGAAGCACCTGCAAGTTTCAAGCCGTCTTCGCTATAAAGACCGGCAATTCCACCAATCATAATCTGGTTTGTCTGACTCTGATTAGCAGCTAAAAGCTTAAAGGCTTCTACGTATTGCTGCTGCTGTTGTCTGTTTGCTTTTGCAGCAGCCCTTACAATTGCAACAATCAACAAAATAACAAGAAGAACAACAATTACAACAATAAGAATAAGGATAAACAGCATTCTAAAACTATGCTGAGTCTGCTTATTATTCTTTTCGTTCTGCTCAATATAACGATTTACGTTCTCGTTAGATTTTTCCTGCTGTTCAATCATCTTAGTTCCCAGCTCTTCGATTGCAGCCTTGCTACTCTCGTTTGCTTCTTCAATAGAACTCTTGAGCGCATTCTGGAACTCATCCTGTTTTGCGGCAGCTTTGTCTTTTTCAGCCTGCACGGCCATCGCTTCTATTTGTCTAACAAGTTTGGTAATTTCTGTATTTACAACAGGACTGAACTTTTCGAGATTTGTTTTTACCTCAATAAAGTCAGGTTCATCATACTTGCGTTTAAGTGTAAGCAATCTCTGTTTGTAAATCTGGCGTGCTACAACCAATGTATTTGCAGGAATAATACTATCTTCCGACATGCTAATCGTCATTGAACTATTAATCCGCTTATATGCAGTATTAATATCCCCGTCTTCAAAAGCATCACTTGCCTGATTTAAATATCTTTCTGCGAGGTTAACTGTTCCCTGAGCATAAGAACCAGCAAGCAAACAAATCAAACTGAGTAAAACTGTAATTAATTTTTTATTTCGCAACATTTTCAGCTCCAATAGCCAGTACTACACTAGCGCGATTTTCAATTCCACTATCCTTAATGAATAGAGTTTCCTTCAATCCGATGTTAAAATTAACTGCTAATTTTTCCATTTTTGCAATCGGTACAGCATAGTTCAAATCTCCACCCATTGCAAATACCATGTTTGGATAAACAGCCTTTAAGCTGGAAAGATAATAATCAACTCCAGCGCTTAATTTTCCTGGTCCAATTTCTACAGGATTCAAACAAATACCAAAAGATGGAGTTAAGAATGTATCCTGCAAAACAGATTTGTTTTCCTGCATATGCATATTCATCAATGCAACAAAACCAATTCTAAACATTAATGTTCGTCCAAAAGAACCAAAACCGATTTTTGGCTGGATGTATGCTCCCGGAAGCATTGTATTGTCCGAATTGGTGAATGGCAGCATAATAAAGTTTAATCCTGCATCAAAACCAACAGAAACTTTATCAAAAGTATAATCATACTTAAAGTCACCGCCAATACCATATCGGACAGAATCATAAGAATGAGCCGATTCGTTTAACATCATAAGCTCTGCAATGTTAAACTTAAAGCACCAGTTTGTAGCAGTAAACTTTTCGTCTTTTGATGCAACATATACTTCTTTACCATCAGAGGTAAGAGAAGTATTGTACAACTTTCCGACTTCGGTTTTGTGCTTTTGTTTTTCTGCAACATATTTTGCATAAGCCGCAGCATCTTTTTCTGCCTGAATACGTTCCTGCTCCTTTTGTTTTTCTAGAGCATTTGCAATTGTAGAATAAAGTTCTACTGCATCCATATTATCAAGATTGTTATCAATAACAATTAGATTTGCCTGCATTGCAAAAGCATATTCTTCATCTACTACAAGACGGCGAATCTTCTTCATTGTATAGTTTTCAATCAGATAATAATTTGTATCTTCTGCATTTGTCTCTAAAACAGAATTGAGTTCCTTTTCATTCTTTTCTGAAAAAGCTTCATCAAGTTGTCTATAAATCACGATGATATACTGATCTACTGCAAAAAGTGGCAAAGCCGTAAACAGAGAAACACAAATCAGACTAATTAAAACTGAAAGTTTCTTTTTAAATGCCATTTAATACCCCCTTGTTTCCTGATGATTAGAATACATTCAATCGGAAACCAATTGAGTTCTGCCATACCATATTCTTAATATCTACACCAGTATCGCTGGCGATATCTGTTGGAATAAACCACAACGATCCTTCGTAATAGAATGAGAAAGTACTGAACATCTTTAGATTGTTAAAGTGCAATCTAGGGAATTCTACCTGTGTAATCAAAGCAGAAAGAATCTGTCCCCTACCTGAGTTTGTCTGGTTAAAGTATGTAAAGTTAGCACCAACCGCTAATGTAGCACTAAGAGCTTCAAAGTCACGACCAAACAGGAACGCAAATGGCAATTCTCCAATGTTTGCAAGAATCTTAAGACCCATTACGTTATCACCACCATAACGCATTTCTGTTAGTTCTCTACCAAGGAAGGTATTAACCGCATCACGCTGTTCAGATGTAAACTGTCCCCACTGGAACTGAACTTTTACCGCATTATCAAAGAATGTAAGTCCGGCACCGATGTCAAATAATGTTGCACCCCAGAAGTTCCAGTCTAAGTACAATCCCTGAATAAATGATGGAACTTCATAGCTTGATTTGTCACCCTTACGGAGGCTCATCTTAACACTCTTAAGTCCAACATCATCAGTAGAAAGTCCACTGAATACCAGTTCCTGGTTATAAGCACCACCAGCAACAGGGCTGATAAGTCTAACCGATGGAGAAGTATTATCAATCTGAATAATACATCGTTCAATTGCAGTCTCTTTATTTTTCATCGTAGCGCGGATGAGCATAAAGTGATAACCTTCTGCAATATCCTGGTTTTCTACGCGATACATCCATTTTTCTGCTTTAGAAACAGTTTCAAATGATTTACCGTTATCAAAACTTACTTCTACCTTTTCTACTTTCTTTTCTGCAACAATAGCCTTATCTTCTTTTGTCGCACTCTTCATCTTAGAACGAATAAGTTCTTCTTCATCAAGAGAATATCCTGCGTGTCCCTGAATAAATGGACGGTTTGTAGCAAAATCACCATAAGCAAAGTTGTCGATTGTAACCCAAGGTCCAACAGGACTATATTCAATAGACTGTGTTCTTGAACGAATTACAGTTCCACCTTCTACACGAGCATCTACACGATATGTATGCATACCTTCAGAAATACTCTCTGGTCCCATCTTAAATGTAAAGTAGCCTGTCTGAGAAAGTTTTGTATCACTTATAAACTTACCGTCTACATACAATGAAAGGGTCTCGATAGAAGTATCCGAACTTGCCTGACCGTAAATATTGAATACACCGTGCTTTGATTCCCCGTTTAATGGATAGAGCAAATCAACTGTGGCAAGCGGCTTATTCTTATTTAATGTAATATTACGGCTCAAGTGAGTTGTATTACCAGCCTTATCGCGAGCTGTAACTTCTACGTTATAGTTACCGTTGTTCAAAGATGACAAGTCTAATGTATTAGAAATGATTCTTTCTAGTTCAAAGTTTACTTTACGCATTCTTCCAGGAACTTCTTTTCCTTCCAAACTTGTAATCGAAGCATACATTTCTGTAATACCTACATTATCAAATGCGTAACCACTAAAGAACAATGGACCGTAAGTTGTAGAATCGTCTACCGGATAATCCAAAATCATCTCTGGTTTCTGGTTATCGATGTTTATCAAACTTGAATACAAACCATTGATTCCATATTTATCAATTACCTTGATGAATACTACGTTCGTACCATCAGTAATTGCGCGTGTATCAAATGTATATGTCCATTCTGTAGTGCCAGTTGCCAGGTTATAAGAGTTACCGTTATCAAGAGAAACAAGAACCTTATCAATTCCGTTTTTATCGCTTGCAACACCACTGATTGTAACAACTTCTTTACAAGCATCATCCAGAGTTGGTTTTTCTACAGAACCCTTTGGCTCTTCTGTACTTACTCTGAATCTGCGGTCTACAACTGGACCTCTTACACCATTAATATCAACTGCATAGATACTTAAAGTATGTTCGTTATCCAGCAATGTACTAAAATCAACTGGAATAGCAAAACTTGTTGCCATTTCAGGAAGTTTTGTATATTCGCCTTTGTCGATTCTATAGTAAATCTCACACTTACCGTCATCGTCGTAAACTACACCAGAGATTGTAAAGTCACGGGTAATTACTTCGTTATCAACAGGAAGATGAATCTCTGCTACAGGCAAGTCAGATTTTGTATCAATGATGAATTTCCATGCATCAATTGTTGTAACGTTTCCTGCCGCATCAAGGAATTCAAATGACATTGCTTCATCCATTGGATACTGTTTTGTTCCAACGTGAACCATTACATATGGATTATTAGAAATTCCATCTGCATCTTTGATTTCTGTGCGAACTCTTTCTGAACGGCTAGGAGGACCAACATAAATTGCCTTTGCAAAAGCACCATTGTCTTCTACTCTGAATGCGATAAGGTTTTCACCGTTTACTATAGATTCTTCTGTTGGTACAACAACTTCTACAGTTGGTGGAACAGTATCTTTTGCAAATGATGTATGAGCGTATCCTGCGTTTCCGGCTACGTCGGTAACGCGAACTTCAAGACAAACAAGTCCGTCTTCTACATTTTTTAATTCTTCGGTTCCGCTGAATGTTATACCTGTTTTTGGACCTGAAACAGCAAGACTTTTCCAGGTATTTCCGCCGTCAACAGAGTATTCGGCACTTTTAATTCCGCTTGGATCAGCAGCTGTACCTGTAATGCGTACTGAATTACGAGCCCATGTATGTAATTCTGGAGTAACAATCTTAACTTCTGGAGCACCAGAGTCAGAAATAATTGTAATTGGCTGAGACTGATAAGATACACCATTAGAATCCTGCATTCTAATCTGAATGCCCTGGAATGTACCGTCCTTCTGAACGCGAACAGCCATCGAATTAGGATTTGTCTCATTTACTTCGAGAGCGAGAGCGTCACCACCGCCAACAAGAGTTGGATTTCCTTTTACACCTGGAACATTAGCATAGAAGTTTACGATTGAACCTGTAGTCATTACATAACTTGCAGAATCTTTATCGTACATACTGCCGGTACCTTCAAGGGCATAAACAGTCTTACGGTCGTCAATCATTCTTGATTCTACTGAACGAACAACCAGAACTGTTCCCTTTATTTCCTTAGAAACCGAACCTGCTTTTACAGTAATTTTAATATTGTTATATCTAACAGGAAGATTTGCCAGAGGTACTTCAATTGTCCACTTATTTGAACCTTCCTGTTTTGTAACTTTTGCAGCTCCGTTAGAAGTGTTTGTACCACCAGGAATATTATCCCCGGAAATTTCATAGTTAGCACCAGTTACATTTGCATCTGTTTCTACTTCTGCAATCAATACAGTAGATTCAGACTGTTCCATTGTAACAGTCATTCCACTGCCATAAGAAGCATCCCCTACAGATACGATTCTTCCATCTATTTTTGCTGTTTTTGTAGTATTTAATTTTGAAGGATACTGCTTTTCATCAGCAGGTGTTGTAACAGAAACATTGATTGTGTTTGTTCCTGCTGCCATCTCGCTACGCTTGAAAACACCAAAAGTCTTATCAACTTCGCCCTGATATGCAACGGCATAACTTACGTTTGTTCCATCAGCCCATACAAACATAGGAGCTTTTGCAACACCTGTTGTCTCTGGAATGTTACGAACGGCAACGCTTGAAGCAACAGGTTCTCCCGAAAGTCCAACTGCAGTTACTTCTATAATATAAATACCATAACCGTTTTCTTCTGATGTAGCATCAAATGGGAAGCTAAAACTTCTTGAAGTTCCTAAAGAAACTGCTTCGCCAGCTTTTACTGCTTCAAGAGAGTTTACCACATCACCGGCCATAACAGCCTTTGCACTGTAAACTTTGTAAGAAACAGAACTAAGAGGCCCTTCACTGGAAATTGAACCTGCGATTGTAACTTTACCAGCACTTCCGTCAATTGCACTTGTTTCAGAAGCGCCATTGATTCTTACAACCGGTTTTTCACCATCATATCTGAAAACAACTTTTTCTGAGTCGAAAGTTAATCCCTGATCAGTTGTAACTCTAATTACTACAGGATCAGACATTCCTACTGCGCTACCTGCAGTTAAAGTGATTATATTATTCTTTACAGTAGCTTTAGCAAACTGAGTTGCAGGCACAATTTCTACTGTTCGAGCAGTTCCACCTACAAAGTGCATTGTATTTGGAACATTTTTATTGTTAACGATTAAATTGTTTTCGCCCGAAGCACAATCTTTGATAACAACAGCAGGAGCAACATCTGGAGCAACTGTTAAATTCTGTACATTCAAATATGTTCTGTAATCAACTGTTCTTCCGAGAGAGTCTGTTGCAGTGATTACAATTCTAAGAATACCCTGTGGCAATTCTCTCGTAATTGGAATTGAAACTGGAATTGAACTTGTTCCTTCTTTTACAGGAATATCATTTTCAATTGTTGCTCCACGACCACCAGTTATAACAGTATGAATAGCTGTAATTCCAACAGAACTTGAAACTCCAACCTGGAATGCAGCTCCTTCTTCCGGATGAACCTTAAAGCCAGGATAAGCGGCCTGTCCATTTGAACGACCACCAACTATTTTTGCATCTGTAAATTGTGGTTTTGCACCACGAGCAGCAAATTCTGCCACAACAGGATTGCTTTCTACTCCACAAACATCAACTGCAATTACTGTTACAGTATGTTTACCTGCAGCCAAATCAGAACCCTTTGCCAGTACTCCATAGAAAGAACCATTTGATTCTTCTTCGAGCCATTCACCAGCATCAAGTCGATATTTTATCTTAGCAACGCCTTCTCTATCGTGAGCATATCCGCGCACGAACAGCGGATCATCTGCTTCTACAAAAGTCTGAGGATTAGGATCTACAACAGTTACAACAGGCTTGTTCAATTCTTCGTTGATGAGCACTTTTTTAGAAACAGTTACGATGTTTCCTGCAATATCATGAGCAGTAATTGTAAATGTGCGTTTTTTATCTTTTGTTCCTGTTACATTTACAGGAAGACTCCAGAATGGGTTTCCAGGAATTAATTCAAATTCCCCTTTTTCGGTACCCCACTCATAGGTCAGTTTATCGATACCCATTGTATCTTTTGCATATCCAGAAATAATAAATTTTCCAGAATTCTGTTCTTTTTCGTCTGGAGCGACAATTTTTACTTCTGGTTTTGTGTTATCAACAAAGTAAAGGAACGAATAAATTCCTTCTGAACCAGAATTATCAACTGCTTTAAACCAGATTACCTGAGCACCATCTGCAAAGTTCTTTGTATTTACGTTAATTTCAAATTCTTTATGAGTTTTTTTGTTCTTTAATTTAACATCGTAGAAATATCTTCCGCCATCAAGAGAATAGGAAAGGCTTTTGATACCGTTTCCGTCTTCTACCATACCCTTAAGTTTAACAGAACCAGAAACAAGGGCACCCATAGTTGGATCATCTACTTTTGTAATTGGCTGACGACGGTCAAGGTTCCAGCCGAGAACTGTAGGATATCCTCTTAATCCGTAGATATCGTAGCCAACAACTTCGATTGTATGAAGACCTTCTTCCAGTTGTGTTGTATCAAGATAGTATGACCAGAACTCTTTTCCCTGTGCGCGGATTGGATGCTCTTTGTCACCATCAAGGATTAATTCTACATAAGAAACCGCATCATCATCGATACATGCACCTACGATATTCAAGTTACCAATAACGCGCATATCCTTGCGAGGGTTTGTAATAGAACAAACTGGGAGATCTGATTTTGGGTCAACCTTAATGTTATAAGGTCCTTCTACAACCGTGTTACCACCCAAGTCGGTTGCGGTAACCATAATGTTGTATTTGCCCTTCAATCTTCTGGACAGGTCAAAAGATTCCTGCCAGCTTTCAAGGTTGTTGGTATCTACTTCACTAACATCCTTTTTACCATGTGCAAAGGCAGAACCTGTCGCGAATAATACAGTTAATACTAAACAAAAGAAAATTTTACTACTTTTTTTAAAATCCATATAATATCTCCCATTTTCGTTATATTATATTCTAATAGACAATTAGCAAGTTTACAAATTTATACTTTCTGAATTTCGGCAGAAATGCTTAAAAAAATTACTTTTTATTTCAAAATAGCAGTAAAATGTATTTATGGATTTAATTAAACAATTTCAAGAGATTTACGATGACTCCCAAAACATAGTTTTTTTTGGAGGAGCTGGAGTTTCTACCGAAAGTGGTATCCCTGACTTTAGAAGTCAGGATGGACTATATTCTCAAAAATGGAAATATCCCCCGGAAACTATAATCAGTCATTCTTTCTTTGAAGAAAATACAAAAGAATTTTACAGATTTTACCGCGAAAAACTCATTATCAAAGATGTAAAACCTAATATAACTCATCTTGCCCTTGCAAAAATGGAACAAAAGGGAAAGCTAAAAGCCATTGTTACACAAAATATAGATGGACTACATCAGGCCGCCGGCAGCAGAAATGTTTTTGAACTCCATGGAAGCACTCTCCGCAATTTTTGTACCAAGTGTCATAGCCCGTACGGAGTCGATATTATTATGGAAAGTGCAAACACCCCTGAACAGATTCCTCTATGCCCAAAATGCGGAGGTCTTATCAAACCAGATGTTGTTTTATACGAAGAAGGTCTGGATCAGCAGTGTATTCAAGGGGCAATTGATGCAATTGAAAATGCTGACCTTTTAATAATTGGAGGAACAAGCCTGGTTGTTTATCCGGCGGCAGGTTTAATCAGATATTTTAAAGGAAATAAAATTGTACTGATAAACAAAACCCCAACCGCCAGCGATAACATTGCAGATTTAGTTATTCACCAGGGATTGGGGTCTGTATTTGAAGCGTTAAAGATTTAGACTTATTTATTTTGCGATTACATTATAAAGTCTGTCTAAGTCTTGTTTGCTAAAGTAGTCGATTTCGATTGAACCTTTATCGATTGAACCTTTGAGAGTTACCTTTGTACCAAAAATCTCGATGAACTTTTGTTCAATAGAAACGATATCTGGATCGCGTTTAACATTCTTCTTCTTGTCATCTTTTTTTGTTGCTGCCCGACCGCCGTTGTTAAACAAAGAAGCTGCTTCTTCTGCATCTCGAACGCTCATGCCGCTACCAACAATTTTACCGAACAATACGCGCATATCGGCATCGTTTTTTACTGAAAGAAGGGCTCTTGCATGACCTGCAGTGATTTGTCCGTCAATAAGCGATTTTTGCATATCAGAAGGCAGTTTTAAAAGACGAATCGCATTTGCGATTGTAGGACGACCTTTGCCTACGCGTTTTGCTACTTCTTCCTGACTTAAATCACCGAGATTCATAAGATTTGCATAGGCCTGTGCCTCATCAATTGGATTTAAGTCGGCACGCTGAATATTTTCAATAAGCATTACTTCAAGCTTTTTAACTTCATCGTATTTGCGAATCTGTACAGGAACTTTTTCAATTCCAGCTTGAACTGCAGCTCGGTATCTTCGTTCTCCGGCAATAATGCAGAATTTTTCTGTATCAGTCTTTTCTACAAGAATCGGCTCAATTACACCATGCTCCCGGATAGAATCTGCAAGTTCGTCCAGCTCTTTCTGCTTAAAATCTTTACGAGGCTGATTTGGATTAGCATAAAGATATGAAAGTTCTGCCCATAAACCGCCGTTTTCATCAACAGTAATTCCCTGAGGAACAGCTAAAGAACCTGAGTTTCCGGTAGAACCAGCTTCTTTAGAAGGTGATCCTTCTGTCATTTTAACAGCTTCTTTGATTTCTTTTTCTGCAGCAGAGGCTCCGCCCATAAGAGCATCAAGGCCTCTTCCTAATCCAAGACCACCGATTTTAGCCACGTTTAATTACCTCTTCTGCAAGTTTAGCATAACTCTTAGCACCAGCACATTCAGGATCATAATTGCAAATTGGTAAACCACGAGAAGGTGCTTCTGAAAGACGAACATTGCGGGGAATAATTGTATTAAATACAGCATCCTTAAAGTAAGACTTAACCTGCATTACAACATCTTGAGCCAAACGTGTTCGGCTATCATACATAGTAAAGAAGATACCACCAATAACAAGGGATGGATTTATACTCTTCTGAACTTTTTCAACAGATTTAAGAAGGAGTGTAATACCTTCAAGTGCAAAGTATTCACACTGCATTGGAACAAGAACTTCATCTGCAGCTGCAAGTCCGTTTAATGTTAAAAGTCCTAAACTTGGAGGACAATCGATTAAAATGTAATCGTATTTTTCTTTTAGAGGGGCCAATGCATTTTTTAGGAAGAATTCTCGGTTTTCCTGTTCTACAAGCTCAATGGCAGCACCTGACAAATCAATAGAAGCACTGATTACATCCAATCCTTCTACAGGAGTGCGCTTAACAGCCTGTTCTGGTTCTACCTGACCTGCAAGTAATTCGTAGATTGTAGGCTTATCCTTTGAAGCTCCTACACCACTAGACATATTCCCCTGTGAGTCGAAATCTACCAAAAGAACTTTTTTGCCAGAAAGAGCAATATAAGCTCCAATGTTAATACAAGAAGTTGTTTTACCAACTCCACCTTTTTGGTTAACAAAAACGATACACTTACCCATACTTATTATTTTACAAAATTTCTTTTTGCTTGTATAGCGTGAAACAAATTTTGTTTCACGAGCATAAACTAATGATTTTTACCTGTATATTCATTAATATGAAGACATGATAATTTCTGCAACATTTTCTAAACCTGTAAAAAACATTCAGGAAATACTTGGTCGACCTTATCTGCGAATTAAAATAAAAGCAGCTAATACTTCTAACAAGACAAGTTACTTTGTTGAAAGTTTTACAGAAAAACAAGCTTTTCATGAACAGAAAAATGAACAGGAACTTGATGAGTTTATAAAAGACCATGCAGGAAAAACATTTAAGAACTGTATCATTCGAACAGAATCTGAAGAAATTACATATCTTGCAAACAAAAAAGGTGAAATTACAGTCCTTACAAAAAAATTAAAAACTCAAACAGTTTCTTCTCCGCTAACATCCCTAACAAAGAAAAAACAATACCTGTTACAAGAAGGAACCCCTGTACCTTTTTTAGTTTTACTTGGAGTAATGACCCCGGACGGAAAAGTTATCAATTCAAAATACGATAAATTCCGACAGATAAACAGATATCTTGAGTTTATTAACGACATAATCCCTGAAGTAATGTCGTCTGTAAAGGACAGGCCATTACGCATAGTTGATTTTGGTTGTGGAAAATCTTATTTAACCTTTGCAGCACATTATTTTCTAACTCAGATAAAGAAAATTCCGGTAGAAATTACTGGCCTGGATTTAAAACAAGAAGTAATAGATTACTGTAATAAAATCGGTAAGGAACTCAACTGCTCAGGATTAACGTTTGCTACTGGAAATATCGCTGATTACAATCACAAAACAAATCCAGACATCGTTATCACCTTACATGCATGTGATACCGCAACTGACTTTGCACTGGAGTATGCAATCAAGCATGACTGTAAAGCAATTTTGTGCGTACCTTGCTGCCAGCATGAGTTGAATCAGCAGCTCAACCGGAACTCCCAAGGTTTAAAAGAAAAAGAAAACGCATTTGCTCCGCTGTTAAAATATGGACTTATAAAAGAACGATTTGCAGCCCTTGCAACAGATGCCCTGCGAGGAGAATATCTGGAATCTCAAGGCTACAATGTTCAAATGCTTGAATTTATTGATATGGAACACACTCCAAAAAACATCTTGATTAGAGCTGTTAAAACTGGAGCAGCAAAAGAAAAATCCAGCAAAGAGGCAGAACAGTTGACCACGGCGCTGGGACTGAAACCGACACTTAAGCGGTTACTCTAAGGTCGCACACGGTTTTAACTCACCGAAATGCGACTGGGAGACAATTTTTTTAATGCAATCAGTGCGCCTCTACATCCACGCCCAATCCAAACAGCGCAAAATCGCCTTTGCAAGGGTCGTAAGGCCAGACTTGTTTTAGGGCTTCTGTAATTTTTAAGGCAGTCTTAATGTTTGCAGGAGGAAGGCGACCAGTTTTCCCTGAAGAAATCAATCCAAGTTCAACGCTTTGCTGTAAAACATGGGTATCCAGAGGAATTATTAAATCTTTTTGATCAAACCAGGTCCATAACCCCAAATCTACAGGAGAATCAGTACGCACCATCCATCTTAAAAACATATGGAGTCGCTTATTAGCACTGCTTTTTCCTTTTGGAACGATTGCGCAATTCTTAAATAAACTACCGAGAATTTGTACAGGGTGGTCGCCGGCTTTTTGCCATTCTGAATGAACTTTTTCGCCGAGGGTAGACTCTTCCAGCACATCGCAAAGGCTTTCGAACAAATCTGTCATATCTTTATAAGAATAAAAGCGGTAAAACTTGTCTGAATTGTCGCCGTTTGGAGAAATAAATGTTTTTCGAAAAGCCCTGGTTTTAAGCCAGCTTGAAATATCTCCAGAGGCCTCATCTGCCAGAGCAAGTATATAACTGATTTTAGGGATGAATTGTTTTCTGTTTCCGAATGCAAGGAGACTAGCAATAAATGCAGCGACTTCTGTGTTTTTGGTATCTGAATAATGACTTAAAAACTGACTAGGGTCCTTCTCGGTAAACGAAGCAACTTCGTATTTTTGAGCAAGGACCCTAAGTTTTTGTTTTAATTCTTCTGTCATCTAAATTAGAAACTTGTTGTCTTTTTCTTAATTGGTTCGCAAGTAACTTCTACGCCGAGCTTTTTAAAGATCTTACGATCAACTTCGCTGAGCATAACAGTTGTATGAACCTGACAACCTTTGAACTTTGGAAGCTGTTCCAGAGCCTTTTTGCAATTTTCATCACTCTTAGAAAGCATTGCAAGAGCAACAAGAACTTCGTCCGTATGTAAACGAGGGTTATTTCCCTGTAAGTAATTTACCTTCATGTTCTGGATAGGTTCTATCATACTAGCAGGAATTAATTTTACATCTTTTTCAATGCCTGCAAGATATTTTGTTGCATTAAGAATAAGTGCTGCACTGGTTCCCAGGAGGTCGCTTGTTTCAGAAGTAATGATTTTACCATCATTGAGTTCAATTGCTGCAGTAGGAACACCAGATTTTTGACCGCGCTCAAGGGCAGCAACTGTTACAGCACGGTCTTTTGTTGTAATACCAGCCTGCTGCATTAAAAGCTCAATCTTCTGAACTTCTTCTTCTGTGCCTTTGCCGTCTACGAGCTGATTTAAGGCTGTATAATAACGGCGGATAATTTCCTGGTTACTAGCCTCGCGGCATGCATCATCATCAAAGATACAGTTACCGGCCATATTTACGCCCATATCAGTTGGCGATTTGTATGGATTTTCACCGTAAATACCCTTGAAAATTGCATCCAGAACAGGATAGATTTCGATATCGCGGTTATAGTTAACAGTTGTAACCCCGTAAGCTTCCAAATGCCATGGGTCAATCATGTTTACATCGTTTAAGTCAGCAGTTGCTGCTTCATAAGCAATATTTACCGGATGCTTGAGAGGAAGATTCCAAATTGGGAATGTTTCAAACTTTGCATAGCCAGCTTTAATTCCTCGTTTATTTTCCTGATAAAGCTGACTTAGACATGTAGCCATCTTACCACTTCCTGGGCCAGGGGCGGTTATAACAACCAATGGGCGTGAAGTTTCGATGTAATCGTTTTTTCCATATCCTTCGTCACTACAAATCAAATTAACATTAGAAGGATATCCCGGAATTGTATAATGAATATAGGTTTTGATATTAAGTTTTTCAAGTTTTGAACGGAAAATATCTGCCGCAGTCTGTCCCTGATAATGAGTGATAACTACACTGCCAACCATTAAACCGCGCTTCTGGAATTCGTCCCGTAAACGAAGAACATCCATGTCGTATGTAATACCCAAATCACCGCGAACCTTATTCTTTTCGATATCAACTGCACTGATTACAATTACAATTTCTGCATAATCTGATAGCTGCATAAGCATTCTGAGCTTACTGTCAGGCTCAAAACCCGGTAAAACTCTGGACGCATGAAAATCGTCAAAAAGCTTTCCACCAAACTCAAGATAAAGCTTGTTTCCAAATTTAGAAATACGCTCTTTAATGTGCTCCGACTGAATCCTTAAATACTTCTCGTTGTCAAATCCCTTTTTCATAACGATTTAATTTAACACTTTTATTGGGGTTTTTCTACACTTTCCCCATAAATCGTTTTCCAGTCATTTTTCATGGAAATTGGCACCCAAAGACTGATTCTAAGCAAGATTCAATCTTTTGCAGCAAAGATAATGAAGGTTAATCGGTGACGGTAATATTGTAATTAAAAAATTTTATACCACCATAAGGATGTATATCTTCTGATCCAGTTATACATACATCTAAACGATAATAACCAACTTCTGATAAACTTATTTTTATATTTTCATTAAACTTTGAAAGTTTTTCATCCCTATATATATAAGCCGAAAATTGATTAATTAAATCGTTTTCATTTTTATAAAGAGAACCTGAGTCTATTATAGTTATAGGTACCTCTGTCTCCCAATCAACTCCATCATTTACTAATCTAAATACATTTAATTCTAGAACTAAATTTCCTATTCCAACATCTTGAATAAAACTTCCTTCACAAGATATTAAAATTTCTTCGTTTACTTTGTAAGAAGTTTTATCTATATCACATGAAACACCATTTAAATTTAAAAAAGGTTCTTTACAGCCTGAAAATATAAAAGAGAATAACAATAATATATACTTTATTTTTTTCATCATAATATTAACCCTTACTTATAGTTAATTACATTCCCTTCTTTCGTGCCTTTCTGAATATAATGACTCTTGAACAAAGAATTTATTTTTTCTTTTAAATCCGAATAATCAGTTACAAGAGCAAAATATAAATCGTTATAAGTAGTGACATTATTTTTATCAATAATATTAACAAGTTCATCAGCAGAAATTATATTTTTAACAATTTCTACAAAAATCTTTTGATTAGTAAAAGTATCGCTATAAGTTTTATGTAAACCTGTACCTTTATAACCTTCATTTACTTTTCCAATATTACCTTTATTATAACATCCAACAAGTGAATACCATTCTGCGTAGTTTTCTGCAAAATAGACATAAGG
>CADBSK010000084.1 GCA_902797305.1 uncultured Spirochaetaceae bacterium | reverse complement strand
TGGCCGTACTCGTGAACCTTCGTTCGATTGTAGTTATCAACTTCATGGCGATTATCATAGTCGCAGGAAGGAGTGAAAATAAAAAGTTCAAGGCTCACTACTCTCCGTCACAAAATGCCGTATACCGCTCTCTTTTGAAAAATCCACAGTCTTAAAAAACACCGGGAAAATCTGTTTATCGGCGCAGTCGTTCAAGTTCAAGCTCCAGGCCTGTTTCTTCCTTCAGTTCGCGAAGGCAGGCTTCTTCTGCAGTCTCGCCAAATCGCACCCGGCCGCCCACGGAATACCACATATCGCCCCGAGTTTCACCGGGATTTCGGGCCATCAGAATCCTGTTTCCGTTTCGGATAATTGCTCCAACGCGGTAGTTAAATTTTCCTTCCTCAGTTTTGAATGTACAGTCCATCAGACAGTTCCTTCCTGCATTTCGTATAAAAATTCCTTGCGCTCTTCTGTCGGAGCTATTTTGTTGTAGCGGCCACCCGTGCAGGAAACGCGTTTCATGCCCAGTTTTTCCATGGTTTTCCAGGAAGCAATGTTCTCGCTGTCGCAATGGGCGATAAACTTTTTGACGGAAAGATTCCTCACTGCCCAGGCCATAAGTGCCTTTGCCGCTTCCACCGCGTAGCCATTTCCCTGTGCAGTTTTAGAAAGGCACCAGCCAAGTTCGCCGTTTGTCCTAGATTTGTCCAGATGCAAGCTGACTCCCCCGATGTGCTTTCCGTCCTTAAGAATAGCAAATTCAAAGAAAGCGGGCTTCACTTTTTTCCATTCTTTTTCCGCGGCTTCAAGGAATTCTTGTGTCGCCTCCTCCGAGTCATTCGGAAGGTGAAGCATAAAGCGCAGGTTCTCCCTGTCACCTGCGTATGCATGGGTCGTTTTTAGAAAGGCCATGCTCTGAGGGATAAGCTCAAGGCGAGGAGTTTTTATATGAGGGGCGGGATTTGTTGCAGATTTGTGATCCTTGATTGAGGCTACCATTATTTATTAAACTGATACTCCAGAATCTCACAGTTTTTGATTCCGAAATTGCCGTAATCTTCGTTGGTCATGTCAAAAAAGTAGGAGTTCACCGCTCGGGCAATTCCATTGTGAGCCACAAGAAGATAAGTTTTACCGTCTTTGGAAAGATCGTCAAGAAGGTTATAGATCCGCTGGCAGAGCCGGAGCATGGACTCCCCGCCCTGGTAAGACTGAACAAAATTCCGCTTGTCCATCTTAAAAACTTCACCGTTACGGGGAGTGCCCTCGTACTTTCCGAAATTCTGCTCCCTAAGGCGTTCTTCCACCCGGAGTGAAAGGCCCGTCATATCTGCAATGTGCCTTGCTGTGTCTAAAGCTCGGGAAAGAGGAGAAGACAAAATCTCGTTGATGGCAATTTCGCCATTTTCAAGCTTCTGCTTTATGAGGCGACCGGTTTCTTCTGCCTGAGCGTGGCCTTTTTGAGTAAGACCGATGTCCGTTGCACCGCAGATTTTGTTTTCAACGTTCCAGACTGTTTCGCCATGCCTGCAAAAATAGATTTTTTTAGAGGTCAATTTATTCTCCTTGTGGTACGCCGGCGTTCAGACTTTTATTACGATAGTTTAAGTTGGTGCGGAGGGTGTAGCCTTGTTTTTCCCAGAAGGCATTTGCCGCCTCGTTATCCTTGAACACCAGCCCAAAGATTTTGTTGATACCTTCTTCTTTTAAGGCGTCTTCCGCTTTTTTAACCAGTGCCGTTGCAACCCCTTCCCGTCTGTAAGCCGGATGAACGCACAGATGATGAATTATAGCCCGTCGCCCGTCGTGACCGGTGAGGATTACACCTGCAATTTCGGGCGCGTCGCCGGTACCGTCTTTAAATTCTGCAAGAAAACAGGTGTTGGGGTTTCGCTTTAGATATTTTTCGATACCCCCACGACTGTCATCCACCGGATTCATGGCACGGCGAGTCTGTTCGGTGCTGCACCAGAGGGAGTAGATTGCGTCGTAATCGGCGATGGTAACTTTTCGTATTGTCAGGTTCATAACTGATTCCTCCCGTGATTTCAATTGCAAGTGCTTACAATTTGTAAGCAGTTACTTTTTCTCATATTGGTTTCTACTCCTTTTCCACATACCGCATAAAAAAATTGCAGCAGTCGTCGCCGACATACAGGGTTTTATCACGGTTGTAAGAAAGCTTTGGATGCATATTGGTATACATCAAAGTATCGAGGTCACAGAAAACGGAACAGATTTCCGGGCATTTCAGTTCTTTTGTAAGCTCAAGAAAACGGCAGCTTTTTACATGGAATTCAGTGTATTCCGGTGTATCGCAGATTACTTCGCACTTTCCTTCGCCAACTGTACGCAAAAAATCCTGTGGAAATCCCTTGAGAAATGCTTCGTCCTCGCGGAATCGATTTACCAGGTAGTCGTGACCACGCTGGCCGTCTATAAAATAGATTTCGTGGAAGATGGAAAGTGCGTCAAAGCAGGAAGAGTCGTTTGAGGAATTGTCGGAAAACCTTGTATCCAGAGTGCAGGTAAACTTGTTCTTCTGGGCAGCTACGCACGCGTTATCGTCTGAACAGGCAGCCCAATTCTCCGACGCGCCGGATTCTTCTAAAACTCTGTACACAGCAACTGACGGAAGAATGTGACACACCGCGTCTTCGTCTTCTTCAGAAATATTCAGCGTTTGGAATAGCTCCGAATATTTTTCGACAATCTGATTCCATAGATTTTCTGCAGAGTCGGAATCGAAATGCTTTGTCAAAACCGTTTTTACATTTTCTTCAAAGGTTCCACCATAGGCGTCTTTAAGTAGTTCAATTGAGTTGGCTTTCATTTTTGTACTCCTCCTGGTGTAGATTTTATTTCAGCAGTGCCTTCTTCCACTCCTCTTCTCTAAAGCCGGTGCAGACTGTTTCATCCGTTACAAGAAGCGGGCGTTTTACCAGCATTCCGTCGGTTGAAAGGAGCTGGAACTTTTCGTCGTCGCTCATTGACGGAAGTTTTTTTGAAAGTTCCATTTCGCGGTACAAAATTCCGCTGGTATTGAAAAAGCGTTTTAATTCAAGTCCGCTTTTAACCTGAAGGGCGCGGAGAGTTTTTTCATCCGGAGGGTCGCCCTTGATGTCGATTTTTTCAAATTCAATTTTGTGTGCGTTCAGCCACTCGACAGCCTTTTTGCAGGTTGAACAGCGGTCGTAGCAGTATACTTTAATCATCGTTAATTTCCTTTTTAAAAATATATGTCATATATTTTTTTCTGTCATCGTCTGTCTTTTCCCCGGAACCGCCAGTCTCCCGGGAAAATAGCTCGTATTCTTCTTCGCTCAATAGTTCCCAGCCGTTGTCAAAATACCACTGAACATTGCACTCACAGTCTGTCCACAGAAACATATTTTTGTAGCCGCGGGCTTTGAACTCCTTTACCGCTTCACTTAAAATCCGGCTTCCCCATCCCCTCTCTAAGCTTACAAAAAGGCAGAGCTTTACGTCGTCATTCTTCATCAGGGAAAAAGTTTTTTCTTCCATATAGTTAAGGTAGCGGCGACCGGTTTGGAAGATATTTCGTTCGCGAGAGGAAGCGTCTTCCAGGAACTTGAAAAACCAGGAACCGTCAGATTTGTCGGATTTTGCAGCAGCGAAGGCAATGGATTTCAATTGGCAGTCAGTTACAGCATCACCACCAGCAGGGCTTTCTTCGGAATCAACTTTTCCAGCCGACTTTTCTGTCATCATAAACTGCATGTCGTTTATATGCATGTTGGTGCGGATAATCATTTCAACATAACGGCGGTTGAAGTCCTCGCTTTCGCCTGGAACATTCCATAAAGGTAAAAGACGATTTACAAGAGAGGAAATGTATTTTTCATCAAAGTGCTTAAGTATTTCGCAGTCCGGTTTCACTATTATTTCACCTCACGCATTTTCGACTCACTCTTTTTCAGCCTCTGAAAGTTCATTATCTATGAAATCGAAATACGGCTTTTTGTTCACTTCTTTTTGGCGTGCTTTATTCTTATACCAGTCGAAGGCAATTCTGATTCCTTCTTCCAGTGGCATTGTTGATGGCAAAAGTTTTTTCTGCTTTGAAACATCGAGTTTATATTCATAGTCGTAAAATGGGAAAAACTTTCTAAAATCAGATTCGGAATGAACTTCAATAAACTCAGGAACTTTTCCACATGCGGCATAGCAGAGGCTTACCCAGTCGCGGATTGTAATGCAGTCTTCGTTTCCCACGTTAAAAATGCGTTCTGTATCAGAGTTTGTGCGTTCGTCGTTTTTATCATTCAAAATGGATTCAAAAAATCTGCACAAATCTTCAACCATAAAAAACTGAAGTTTAAGGTTTCCGTCCTTTGGAAGATAAAAGGGCCTACCGGCCATAGCGCAGTCAAAAACAAAAGCTTCGCGATACACATTGTTCATGGGGCCGTACAAATATGGCGGGCGGACAATATAGGCATCCGGCACTAGATTCAGGAGTGCCTTTTCCGCCGCAATTTTATCTGTTCCGTAAGTGCGCCAGAATTTATTTTCCCCAAGCCGGGCTGTTTCAACAAAAGGCTGCTTTTCAGTTTCAGGGTAAACCGCGCTGGAGCTGACCATAATGTATTTCCTAAAATTGCCCAACGCCGGAACAAAATCGTTTATATCAGAGTCCTTATAAGAAGTAATATCAAGAACCGCGTCGAAACTGTAGGGAGAAAGAAGCTTTTTGAGTTTCTGACTATCGTGGCGGTCGCATTTTAAAAGATGAACACCGGGAACCTGTTCCTTGTTTCCGCGGTTCAGAACGTAGACCTCGTAGCCGTGCTGTACAAAATAAGACGCAGTATACTTACTAACAAAAGTTGTTCCGCCAGTGATAAGAATTTTTTGCATTATTTTTTAACCCCTGTGTGCTATTTTAGCATAAATCCGGTCGTTGATATAACCAATCCAGTCATTGATACAACCAATCCGCTCATTGAAGCTCTCGAAATGACCAATAACTCAAAAAATCTTCAACAGTCCGGACAAGTCGTCCACTTCAAAATCGGCCTTCGTATACTTTAGTTTCATCAACCAGAGTTGAGCCAATGTCGAAGAAGAACCATGAGGGGGCATTAAGTTCTGAAGTATTCATATATTAGTTCTCATCAACCTTTGTAAGTACTTTTTGTTCGTGTTCTTTTTCAAGCTGCCGTACACTTTTGTCTGGCGTAGGTAAATCTTCTGGCATGGTACCGCCCAATTCTGCAATGGTCTGACGAACTTTCTTTCCAACTTCAAAATGCGTTTTGTTGGCCTCAGTCTTTCCCTGAATATGTTCTCGACGGAGCTTTTCTTCAGTCTGGGTAGCGCGGAAAAGATTAGCTGCCAGTTCAGTGCTTCCCATATAATCAAGAATGTCCTGATTGCTTGAAAGCCCCTTGCGCTCTTTTATATCCTTTGCCTTAAGGCCGTTGTACAGGCCCATGTAACCGTAATTTTGAAAAATCGCATAATCCAGCGGCTTACTGACACCTGCCCCGTGAGCCGCCTCCGCTAGAGCAGAATTATGCCGTTTCATTTCATTTCGGATTGCGATTCTTTTCTGTTCTTCTGAAAGCCGTTCGTAATCTTCAATAAGTTCCTGCTGACGGGTTTTTACGGCAAAATAAGTCTGACCAAGGGCGATGATTTCCTTACGGGGATCGCCGTTCATTACGATAAGGTAGCAGGCGTAGCGGGAAAGTGCGAAGTCGTCGACTATTCGCTTAGCACCTGAGCCGACGTTGACCATTTTGCCGGCGCCGGCAAAATGGTCTGCCACTTTGTGTCCGCTTTTTTCGCAGGCAATTTTAGCTCTTTCAATTGCATCTGCAAATCTTCTCCACTGCGAATACTCCAACGCAGGCTGCAGTTCCCGGGCATACCAGAATTCCTGCCCATATTCATTAATGTGTTTGAGATTTTCAAAAATTTCTTCGGAATAATTCTTTGCTTCCATATTTTCCTCATGAGTAAATCGATTTTTCAGCGCAAGTCCAACATCATGCCTGAATTATGGTAAAGAAAAACAAAGAATCATTATTATACAAATACAACGCACATACTAATAAAAGCCGATAATATCGTTGGAAATAAGTCTTCTGTGCGACAAACTTTACATTTTAAATATAGACTTTTTTTTATCTGCCGACAAGTTATTTTATCAGATTTTCTAGCTCACCCCTCAGACTTTCCTTCATCTCCTCCAGTTCCTCACCCTTCACCATCACATCTTCTGACCACATTTTTTCTTTCGGAAGCCACCAGACAGGTCCGTTTCCGTTTACGCCGTACTGACCGAGGTCACCAAAGGCTCTTGGAAAAAGATGCCAGTGAACGTGCTGGTCGCCCATTCCCAAAAGTTCGTAATTCATTTTTTCGGCACCGAAAGCTTTTGCACATGCCTCGCCTACAAGGGACATTTCTTCAAGGAATTTTACTTTTGTTTCAGGCTCCAGCTGGTAAAGCTCGGTTTTGTGTTCTTTATGAAGAAAGAGCGTATAACCCTTAAAATACTGGTTGTCGCCGATTACAACGTAGCCGGTTTCGAGTTCTTTTACAAAGTACGGATTTGTTCCGTTTTTAATCATATTGATTCTGTCACAAATAAGGCACATATTTTACTCCAAAGATGCATTAATATTAAAAAGTATAATATTGAACTTCTTTATCCGAACATTGAGTCTCATGACAAACGCACTGAGTCTGCTGAAACAGACTATAATATTTGTTTCAAAAAATACAGAGTGGCAGATGCTTAGTATTACAAATTATTGTTTATATCTTTTAATTTATCTGATAGTTGTTTATCTCCAGTAATACTCTCAATAGCTTGAATTATGTCTTCCTTAAAGGCCCATACATCAGGAATATTCCCTTTACATTCTTCTATAATCCCATTTTTCATTTTCATTGATGGTAAGTATATAGCTAAACCGCTATTAGGTAGTTGATAGCAGTTTACATTACCGTAATTAAAGCAACCTGCTGAATTCTCTCCAATATAGAATAAATTTTTCTTCTCTTCTAATAACGGATTAGCTAAATAAACAAAAGATTCCCCAGAAGAGCAAGTATTTTTATCTGTTAGAATAATTAAGTTACTTGGAAAATTTATTTTTTTTTCTGCTCCTTTTATAGAGTTTTCAATCTTTATTTTATTAAAATTATTTTTTTCCATAAATTTATAAACATGCTTAAAATAATCATCATAATCTTTTTCTAGGTTATTCCCATTCCATTTCATAGCTTGTAAAACAGGGGGAGAAAACAAATTTGTAGTGGAAAATGATATATGCTTTATAAACTTTTTATATTTTTTTTGTTCGCTTTTTCCATCTTTTGAAAAAAATAAATTTGCCAAAAATTTCTGACAATATAAATCATTTCCACCTCTATTTCCTCTAAAATCTATTATATAATTCTTCTTTCCCTCGTAACGTATACCCAAAGTAATAAATTTCTTATACATTTCTTCAAACATACTAAAATCATCCCAATGCTTATTAGGCTCTATTAGAGTCGGTAAATAAAAATATACAGATTCATCTGTAATGATTTCTTTATAAGATGTATATGAAATTTCTTTTAATTGGCTATTAGTTTTAGAAAATAAAACAGATATCTTCTTCCTATTAAACAATAGTTCAATAGAATTATCATCCATTTTTTCTTCATTTTGTAAAAATAGTCCCAATCGGTAGACTTTTTTTCCTTCAGATGGATAAAAAAATAAATAATCATCTGAATCATTATAAATATCACCTATTTTTATATTAGGATTATCTGATTTTATAACTTTATACTGTTCATTGTCTTTTAATATAAAAATATCCGAAAAAAACACTTTTATTGGATAACGATATGAAATTTCTTTATTTTTTCCGACCATACAAAAATGAAAATCATTTATATAAGGCTTTAACTTTTCATCAAAAAAAGAGAGCAAATCATCTGTTTTTAAATTTTTATCTTTTGTAAAAGGAATGTTTTCCCTTATTGAGTTAATTTTAAAATTTTTCAATTTTAAATCATCATATCCTGAATATGCATTTTCAAGTAGATAAATAAACATATCAATATCTTCTAAAGCTTGCTTGTATGTAATTTCATCCTTCATAAAACCGTAATAACCATCTCTATTGCACAAAACTTCTCTATATTCACAAGGTTCAGAGGAAATTATTTTTGTCTTAGCCATACAAACTCCGCATAAAATTGTAAAAAAATAAATCAACAACGCCTTTTTCATATTAGTAAATAAAATCCTTTTGCAATGATTTTTCATAATGTCTTTTCAAAAATTGTTTTGTGTTTTTTTTTAATTTCTTTAATACTACAATTGCATTTTGTCATATCAAAACCTGTATCAATATAATCAATTCCTTCCATTAGTTTTATATGATTTGATGATATTCCTATAATTCCGCCCTGAGGATCTACTGCAATCCATCCGGTTTTGGCATCGTAAAATTCAGCCCAGGCATGAAAACTAGTTTGAGCTTCCGAATAATACAATCCCATTATAAACTTGCAAGGGATTCCTCTCAATCTCATTAATGCAATGAATAAATTTGTATATTCTCCACATGTACCTCTTTGGTTTTCTAATACCCAAGAAGCAGGTTTCCCAAAACACAAGCCAGAACTGATTTCCTCTGCAAGTTTTCTGTCATATTTTATAACTGCAGAAAGAAAATTTAATATTACTTTTGCACACTGGAATTCTGATAATTCTGAGAGCTGTAATTTATTATAAATAAGTTCAATATTTTCTTCAGTGTAATCAATTAACTCAGAAGCTTGTAAATATTTTTTTTCATCCCTAATGTTTTCATTATTGGTATTACTAATAATTGAATTATATTCATTTAATGTTCCATGAGTTTTTAATTTTATAATTGATTTTTTCTTTTTGTTTTTTACATCAATAACCGTTTGAGGATACGAATTCATAACTGCATAATCAAATTGATTAATTTCCAATTTATAATACTTTTCTTTATTCAAATCTGATACAGATTGAGCAGAAGCAAAAAAAGCCAATAAGAATAACAACAAAGTCAAAATTTTGTTCATTTTTTCTTTAATAAACATGTATCTGCTCCTTATTACAGCAATATGTTGACTAACATCTTTTAAACTATAAATCTCATTATTAATCATTTTTTAACCGCAAAGCTTTATCTCTTGTAATCTTTATTAAATTTTGAAGCATTTCATCATCAGAACAAATCATATCTGGTTCTATGCCGACACCTTCACCTTTCCAACTGTCAAATTCCTTTAAACTTTCTTCTATCGATCTAAACGTCATAGATACTGCAAAACTATTATTTGGCATTGAAAATTGAAAAGCATCAATATAAGTTAGGCAGCCTGAAGTATTCTGCCCTAGAACTTTTACCTTACCAGGAAATAAAACCTTACTTTGAAGGATTATGCTTTCTGCAGCACTGGCAGTTTTATTATTTGTAAGGAAAATTATTTTTCCATTATATGCAGGTTTATGAATTTTATGAGTACTCTTTACATTCTCAATTCTTACTATCCGTTTGGGATTTGACATTTGCATTATAGAAGCAGTTTTATAATCATCCTCATAACCGCTATTTCCTGTATAAACAGCTCTCTGATATCTAAGACTTTCTGTTACAGGCGTCTCTATAAATCTTGTACGTTTATAAATTATTTCTGCCCCTAACTGTCTTGCATCAAAAATTTTACTTGGAATAATTACATCCCCTCCTTCGTATAAAGAATACAAAAGAAGTAACGGATAATCTGTTAATCCGCCGGGACAATTTCTTAAATCTATAATTAGATAATTTTTATTCTGTATTACTTTGAAGTTTGAATAAACTTTTTGAAAAAAATCTTTTGTAGATGTATTTTCTGGAAAATAATCAGGTAAAAAACCTGGCATACTTAAATAAACCGAGTTTTTATTTGTTTGCATTAAAAATTCGTTTGGAAAATTCGATTTTTCTTCGTAATATTTGTGATTAAAATTGTAAGTGTAATTATTATTTGCTAATGCAAAATGAGTATCACTGATAAAACATTTTAATTGTTCATACATGTTTATTATTAAATCGTTAGATGTTTTGATTACATCATTTTTAATCTTTAAGTTAATATCAGCAATAAAATCTTCTAATTCAAATCCTTTCTGAATCATTTCATCATATGCAATATATGAAGTCTTCAAAAAATAGACAAAAGCATTAAAATCTTCAGAAAGATCCTCTTTTGAAACATTCTTAATAATAGATTTTTCCGTATACAACTTAGGCTCTATAACTTTTTCTACTTTTGTATTAGAAATTATTTTTGTTTGCGAGTAAATAACAGAATTTAAAACTAAGAAAATAACAGAACTATAAAAAATTATTTTTTTTATCATACTATTGATATATTGCAACAAATTTTTTCAACGATGCAAGACATAGCAAGCATCGTTGAATTTTTTAATGACATAAATCCTCCGTTTTGAAAACAATCCATTTTCAAAGTTATTTTTAAGATTATTCTAGTATATATATTGTCAAAATAATTTTTTTTAACTTTTTGCCGAAAATGCATACTTTTTTACTATTTATATGTAAGGAGGCGTGATAAAAAGTACTTCCGTGTACTTTTTATCACATGCACATTTTGCCGTTGGCAAAACTGCGATTCGTGCCATCCATGGCACGCCGCTAACGCGGAGTTTTATAAGGAGCAAAAAGTATGAAAGAAAACACACCAAACAGAAAATACCAGGACACCCTGTTCAGAACCATCTTTGGCCGCGAAGAACATAAACCATGGCTTTTGGAACTATATAACGCACTTAACGATTCCAACTATCAAAATATTGATGACCTGGCTCTTACAACAATCGAAGATGTAGTCTACATCAAAATGAAAAATGACGTTTCGTTCTTGCTAGATTCGCGCATGAACCTTTACGAGCATCAATCCAGCTACAACCCCAACATGCCGCTAAGAGGCTTTTTCTATTTTGCAAAACTTTACCAGAACTATATAACCACCAACGATATTTCTATATACAATTCAACATTGAAAAAGATACCTACACCAGAATATATCGTTTTTTACACAGGTGATGACAAGAAATTAGATTTTATAACCGAACTTAAGCTGACAAATGCTTTTGAAATTCCTCGTAACGATAAAAATTTTGAATGGACTTGCAAAGTAATTAACCTGACTTCTGACAAAGGAAAAGAACTTAACAAAAAATGTAAACCATTATATGATTACTGTAGTTTCGTTGCTAAGGTTAAACAGAATAGAAAAGACGGTATGACCCTGGGAGAAGCAATCAATCAGGCCGTCGACTGGGCAATTGAAGAAAATCTTCTTGATGGACTTTTTAAGAGAGAAAGGAGCCAGATTATGGGTGACATTTTAACAGAATTTGATGAGGAACTCTTTTTAAGAACTAACTTTCAAGATGGAAAGGAAGAAGGAGCCCGCGAAACCGCTCTTAAGAATGCCCGAAATCTACTCCAAATGAATCTGCTCACTCCAGAACAAATCGCCCTGGCCACAGAACTCCCCTTACAAGAAATACTAGCCCTTAAAAACAGTTTACAGTAATTTCAACAAAAAAGAGACCGCGAGAAAATCTCACGATCTCTTTTTTGTTATTAAAAGTTAGCTAGAAGCCACTCGCCAATTTGCGTAGCAAATTGGAAAGCGAAGCAGAATGCCTTTTCGGTCACAACTCCGCTAACGCTTCGCTTACCCTACCATACCACCATCAACAGTGATTACCTGACGAGTAATGTAGCTTGCACCTTCGCTTAGCAAGAATACGGCTGTTGCACCGATTTCTTCCGGCTGGCCCATGCGCTTCATTGGGATTGTGCTCATCATGATTTCTTTTGCTTCTGGGATGATGTTTGCAGTCATTTCTGTTTCGATTGCACCAGGAGCGATTACGTTACAGGTAATTTTGCGGCCAGCAAGTTCTACTGCAAGGGCCTTAGTTGCGGCGATGATTCCACCTTTTGAAGCAGAATAGTTTGTTTGTCCGCGGTTTCCGATAATTCCGCTTACACTGGCAACAGTGATAATGCGTCCACCGCGCTTGTTTTTGCGGCTTGCCATTGTCATTACCAGAGGTTTAAGAACATTGTAGAAACTGTCCAAATTTGTATGGATTACAGAATCCCAATCGCTGTCTTCAAGGCCTACGAATGTATTATCGCGGGTAATACCTGCGTTGCTGATTACACCCCAAAGGATTTCTCCGTTTGCTGTAAGTTTTGCAGTCAATTCATCAAGCTTAGTCTTGCAGTCTTCGCGATCACTAATGTTGAACTGAATCAATTCACCTTTTCCACCAGCTGCTTCTACCTGAGCCAAAGTTTCTTCAGCTTTTGCTTTGCTTCCATTGTAGTGGCAGATTACATAATATCCGGCTTTTGCTGCCTCTACTGCACATGCGCGACCAAGTCCGCCTGATGCACCTGTAATTAAAACTTTCTTGTCTTCGTTCATTTTATTCCTCCTAATTTTTTATGCCGAGAACATCTTAAGCATATCTTCTGTTTCCATTACTGTAATTTTTGCAGTAGCAGCTGGTTCTGAATCCCCGACAGCTGCAAAAAGTGAACAGATATAGCGATATGTATGAGTTTCCTCGTCGCGATAGTCTTCAGCGATTTTCATCTGACAAGTTGAATTGTTCTTTAAAAATCCTACGCTTGCCTTAAAATCAACTACGCTCAAAATCATTCCAGGAAGTGGTTCTCTTCCTTTAATTTTATTAGTAATACCTGTAAGAGCACTGATTCCTTGAGCCATGAGTTCAAAGCCAGCCCATGTTGGTACACCATCAAATTCTTTTTCATAAAAAATACAATTTTCGGTGATGTCGTATTCACTTGTGATTGTATGTTTATCAACATCGTGCTGAGTAACACGTGTCAAAAGGAACATCTTTCCTTTATGAGGAAGGTAATTTATCAATTCATCATGATCGATAAACTGTGGCAAGTTTTTTGGTTCTACAGCCATTTATGGTCTCCTATTTTATTTCTGAATTTTGCTTTCTACGAGTTTTCTAAAACGCTCAGGGGTAACAAATTCTCCACTTGTTGTGCCTAACTTAATAGCCATTTGAGTGGTTTCTGCCTTTGTCAGCAAAAGTCCTTCTTCGTTATAGATTTCGTATCTGATTTTAAGCATGTTTTCGTAACTCAACAGTTCCGTCTTTACTTTTGCCTTTTGAGCAAAGTATAAAGAACGCACATACTTTATTTTTAACGTAGTTATAGGAAAGGCATATCCGTCTTTTGCCATTTCTTTATAACCATATCCAATTTCATCCAAAAGAGCACATCTGGCTACTTCCATAAATTTTACATAATTTCCGTGCCAGACAACATTCATTGAATCCACATCATAAAATTCTGCTGTTACAGTTGTTTCGTGTGTAAGCAATGCCTCTTCTTTAGCCATAAACTAATCCTACTCTTGAATAAAATTGAAGGAACCCGAAGAATATACATGTTCTGCATTGTCAGCATCAGCCATGTTAAAAGAAATTGTTCCCTTTACATCGTTACGGGTTAAATCCAATCTGATTTTTGAATTTGGTCTGATTGGCGCAGAAAACTTAATTCTCTTAATTGTTGGAATATAGCGCTGACTTCCAAGATATTTTCTAGAAAATCGGGTAATTACTTCAAACTGAGCAACTGCTGGTAAAAGCTTAAATTCTGGAAAGTGTCCATCAAAAAAATCGCTGCTTTCTGGAATCATAAACTCTAATGCAATAGAGTTCTGGCTTTGTTCCAAAATTTTTTCGTTAGTAATGTCGTGAAGATTTGCTTCCATTTATTTCCTCTAAAACTTAATTTAATGGTAGAAAAAAAAAGCGCTGTTCTAGAGTTTCCCCTTTTCAGCGCTTATTCTAACTTACGTCAGTGATATTTTGAAATTAGGCCATGTAAGGAACGAGAACATCAACAACATCCTGAACTGTTTTTACAGTCTTGAAGATTGCTGGATCAAACTTTGTTCCTGCTGGCATGAATTCCTTCATTTTCTGAATCAAGTCGATAGAATCGATTGAGTCGAGTTCCAAATCATCAAAAAGAGTTGCTTCAGGAGTGATTGCATCTTCTTCAATTTCAAATTCAGAAACAAGAATTCCCTTAAGTTTTGCAAAGATTTCATCTTTAGCCATCATATTACCTCTCGACTGACAGAATTTGTAATTCCGTCATAAGTGTTAATTAATATTACCAAACAGATGTAATTATATCAATATTATAATCTGTTATTTACATATTCATTTGTAAATCTAGAACAAATCCGCAACACTTGTATCACGGTTTGTTACATAATACTTATCATTTTCAGAAACAGCTTCAAACAACTGCTTTTCCATCTTTTCTGTCAAACGCTTAGCAGCAATTGTTTCTGTGCAGTCAAGATATTCCTGAATTGAAATAACCGGAAGCAATTTAAAATCATACACATATTTTTCTGTATGGTTATATGACCAGAATGGATCGTGCTTTCCGAGTCCGTATTTATCATTTCCACCAATTAAAATTGGCTGAACATCACATTTTGCATTGTATGCAATTCGCGCTGCACCTTTCTTATAGTGATTATATCCATGACGAGGAGTTCTTGTTCCTTCAGGGAAGATGATTACGTTATTTCCCTCTTTAAGTGTTTCTTCACAAAGCTGACAGAGTTCATCAAAACCTAGAGTATTAACGATGTAGCACTGACGGATTACACCACCAAGTACAGTCTTTGCAAGACCGCCTCGTACAATACAGTTTGCATTTGGAACCATACTCATGATGTATACAAAGTCAAGAATTGAAGGATGATTTGCAATAATGATTTTTGAATGAATGTTCTTATAAGCTTCAAGATCATCGACCTTAACTTTTGTAACACCCATGAGTCTCATAAAATTCAGAAACATTCTAAATGAAGCAGATACAAATTTTCTTGCTGCAATCTGATACTGCAATTTGCTATGATGAAATAATCTGATCCAAGGAAAAACAAAAAGTGCGAGGAAAACACTTCCTACCCCAAAGAAAACATAAAAAAATATTTTAGCAAAACAAGCATAACTATAAAAAAAGATATTTTTAATCTTTGGTAAATCTTTATGATTATATAATTTATAAATCTCTTCCTTTTCTTCTTTTGTTAAAAAAAACTTCATATTTATACATTAATCTAACTAATTTTTTATTGCAAGTAGAGTTTATTATTCTTAAATTAAAAGTATGATTTCTCATTTAAATGAATGGCTTTCTACCAGCCCAATAACCTTTCAGTCAGTTGAACTATCTAAGGCGTTTTTAACTTTTTTGATGTTCAGCTTTATTGGTTGGATTTGTGAAGTGCTTTATGTTGGCATTTTTTATGAACACAAATTTATTAACAGAGGATTTTTATACGGTCCCCTCTGCCCAATCTACGGTTTTGGCGGAATCGTAATTCTAGCCCTTCCTAAACAGTTACAGAATCCAGTCTGGGTGCTTTTTTTAAGCGGAATCTTCTTCTGTTCGATTGTTGAGTACATCGGAAGCTGGCTTTTGGAAAAAATGTTCCATGCCCACTGGTGGGACTATTCCAACATGAAAATTACGATAAAAGGAAAAACCATTCCTCTCAATATCAAAGGCCGCGTTTGCCTTTTAAACTCTGTTCTTTTCGGAATTATGACAGTTGGGGTTATAGACTTTGTTCAACCTTTAATAAACAGATTCTTTGCTCTGTTTGATGATGTATACTTGAATCTTGCAAATGATATTTTTGCTGTTGCTCTGTTAATTGACCTCACTTTTACAATCCACAAACTCGTTGACTTTACAGTTTACAACGAAAGAATCAAAGATTTTATCGAAAATGCCAAAGAAAAATTCCATTCAGAATCCTGGTTTAAAGATACGACTATGGCAGAACAGCTTGCTTCTATCAAAAATAGAATGGAAACTCACCGTGAAAACTTTAACGATAGTTTTTCTAAAAAGTGGGATGAGTTTTTGATTCACCAAAAAAATGCTGAACGATGGATTAAAAAATTCCCTTCGATTACAAGTATTAAATACCGTGAATCGATTGTTCATCTAAAGCAAAAAATTAAATCTTATAAACACAGAAACGACTCACAGAACTAATTTAACTGAGGTTTTGCATAAAAATTTTTTAAAACAAAACAGAGTTATAATGTAGATTTCAACTGTGCTAATTGACTATAAACCCTTTAAAAGTTACTATTTTCTATAATATTCTAACTATCCTTTTAATGGAGTAAAATCAATGGCTACAAAGTATGTTTACTTTTTTGGTAACGGGGATGCTGAAGGCGATGAATCAATGCGCCCAATCCTCGGTGGTAAAGGTGCTAACCTTGCTCAGATGGCAAAGGCTCCTTTGAGTCTTCCAGTTCCACCTGGATTCACAATTTCTATTGACGTTTGTCAGGAATACTACAAGTTGGGAAGAAAATACCCAGCTGATCTTGATGCACAGGTAAATGAATACCTTAACAAGCTTGAAACAGTATTCGGCAAGAAACTTGGTGACGAAAATGATCCACTTCTCGTATCAGTTCGTTCTGGTGCTGCTGAATCTATGCCAGGTATGATGGATACAATCCTCAACCTCGGTCTTAACGATAAATCTGTTGTTGGTCTTGCTAACAAAACAAATAACCCACGTTTCGCATGGGACGCTTACCGCCGCTTTATCCAGATGTTCGGTAACGTTGCTATGGGCGTAGACCATGACAAATTCGAAGCAATTATCGACGAAGTAAAAGCTATTCGTGGCATTAAAGAAGATACAGAGCTTACAACAGAAGAACTTCAGACAATTGTAGCTAAGTACAAAGAAATGTACAAAAAAGAAAAGGGAGAAGACTTCCCTCAGAATCCAAAGGATCAGATGTGGGCTGCTATCGGCGCTGTATTCGGTTCTTGGATGAATGAACGTGCTATCATTTACCGCAAACTTAACAACATTGACGAAAATGTTATTAAGGGAACAGCTGTTACTGTAATGGCCATGGTATTTGGTAACATGGGTGAAACATCAGGTACTGGTGTTGCATTCTCTCGTGACCCATCTACTGGTGAAAACCACTTCATGGCTGAATACCTCATCAACGCTCAGGGTGAAGACGTAGTAGCTGGTATCCGTACTCCAATGGATATCTCTGCTCTCGAAAAACAGCAGCCAGAAATCTTCAAAGAAATCTCTACAATCCGCAACCGCCTCGAAGAACACTATCGCGATATGCAGGATATGGAATTCACTGTACAGGAAGGAAAACTCTTCATGCTTCAGTGTCGTAACGGTAAGCGTACTGGTCCAGCAGCTGTTAAGATGGCTGTAGACATGGTAGCTGAAGGTATGATCACTAAAGAAGAAGCTCTTCTCCGCGTAAAACCAGATCAGCTTGATCAGCTCCTCCACCCACAGTTCGAAGCTAAGGCTCTTAAATCTGCTAAACCT
>CADBSK010000083.1 GCA_902797305.1 uncultured Spirochaetaceae bacterium | reverse complement strand
GCGTTACATAAATCGCTTCGGGGCAGACTGCATGGCAGGCTGGGCAGTTTACGCCCGCTTTGACGAGCTTTCCATTCTTGCAATGGTGAGTATCTGTGCAACCGCCATGACTTTTACAGGACAGAACTATGGAGCCGGAAAAATGGACCGGGTTTACAGGGGAATAAAGATTTCCTGCGTTCTTGGAGGAGCAGAAATATTTATGATTTCCGCCGCACTGATTATATTTGCCCCCATCCTTGCCTCAATATTTAATTCCGAGCCTTCAGTCATCCGCTACGGGGCAATGTTCATCCGTGCCTCTGCAAGCTTTTATCTTTTCTGCTTCGGAACCATGGTTTTCTGCCAGATTTCCCAGGGGCTGGGCTATACCACAGTTCCAACAATAATCATTTTCACAGGCTTTGTCCTGCTGCGCCAGACCTATCTTTTTACAATCACAAAAATCACGGATTCTTCTCTTGCAGTTGCCCTGGCTTACCCTTTTTCATGGCCTCCGACACTGGTATTTGAAGTAATTTACTTAAGGCATCTGCTGAAAAAAATCACCTTACCTCATTCTTCTAATTAAAGTGCTTCAGAAGATATTTATAGTTCCTAATTTTATATATATCCATATAAAAATAATTTATTACACCTATCAGAAAAAAATATTATTCAAAAATTTAAAAAAGTTATATATAAAGCACAGAAACTTTTAAGGCCTGAATGTTTCAAAAAAATAGCGAGGTAGGTTTTATGAAAAAATTTATTATTTTTGGAGTTTCTTTGTTTTTATTGGTTCACACTGTAAGTGCGTTTAATGTTTCTCTTACAAATACTTTTGGAGGAAATCAGGATAATGTTGGAACCAGTGATTTTCTTAAATTTGATTCAGACGGGACAAAACAGACTGCAGTAGTAGGTGATCGTATTCAGTTTGATTTAGCTTCTGAAAAAATTGATGGTCGTGTACGTGTAAATATTCGTGGTGATGTTGACTTTGCAACATTGCTCCAGGGATATGCAAATGTGCGGCCAATAAAGCAGTTAAACTTTATTGCAGGAAATGCATTCTTTTGGAAATGGGCTTCATCATCGGCTTATCTTGCAGGTATTGATGATTATCTTGCTCACGGGTTACTTTTGGATAAAAATGGTTTTGGAATTTTAGCCGATATTTCTCCTAGTGACAGCGGGTTTGGTTTAAAACTTTCCAGCGGACTTGGAATTGATTCTCATGTAGATTTAAACTTTGGAGCAGAATTTGCCCTCAACGATATTTTTAAGATTGCAGCTACAGCACAGGATGTTTTAGAAAATACAAGAACATTTGCTTCTAGTGCAGAACTTTTAAGTTTAGATAATTTTTTGCTTAATGCAGGGTATGTATACAATAATTCAGATCAAACTTATATTCAGAATACAGAGCATTTGATTCATGTTTCTGCAGGGTATTCACTTAAAGATATAAATCTTTCCTTCTACGCAACAGTTCTTTCCGGCTTAAATAATATCTCCTTAGACGCTACAACAAATGAATTTGTTACAAAAGCAAATGGAGTTCCTTTAACAGCTGCAGTTAGAATTTATTATGCTGATTTAGAGAATCTTAAAATAGGAACAAGTGCAAGTTATAAGCATGTATTAAATGAAACAGACAGTTCAAATATATTCACTGTATATCCTTTTGTTGATTATGATACTCGTTTTGGAATATTCCGAACTGGCATAAGAACTTCTTTTGACGATAACGGATTCAAGTCTTTGAGCATTCCGTTCAGCTGGCAGTATACAATTTCATTAAAAAAATAAACTTTCTTATTACCTATTGACTAAGTAGGGAATAAGACTTATATTTTAATTACCTAGTTTTTTACTAGGTAATTATTTTTTTAGGGGATTTCATGGATTACAAGATTGCAATTGCTTCTGGCGATGGAAAAAATGTGGATTTACATTTTGGAGCTGCTTCATTTTTTTACATTTATGAAGTTCAGGATGATGGTGCCTTTTATCTTTTGGAAAAAAGACCTGTACCTGAAAATGTTTCTGATTCATTGAGCGCAGATTGTAATGCAGGAAAAGTTTCCTGTTCTTCTGGAAAGGGAAATGGCTGCGGTTGTGGTGGAAATGGAGAACCTTCTGCAAAGGTTGAACTTCTTTCTGACTGTCGTTGTATTGTGGCTGCAAGAATTGGCTTTAATGTTACAAAGCAGCTTGAAAAAAAAGCGATTTCTACTTTTGACGTGGAATGCAGTGTGGAAGAAGCTTTAGAAAAGATTACGAAATATTTTTATAAGCTTGATAATCACATAAGCCTAAAAAAGTAAGTTGGTGTGCGGTAATAAAGGAGGCATGGCTAATGGCAGTACAGTATTCAGGAGTTCGTGAAAGTAGAGAAGGTCGAGTTAACGATTTTGGCGGTTCAAGCCTTAGTGCCCAGGAAATGTTTGCAGGAAAGTGCTTAAAGAGGGCTGACCGTTCTTTTGCTCAGGGATTACAGTGCCAGCAGATAAACAGCATGGCCTGTCTCATGAGTCTTGAGGATTCTGTTTTTATTTCTCATTCTCCACAGGGATGTGTAGGCTGCACAATTATGGCAGTAGATATGTTCCGTGTTGGGCAGGCTCATCGTGGTGAAAAATATATAAAGAATCCCCGTATCATCGTAACCAATCTTGATCAGAAAAGTGTTGTATTCGGTGGTGAGCAGAAACTCCGTGAGGCAGTAAAAAAAGCTGTAGACCGATACAATCCAAAGCTGATTTTTGTTTACTCTTCATGTGCTTCTGGAATTATTGGAGATGATATTGATGCCATTACAGAATCATTAAATGAAGAATATCCGGAGCAGACAATTGTGCCAATTCACTGCGAAGGTTTTAAAAGCAAGATTTGCGCCAGCGGTTTTGATTCGGCTTTTATTTCTATCAATAAATATATTTTGAAAAAGAAGAAGCTTCCGACAGTTCCGAATCTTGTGAATCTATTTGCTCCTACGACTGTAAGTTATGCAGACCAGAAAGAAATGGAACGTATGCTCAACCTTATTGGTGCAGAAGTAAATTACATTCCATTTTACAGTTCTTTGGAAAAAATCAAGCGTATTCCTCAGGCTGTGGCCAGTACCAGCATCTGTAAGGTTTTTGCAGATGAGTTCATGAAAACTCTAGAAGAGGATTATGGCATTCCTTATTCCCATACTGTAATGCCAATAGGAATTCGCAACACCGATAAATGGTACCGGGGAATTGCAAAGATTATTGGTAAAGAAAACGAAGTAGAAGAAATTATAGAACGTGAACACCAGCGCATTGAGCCTCTAGTAGCAAAGATTCGCTCTCGACTTGAAGGAAAAAGAGTGTTTATCTGTGGTGGAACAGGTCGTTCTTTTGCAGCAGCGGCTTTGATTGACGACTTTGGAATGAAGCTTGTGGGATTAGAAACCCCAACTTACGATGCAGATGCACAGGTTGATGTGGAATATCTAAACGGAATTCACAAGGACTTTATCGTGGATATTGCAAATATGCAGCCTTTTGAACAGGTCAATCTGGTAAACAAACTTAAGCCGGACGCATTTATTGGAGTTCCTGACTGGGCAGCAAAGTTGGGAATTCCTACAACTCATGTTCTTGATGGAAAGAGACCAACCATGGGGTATGACGGACTTTTGTACCTAGGAAATAAGATTGCAGATCAGCTATCTAATCCGGGTTTTAATAAAAAACTTGCAGAGCATGTAAAGCTACCATATAAAGCAAGTTGGTACGAAGAAAATCCGTTCAAATACATAAAAAACAGTTAACCCCGTGAAAGCGGGTTCTTAGGGCAGCAGCCCTAAGCCGTGCTCGGGAAAGGTGAGGGGTTGTCCTCTCCCTAAGGAGTAAACATGTCATTTGTTACAGAAAACCCTAGAGGTGGTTGTGTTCTTGCCGGTATAAATTCAGTTTTGGGTGCGATTCACAGAGTTTGTCCGATTTTACATTCAGGACCAGGTTGCTGTATGCAGACTACTGCTGCGGATCAGGGCCAGAGTGGTCATAAGCATGCTTGTTTTGTAAGTGGTGTATCGATTCCCTCAAGTAACATGCTGGAAAAAGAAGTTGTTTTTGGAGGAGTTAACAAACTGCGTTCAACAATCAAGGGTGCCACAGAGGTTATTGATGCGGATGCGTACTTTGTTCTCACAGGTTGTACAGCAGGAATCATCGGAGATGATATTGTAAGTGTTACTGACGAATTTGCTGATGAGGGAATTAAGGTTTATCCGATAGAAACTCCAGGTTTTGCAGGAGACAGTAATCTTGGGTACGAAGTTATATGGAATACCTTTATTGATAAGGTGATTAAGCCAGCGTCTAAAAAAGATGAAAAACTTGTAAATATTCTTGGAATCATTCCATATCACGATCCATTCTGGAGTGGAACTTTTGAAGAAATCGACCGTATTCTTTCAAAACTGGGGCTCAAAGTAAATACATTTTTTACTAAGCACCAGGGAATTGAAACAATTGAAACCTGTTCAGAAGCTGCTCTTAACATTGTCGTTAATCCATGGCTCATGAAAGGCCCTTGTGAAAAGTTCGAAAAGAAGTTTGGAGTTCCTTACATCCGTTTCCCAGGACTTCCTATTGGGGCTACCGATACCAGTCGTTTTGTTCGACAAGTTGCAGAAGCCTTGAATCTTGATAAAGGATTTGTAGAAAAAGTTATTAAAGAAGAAGAGGATTACGTTTACAGCTATCTTGCACAGTCAATCGGACAATTGAGCTGGAAGCGCTTTGCTGTAGCAGGAGATGCCGCAAGTGCAGTGGGAATAACCCGTTATCTTGCAAATGACTACAGTTTTACACCTGTTCTTGTAGTTATAACGGAACCAATTTTCAGACCTGAAGATAAGGAAAGAATCATTTCTGAAGTTTCGTCCCTTGAATATGCAACCGCTCCAAAAATTGTTTTTGCCAGCGATCAGTGGGAAATCAATCAGGCCATTAGAAATGAACCTGAGGAAATTACGCTGCTTGTAGGAAGCACAAATGAAAAGGAAGTTGCTTTAGAAAAAGAAATTCAGTTTTTGAACGCTACCTTTCCGATGAATGAGCGTTTGGTTTTTAACCGTACATACAGCGGTTATCGTGGAAGTCTTACTTTCACAGAAGATTTGTATGACAATTTATAGATTTTTTTGTGAGGTTAAAAAATGAAAAAATTATTAACAACAGTTTTAGCACTGTCAGCACTTGCAGTAAGTTTAGTTTCTTGTAAGAAAGAAAATAAGGACTATGTTTTCCGTATTGGAACTTCTAACGCAGGACTCTGTGCGGCTCCTCTTCATGTGGGTATTGATGTTGGAATTTTTGAAGAAGAATTTTCAAAGGCTGGAATTAAATGGGAACCTGTAGAAATTGATATGTCTAAAGGCAGTGAACTGGTAGTTGCTCATAAAATTGAAGCAACTCTTGGACTTGCAGGAAGCCTTATTCCACAGATGGATAACGGTCTTGATGTTAAATTTCTTACAGGTGTTCACACAGGTTGTACAAAGTTTTATGTAAGAGAAGATTCTCCTTACCACACAGTTGATGATCTTGTTGGAAAAACAGGTGGATTTGTTTCGGTTCAGGATTCGTCAACAATCGCTTTTCAGCGAAAATTCTATGACCATGGTCATGTAGCATACGGTCCAAATCAGGAATTTAAAATCGCTATTTACGGAATGACTGATTTGCCTTTAGCTCTTGAAAATAAAGCAGTAGATTTTGTTGGCTTGCATGACCCAATTGCCTATATCACAGAGCGTGATTATAAAGTTCGAAAAATTCTTGATACAACTGAAGATGAAAGATTCAGCCAGGAATACTGCTGTATGACATTTGTTTCTGAAGAAACAGTAACTAAACATCCAGAGGCTGTAAAAGCATTTGTTCGTGCTATTCTTAAGGCATCGGCTTTTGTACAGGCTGATCCTCATAAGGCTGCCAAGTTGCAGATTGACAATAAACAGATGAGTGGGGATTTAGAACAGAATGCATACCTTTTGGGTACTTACAATTATACTCCATCTGTAAATCTTGCCCGCAAAACAATGAGCAACGCAATTTATCAGTTAAAAGAAATGGGTGTTCTTAAATCAATTGATGACGAAGAAAAATTCATTAATGATCACTTTATTGCTTTTGATGATGTTCCTGATTCATATGTTTACAATGCTGACGGAACATATACAGAAACTTATGTAGAAAAGCTTGGTCATGTAGAAAATAAATTAAAGCATGGTGAAAAGGTAGCTGCAAAATGTAATTCTTGCTGCGAATAATAGCAAAATCAAAAAAACTCCAGACAAGAGGTTGTGTATGGACAAAAAGCAAAAAAAAATCATATATGCAACATTGCCTTATATAGGAATTGCAATTTCAATTTTATTATATTTTGTAATTCCAGAAAGTGGTAAGCAAAAAAGAACCGCAAGTCCGTATTACATAGATTTACTTTTAGTAACGGCAGGCGTTTTGATAATCAGCCAGATTGCTGGTATTTTTGCAAAAGAATTTGGACAAAAGCTTAACAAAAAAATGCCTTTTTACACAGGCCTGATTGTTTTTTTAGCTTTGCTTAATACAGTTGTCTCAAAGACAAGATGGCTCCCTGTTTTATACTTTCCTTCTTTGGATAGAATTACAGGACTTTTGTGGGAACAGAAATTTTTTCTCTTGAAAAATCTTTTGTTTTCTTTAGGGTTATTAATTCAAGGATTTTTGTGGGGCCTGATTACAGGGTTCTTTTCTGGTCTTGCTCTGGGGTACAATCAAAAAGTTGGATACTGGCTAAATCCTGTTACTAAGTTTTTAGGTCCGGTTCCAACTACTGCGTGGATTCCTCTAGCTTTGAGTGTTTTTCCAACAACTCATGGGGCAAATGTCTTTTTGATTGCATTTGCAGTCTGGTTCCCGGTAACGCTCATGACGGCTAGCGGAATTCAAAGCGTAAATAAAGTTTTTTTTGAAGTAAGCGAAACTCTGGGCGCAAATACATTTACCAAAATATTTAAAATTGCGGTTCCAGCAAGTTTACCTCAAATCTTTCTAGGTTTGTTTTATGGAATAGTTTCTTCTTTTGCAACTCTGATGGCTGTAGAAATGAATGGTAACTCTTCAGGAATTGGATGGTACATAAACTGGCAAAAATCTGTAATGCAGTATGACGGCGTATATGCAGGTTTAATTGTAATTGCCATTTTATGTTCACTGATTCTGACACTTTTATTTAAGTTTAGAGACAAAATAATGGTTTGGCAGAAAGGAGTTATCAGATGGTAGGAAAGATAAATATTCAAAATATAAATAAATCTTTTGACGAAGTTAAAGTTTTGAATAATTTTAACTTAAATGTAGAGCCTGGAAGTTTTATCAGTCTGATTGGTCCTTCTGGTTGTGGTAAATCAACACTGCTTAGAATCATAGGTGGGCTGGAAAAAAACTATGAGGGTGAAGTTTTTCTTGATGACGAAAAAATTGTAAAAGCAGGTGCTGATAGAGGTTTTGCTTTTCAGGGATCAAATCTTTTTCCCTGGCTTACTGTTAAAGAAAATGTTGCATTTGGTCTTAAGGCAAGAAAAATCTATAAAACTCATAAAAAGGACGTAGATGACATTATTGAACTTGTAGGATTAAAAGGATTCGAAAAGTCATACCCCCATCAGCTTTCTGGCGGTATGCAGCAGAGGGCAAGTCTGGCTCGTGCTCTAGTGGGGCACCCAAAAGTCCTTTTGCTTGATGAACCTCTTGGTGCTTTAGATGCGTTTACCAGGATGAATCTTCAGGACGAAATCCTGCGTATAAAAAATGAATACAACATGACAATGATTATGGTTACTCATGATGTTGATGAAGCAATTTACATGAGTGACAAGGTAGTTGTTATGAGCGCAAGACCTTCAAAAGTAGAAGCAGTAATTGATATTGAACTTGCAAAACCAAGAGCCAGAAAACAGGATGTTTTCGTATATTACAGAAACAAGATTCTTGAGATTCTTAATTATGGCGGTCAAGTTCAGGAAGTAGAATACACAATCTAGTTAATTTGGATTGTCAGTTTTAAGGGAGTTCACTATGTCTATTAATATTCAAACAAAATGCCTTCATTTAGAAACAGAGCTGGAAGAAAATAGCGAAGAAGGTGACTGTAAAAAACTTCATTTTGGTGCGGTAAGTTTTCCGATTTATCAGACCGCAACTTATGCCCATCCTGCTGCCGGTCAGAGTACGGGTTTTGATTATTCCCGTTTACAAAACCCAACAAGAGAGCAGGTTGAAAAGGTTGTTGCTCAACTTGAAGGAGGGCTTGATGCCTTTGCTCTTAGTTCTGGAATGGCTGCAATCAGTTTGCTTTTTGAAATTTTTAAGCCGGGAGATCATCTTGTAATTGATTCGGATCTATACGGTGGCGCAATCCGACTTTTTGATCATGTTACCTCAAAAAATGGAATCCACTTTACCCGGGCAAATTGCAGTTGTGATGATGTAGAATCCTTAATTAGACCTGAAACAAAAGCTGTTTACATTGAAACTCCTACAAATCCAATGATGAATGTTACAGACATCCAAAAACTTGCAGAGATCACCAGACGTCATAAGATTCTGTTGATTGTAGATAATACTTTTTTGTCGCCATACTTTCAGAATCCATTAAAACTTGGGGCAGATGTTGTAATTCACAGTGGAACCAAATATCTTTCAGGCCATAATGATACTCTTGCGGGATTTGTTATTACGAATCGTCCAGAAATCCAGGAAAAACTGAGATTTTTAATAAAAACAACAGGAGCAGGACTTTCTCCCTTTGACTGTTGGCTTGTTCTTAGAGGAATAAAAACCCTTGCAGTACGAATGGAAGCAGCTCAGAAAAATGCTCAGAAAATTGTTGAATTCTTAAAAACTCAGCCTGAAGTAACAACAGTAATTTATCCAGGCCTTTCAGAACATCCCGGGTACGAGACTATGAAAAAACAGGCAAGAGGTTTTGGTGCAATGGTAACTTTTAAGGTAACCAGTGAGGCTCTTGCAAAAAAGGTTTTAAGTTCTGTAAAGCTCATAAAGTATGCAGAAAGTCTTGGGGGAGTAGAAACGTTAATTACGTATCCGACAACTCAAACTCATGCTGATGTGCCAGAAGAATTACGCCTAAAAAATGGAATAACTCCTGCGACACTGCGTCTTTCTGTAGGAATAGAAAATGAGGATGATTTGATAAAAGATTTAAAACAGGCGCTCGAGGTATAAAATGAAATATGACTTTGATACTGTTGTAAATAGAAAAAATACAAACGCAATAAAGTATGATCTGGCTAAGAGGCGCGGTAAGCCATTAGATGCAATAAGTCTATGGGTTGCGGACATGGATTTTCCGACAGCTCCTTGCATTCAAAAAGCTATTTCAGAAAAAGCTTTTCATGGTATTTATGGCTACAGCAGACCTGACAATCGATACTATGAAGCTGTAAAAAAATGGTATAAAGAACGCCACAATTTTACAATTCAGGAAGAATGGATTGTAAATACTCCAGGTGTTTGTTTTGCTATTGCAACGGCAATCAAGGCTTATACAAAAGAAGGAGAGTCTGTCCTCATACAAAAGCCAGTTTATTATCCCTTTTTTATGATAATTCAATCTCTTGGCCGAAAAGTCGTAAACAGTCCTCTTGTTATGAAAAAAGAAAATGATAAGTTGCACTATGAAATTGATTTTGAGGATTTTGAAAAAAAGATTATTGAAGAAAATGTAAAACTTTTTATTATGTGTTCGCCTCATAATCCGGGAGGAAGAGTCTGGACAAAAAAAGAATTACAAAAAATTTCTGAAATCTGTTTACGCCACAAAGTCCTTGTAGTAAGTGATGAGATTCATTCAGATATAACTTTTGGTAACAATGTTCATACAGTTTACGGAAATATTAGCGAGGAAGCTTTGAATAATTCAGTAATCTGTACTGCACCAAGTAAAAGTTTTAATCTTGCAGGTTTACAGTTTTCCAATATTTTTATTGCAAATAGAAAATTACGAAAAGATTTTATCCACGAATTTGATAAAACCGGCTACGATGAACCAAGCCTCATGGGAATTGTTGCTTCAACAGCCGCTTATACTTACGGAAGTGAATGGTTTGAAGAAGCCAAAACCTACATTTGGGAGAATATTCTGTTTGCAAAAAAATATCTTGAAGAAAATCTTCCTGCAGTAAATGTAATTGTGCCAGAAGGAACATACCTTCTATGGCTCGATTTTACAGAAACAGGTCTTTCTGATTTTGAGATAAATGACAGGATATTAAATAAAGCAAAAGTCTGGCTTGATAATGGCAATATGTTTGGTTCTGAGGGTGAAAAATTTGTGCGATTAAACTGTGCAACTCCAAGAAGTGTTTTAAAAGAGGCACTGCAAAGAATCTGTAAGGAATTTTAAAAGATATTTTATTTAATCTGGTCACTTTAAGCTATTCCTGAATTAGAATAAGATTTATATAATGATTTTATAACTAAGGATAAAATGACAGATAAAATAATTGCGAAATTTCATCTTCCAGGGCTTTTTGAATTTTACGATTTTTACAAGGTTTTTCTCGCTGTATGGAAGGAACACCGGGATTGGTTTTATCCTTGGTGCGACATTTCTTCGATTTATGGAGCTCCGGCAGATTGTCTGTGGGGTGGTGGACGGACCAGTTTTGGGAAGGCAGCTACCTGTGATGTCATCAACCTTATGACTGAATACGGGATTTCTTCTCGTCTGACTTTTAGCAATTCCCTTTTAAAAAAAGAGCATCTGGATGACAAAAAATGCAACGAACTTTGCCGTGTTTTTGAAAAATCCGTTCATAATGAAAAAAACATTCAAAACGGAGTAATCGTTCACTCAGAACTGCTTACATCTTTTTTAAAGGAACATTACCCGAATCTTTATCTGGTTTCTTCTACCACCAAAGTTTTGACATCATTTAATGATTTTAAAGCAGAAGTAGACCGACCAGACTTTTTATTTGTGGTTCCAGATTTTAGGCTGAATAAACAATTTGAACAACTTAATTCTCTTTCTCAAAATGAAAAAGACAAGGTGGAATTTCTTTGCAATGAATGCTGCGACATTCACTGTAAACAGAGAAAGGTCTGCTATGAAAATGTAAGCCGAAAGAACCTGGGAGAAGAAGTTCTGGATCACAAATGCGGTGCTCCAGAAGGAGAAGGCGGCTATCGTTTTTCACTGGCAAAGAAAAATCCTTCTTTTATAGCTCTTAAAGAAATACAAGAAAAATATCTTCCCATGGGATTTTCAAATTTTAAAATTGAGGGAGGAGGTCTGGGTTCAGCCATACTCCTGGAGTTTTTGCTCTATTATTTAACAAAGCCTGAATACCAGCTAGAGGTCCGGGAAGCAATATACCTGGACTCAATGCTGGATTTATTTTGAGAGGCAATGGGATTTACAGTTTATGCAATTACTCCTGCATACTCGTACCCTGCGTCAGTAACAGCTGCCTTGATAAGGCTTTCATCAACAGATTTTGAAGTTTCAATTGTTACAAGCTCATCTGAATGAGATGCTGTTGCAGAAGTGATTCCGTCGATTGCTTCCAGGGCTTTTTTTACGTGCATTTCGCAGTGCTGGCACATCATGCCTTTTACTGAAATTTTCATATAGTTCTCCTGTGTAAGGTCGCTGACTGTCGTGTCCTGTGTCTTGCGACCTTCTGATATTAGATTTCCCTTTACGGGATTTTTCACTTTTTTATCGTGTTTTGCATCGTGAGTTTTAAGAAAGTTCAGGCGAAGAGCATTTGAGACTACGCAGAAGCTGGAAAGTCCCATTGCGGCAGCTCCGAACATAGGATTCAATGTCCATCCAAAGGCGGCAATATAACATCCTGCTGCAAGAGGGATTCCAATAACATTGTAGAAGAAAGCCCAGAAAAGATTTTCACGGATATTTCTCAGTACACCCCGGGAAAGTCTGATTGCCGCAGTTACGTCCATCAGACTACCTTTCATCAAAACTACATCGGCTGCGTCAATTGCAATGTCAGTACCAGCACCGATTGCAATACCAAGATCTGCGCGGGTTAGAGAAGGAGCGTCGTTAATTCCATCACCAACCATTGCAACTTTACCGCTTTCCATAAGCTTACGGATTACCGCTTCTTTGCCGTCAGGAAGAAGACCTGCGACAACTTCATCTACACCAGCCTGAGATGCAATTGCACGGGCTGTGATTTCATTGTCACCGGTGAGCATTACTGTGTGAATACCCATGTTTTTTAGTTCCCGGATAGCCTGGGCAGAATCTTCTTTTATTGTGTCTGCAACGGCGATAATTCCAAGAAGCTTGTTATCCCGGGCAAAGAGAACAGGAGTTTTGCCTTGAGAAGCGAGAGATGTGATTTGCGATGAGAGGCATGCTTCTTTTATTGCAACAGCACAGTTTTCAGAAATATATGCTGCATTGCCGCCAAAAATGTTTGCTCCTCCTAGTTTTGCATGAAGACCGTTTCCTGCTTTAATTTCAAAATCACTTGTATCAGAAAGTTTTATCTGATTCTTTTCGGCATACTCAACGATTGCTTTTGAAATCGGATGTTCACTTTTTGCTTCCAGGGCGTAAGCGGCTTCAAGCAAATCTTCCACTTTAGTGTCAGTATCTGGAATAACATCAGTAACCTGCATAATTCCACTTGTGATGGTTCCGGTTTTATCGAGGGCTACAATCTGAGTTTTACCAGCCATTTCCTGAGAAGCAGCTGTCTTAAAGAGAATTCCCGATTTGGCTCCCATACCGTTTCCGACCATAATTGCAACAGGTGTTGCAAGGCCTAGTGCACAAGGACAACTGATAACCAGAACAGAAACTGCTCGTGCAACTGCATAGCCCACAGTCTGTCCAACAAGGAGCCAGACAATAAAAGTCACTACCGAAATTGCGATAACTGCTGGTACAAAAACACCAGAAACCTTATCTGCAATTTTTGCAATTGGAGCCTTAGTTGCTGCAGCATCACTTACCATACGGATGATTCGGGCTAGAGTAGTGTCCTCCCCAACGCTGGTGGCTTCGCAAACCAGATAGCCAGAAGTGTTAATTGTTGCAGCTGTTACTTTACTTCCAGAGTCTTTTTCTACAGGAAGACTTTCACCTGTGATGGCAGCTTCATTTACAGCGCTATGACCTTCAATCACGATTCCATCAACCGGAATGCTGTCTCCTGGACGAACTATAAATCTGTCTCCGGTTTTAACTTTTTCAACTGGAACCGTTTTTTCAGTACGGGTAGAGCCTTCACCTTCAACAATAACAGCAGTCTTGGGAGACATCTTCATAAGAGACTTAAGGGCATCTGTGGTTTTTCCTTTTGATTTTACTTCAAGCATTTTGCCCACAGTGATGAGAGTAAGAATCATGGCCGCAGATTCAAAATAAAACTGATTCATGTAATAAGTTACTTTTTCTGAATCGCCAGATACAACTGCGCTACTCATAGCAAACAAGGCAAACACGCTATATGTAAAAGAGGCTCCGGAACCAAGGGCAACAAGACTGCCCATGTTAGGTGCCCTGTGAAGCAGTCCTTTAAATCCATTAATAAAAAACTTTTGATTGATTATCATAATAAATGCAGAAATCAAAAGCTCGTATAAGCCCATTGCAACATGATTCCCATCAAGAAAACCTGGCAACGGCCAGTTCCACATCATGTGTCCCATTGAAACATACATCAGTGGAATTAAAAGTACGACCGATGCTATAAGGCGTTTTTTCATTTTTGGAGTTTCGGTGTCTTTAAATTCATCCTCATAATTTATCGCACCTGTTGATTTTTTTTCTTCTGATTTTTTTAGTTTTGCACCATAACCGGCATTTTCAACCGCTTTTATGATTTCTGATGGTGAAGCGTTACCTTCAATTCCCATAGAATTAGTTAGCAGACTTACTGCACAGGATTTTACTCCTTCAACAGAAGAGACAGCTTTTTCGACGCGGGCAACACAAGCCGCGCAACTCATACCTGTAACGTTATATTGTTCCATTATTCCTCCTGAGTAAGGCCACGGGCGACCGATGTTTTATTTCATTAACTTTTGTAAAGTCACAACAAACTCATCAATAACGCTGTCATCTCCTTTTCGGATACCCTCTGCTACACAGGTTTTCATGTGATTGGCAAGGAGAACCTTGTTAAAGCTCTTAAGGGCACTGGAAATAGCAGATACTTGAATCAGAATGTCAGTACAATAGACGTCGTTTTCCAGCATTCCTTCAACACCGCGAACCTGTCCTTCTATTCGTTTAAGACGGTTCATTAAATCTTTTCTTTCTGTATCACTGCGTTCTTTGTGTTTTCCAGAACAGTGGGGGCATGTTTCTTGCATGAAAAACTCCTTTGTAAGGTATATATTGTAGGTAAAATACCCTATAGGGGTATATAAATTATGGACAATATATACCCTACAGTGGTATGTGTCAAGAGATCTTAAGTTGTATTAATTTGAATAATCTTTAAAAATCTGAGGTTTACCTAAGAAGTAACCCTGCATGAGTTTTATTGGATACTTTTTGAGATAGTCATATTCTTCCTGGGTTTCAACACCTTCTGCAAGAATTGTAATTCCTTCTTTCTCCAGATAGTTACAGATATCAATTAGTTTCTTTTGATTTATTACGTTTTTATGAATATTTGATATGATGGAATGATCAATTTTAACAATATCTGGCTTATAAAAATTGATACATTCTTCATCAATGTTTTTCCCAGTACCATAGTCATCAATGGCTATAAGCTGTCCTGTATTTGATTTTTTGAATTGTTCTGTTTTTTTATACTGTGCATGTCCGTTAAACTCTGTGTATTCGAGCATTTCGATAACAAGTCTGTCCTTAAAACGGCTCTTAGCCAATTCATGAACTTTGATCATCATTTCATCAGAAACAAATGCCGATGGAAAAGAATTTAGAAATAATTTACCAGTGAGATTGTTCTCTAAAAATTGTTTGGCAGCATAATAAGTTGTAAATTCTTCTATTTCATTTAGGCGTCCCAAGTGAGCATACTCAGTAATGACTTCCATAGGGGAATATGGAGCAGGGCGCATGAGCGCTTCATAGCCGTAAATTTCTCCGTTTTCAATTTCAAAAATCGGCTGAAATGCGAAATTAATTTTTTCAGGTTTCGACATCAATTCGAATATTGAAATATTCTCTTTGTCCATACAACTATTATAACATTAATTTATAATAACGAAACTTTAAATTTCAAATCCTAAAAAAATTACAGGTTTTCCCGCGTAGATAACGGACGAATCAGTTGGTTCGATCTTGATTTTGCAGATACCATTGATGTTCGTAAAAAAAGTTTTTGAAGAAAAGCCTCGGGTAAAAATGATTGTAGGAAACTGCTTGGAAGATTCCTGGTGCGATGCCGTAAAAGCGGAACTGGATAAAAAGGGTTCTCCAGTACTCTTCATTGCAGAAGGCGTTTTTATGTATCTTACTCTGGAAGAAATTGGAAAATTCTTAAAGATTTTGAAAGATAATTTTTCAAGGGGAAGGCTCATTACTGAGCAGAACAATCCCATGATGGTAAAAAAGCAGAAATACCACGATACAGTTAAAGCTACTAAGGCGGAATTCAAAAGCGGTACCTGGAGCGGGCAGGAAATTGAAGATCTTTGCCAGGGCTTCCGTTTTATTGAAGAAATGAGAAAGTATTCCTTTGGCGGTAGGCTTTTTGCAGCGCTCCTTCCAAAAATGAACGACCGCTGGGCGAGTTTTGATTGGTAACCTTGCGGTTACTATTCTTTTTGTATTTCAATAACCTTTTCTTCAATTTTTTTTATGCCCTCAAGAATTGTTTGTTTTTTTGAGGGCGTATAAAACCTAACTTTAGGTTCTATATCAAGGATTAGAGGAATTAAAGGTTTTAATTTTTCAATTTCTACAGTTTTTTCAGGGTAAGTTGCAAGAATCCCGGAAGTTTTTTCCGTATATGAGATTTCTGCCTGAGGACAGATTTTTTTTACAACGCTGATTGCAGCATTTCTAATTTCTTCGTCCCTAAGAATGTGATCTCTAAAACGAAGACGACCGGGAAAGTATCTGTATTCCATGGATTACTCCTGAATTGAAGTTGCTCTGCTGTTGTGAACTTCAGGTTCAACCTCAGGAAGCAAGGGTTGCATTGCTTTCAGGCTGAATGCAATTGTTGAAGCGTTATGAAGAAGGGCTGCAATAGAAGGTGAAACAAAGCCCAATAAACCAAGAAACATAAGGCTTGTATTTACCGCAACAATTTTTCTGTTGTTCGTATCAATTTTTTCCATAAGCAGGGAACCTAGAATCCGGGTTTTATACAAACCTAATAATCCGTCTTCCGCAGAAAGAACTATATCGGCAGTTTCTCCGGTTATGTCTGCACAGTCTCCCATGGCAATTCCTGTATCTGCGGCCGCAAGGGCAGGGGCGTCGTTTATACCGTCACCAATCATTATAACTTTGTGCCCTTTCTTTTTCTCTTCCTCAATATAGCGAACCTTGTCTTCTGGCAGGGCACGGGAAATATAATGGTCTATTTTTGTGAGCCGGGCCGCATTTTTTGCAGCTCCTTCATCGTCTCCAGTAATCATAACGCAGTTTTTAATTCCTGAAGAATGCAGGGCTTTGATGATTTTTGCAGCATTTTTTCGTACCGGGTCATTTATTGCAAAAATTCCTATTAGATTTTTTTCTTCAGCAAGATACAGAAGGGACATACCGTTTTCCAGGGCATTTTTCTGGATTTCTGACAAATCGGAAGATTCAGAAACCTTTTCATCTTCAAAAATAAAATGCCGGCTTCCAATCAAAACTTTTTTACCATGAAGTTTTGTTGCAATTCCATGGGCAACTATATATTCAACTTTTGCATGCTCTTCTGGGTGAAGGAGTTTTTCTTCTTCTGCAGCCTTTACAATTGCAGTGGCAATAGGATGGGTAAAATGTTCTTCAAGACAAGCGGCAATAGCAAGTACTTCTTCCTTGCTGTGTCCTCCGTAGGCAAAAATCTCTGCCAGTTTTGGACTTGCATGGGTTAAAGTTCCCGTCTTGTCAAAAACAACCGTGTCCGCAAGGGAAGCGTTTTCAAGGAATTTACCGCCTTTAACAAGGATTCCGTTCCCGGCGGCTTCTTTCATTGCGCTTAAAACCGCAATTGGGGCTGCAAGTTTCATTGCACAGGAATAATCTACCATCAATGTTGCCATAACTTTTGTAATATTTCCTGTAACAAAGAAAGTTGCCAGAGAAAGAAGGAAATTGTATTTTACAAGTTGATTTGCAAGGTTTTCCGAGCGAACCTGAGAAGAAACCTTAAGATTCTGTGAATTATCTATCATCTGAAGAATGTTCTGCACCTTGGTCTGGCTTCCGGTTGCTCTAACTTCTACAAATATTTCTCCTTCCTGCAAAATGGTTCCTGCAAAAACAGTATTTCCTTCTCTTTTTTCTACAGCGAGAGGTTCTCCGGTAATAGTAGCCTGATTTACAAGGGCTTCTCCTTTTATAACACTTCCGTCTACAGGAATAACGCTTCCCGTTCGTACGGCAACAATGTCACCTTTCTTAATCATGCTTAAAGGAACAGTTTTTTCGGTCTGTTCGCCGTTTTCACTTTTACCAACAAGCTGAACCTGATCGTTTTGAGAAATCAGCCTGTCTGCCAGGTCGCTGTAGGACTTTTTCTTTGTAAATTCTTCTATTGTGTCTCCGATATTTAAAAGAAAATTTATATTTGAGGCAGTTCTAGTGTCGCCAGTGATAAGCGCCATTGAAATTGCCGTTGCATCCAGTACTTCAGAATGAAAAACTTCGCCTTTTAAAAGATGTTCAATTCCATTTATAATCCGTGGGCCAAGAGAAAAAGCCCTTAAAACAAGCCGCACCGGAAGGGGAAGAATCATTTTAAAATAATGTGTAAAAGTCATCTGTGCCAGATCAAACAGAAGGCTTTCCTGCTCCTTGGGCTCTTCTACAGATTCCAGCATTTCCTGATTATTCAAGTATTTGTCAGAAAGCGCCATAAAATAAGCGCGAATGTGTTTTTCGGAAAGTTTTTTTACATCATAATAAATCAGGAATGAGCCGGTAGTATAATTTACAGAGATATTGGTCATTCCTTCTTGTACAGAAAGCAGACTGTAAGCCAGGGCAGCCTGTCGTTTTGTAATAGTCTTTTTGTTGTAGCAGATACGAATCCGCCCAGGTAGAGAATGCTTTACTGTAAAATCCATTTTTTTGCCTCTTTATGCGTTCTTTTCAGCTTTTACATCTTCTGCATCTTCTTTGATTGTTTCAAAGTATTCTTTTGCATCGTCTTTAAGCTGAAGTCCGCCTGCAACTACTTTTGAGGCACACTTTTTGAATGTATCAGTTTTGATGAATGCGGCTGCTGCAACTCCTGCAAGCAGTCCCCATAAAAATTTTTTTGAACCGTCTGTCATATATAAACCTCTTTTATATTTATCGTTAGTTATAACTAACAACATTATTATAGTACAATTAGCAAAAGCTAACAAGTAAGTTTTTAAGAGTTTTATACAAGGCGTGATTCAGGTGCAGCAACTTGCCGGAAAATAGAATGTAATTTTCAAGTTTTATTTAAATCCCCATCAGACGCATAGTTCCGTATCGGGTAAATTCCATAATATCTGTAATATACTGGGCAGCGTCTTCTTTGCTCATATTGTGTGTAATTATGTCGCAATAGGCATTGATGACAGTAGAGGCCATAAAATGAATTGTCATTGGAGAAACTTTTTTGGCGGCAATTTTGCTTTCGTACATCCAGTTAAATGTTTCTTCACAGTTTTTTGTATAAAGTTCGCAAATTTCTTCCTGAAAATGTTCGTGAGTGCTTCCTGCAGCCTTTGTTAAAAGCAAGGTAAAAGCATCAAAGTTAGAGAACATATAATCGATGAACTCTTTTACGGATTTTTCTTCCAGATCAAAATGTTCCTGCATATGGGGAGAATCCAGTCCCGCGTGGTTTTCTGAATCGGCAAGAGAAACAGTTTTTTTTACAACTTCAATTGCTTCATCCACCAGTGCGCAGAAAAAAGAGTCCTTATCCTTAAAATGCCTGTACATAGCGCCAGTTGTAACGCCTGCATTTGCGGCGATAGTTCTAAGGGAAGCGTTCATAAAACCTTTTTCAAGGAATTCTTTTTTTGCACTTTGAAGAAGTTTCTTTTTTGTTTCTGCAGCTGAACTTGATGAATCTGCCATATTTTTATTTTATCTTTATACACAATTTTTTGTCAACAAAACGATAACACTGTTATCAAATTCTATTGACAGATAACAGTGTTATCACTATATTTGTTGTTGAAATGTTAGCTAATGCTAATTAAAAGAGGTATATATGCAAGTCAAAAAAATCAACGACTGGTTTGAAAAGTTCGGTCGTTTTGAAGTAAAACACCGCTGGGCTTTTATTACAGGTCTTTTAATTGTAACGATTATTGGATGTCTTGGGCTTCCACGGCTTAAGCTGGACAATGGAGAAGAGGACTGGTTTGATAACTGGGATGTGGTAAAACAGAACCAGGATCATTTTGAAAGCATTTTTGGTTCTACCGACACCCTTATGGCTCACATCACCGCTGACGATGTTTTTGCACCTGATTGCCTTGAAATGATTGATAAGCTTGGGGACCGTCTTCTGGCTGAAGTTCCATATGCATCAAGCATTACATCTCTTATGGAACTTTCTGTTCCTATTGGTACAGATGACGGCTTTGAAGTTACAAGTCCTTTTGAAGACGGAATCCCACGCAAGGCTGACGGCTCTGTTGATGAAGATTCACTAAAGGCAAAACGGGACTTTATTCTAAGCCGAGAGTCATTAAAAAACTTTCTTGTAAGCGAAGACTGTACCGAAACCTGGCTGATAGTAAATCTTGAACAGTATTCCGAGAGCCTTGATGAAGCAATGAATAAAATCGCTCCTCCGGCAATGAAGATTTTTAATTCCGACGAATTTAAGTCTGACAAATGGATAATCCGTCCTACAGGTCTTTCTTATACAGAATATGAAGAAGAAAAGGCAACAATTGAGCAGTGTATAAGCCGTATCGCAATCGGTTTTGTTGTGATGCTTATTTTCCTTGTTGTATTTATTCGTTCTCTTCGAGGTGTAATCGTTCCTACAATCGCAACAGTGGGAGCAATTCTTACAACTTTGGGCTATTCAGCCTGGATGAACATTACCGGAAACAACACCATGATTATGGTTACCGTTCTTTTGACAATGGCTCTTGCAGTAGGTTATGCAGTTCATTACATCAACAGTTTTAAGCTTTATTTCCGCAAAACCGGAAAACGAAAAGAATCAATTGTCATGGGCGTTCGGGATTCCGGCTGGGCACTTTTCTTTACGGTTATCACTACAATGGGTGGAATGCTTTCTTTCCTTGCAGGTGGAATCAAACCTATGAGATGGGTAGGGGCAATTACCGCTGCCGTTGTATTCATGGTTTTTGTATACACAATGATTCTTCTTCCATGTCTCTACAGCTTTGGAAAAGACAAGGAACCTGATCCTACCTTTGTTGATACAGCAGGCTCTACAAAAACCGACCTTCGGGTAGAAGCAATGGGAAAAAAGATTCTGGACAAAAAATGGATTACGGTAATCGTTGCGTCAGTTGTAATGGCAGTCTGTATTCCGGGTCTCTTCAAAATCAAAGTAAACATGGACTACTCAGAAATGATGGGAGAGCGCACTCCATACATAAAGCGACTTATGGAAATTACCAGAAGCCAGCTGGGTGGTCAGTACAGTTACGAAGTTCTCGTAGAATATGACCAGGAAGACGCTATCAAAAATCCACAGGTTCTTAAAAACATGGATGAACTTTCCCGCCGAATCGGAACTTTGAGCATGACAAAAGTTAGTAACGGAAAGGAAAGGGTTTCCAGCGTAACAAAAGTTATCAAGGAGATGAACAGAACCTTGAATGGTGATGATCCTGACTATTATGTAATCCCTGACGACCAGGATTTAGTAAGCCAGATAATGTTCCTCTACGAAATTTCCGGCGGCTCAGACCTTTACGATTATGTAAGCGAAGACTTTAAGGCAGCCTACCTTCATGTAGACCTTTCTGGCTACGATGCAGAAGAATGCGTTCAGAATGTAGACATGGTAGAAAAATGGGTAAAGGAACTCTTCCCAGAAGCTTCAAATGGCGGTGTAGTTGGAGAAGTAATGCAGTACGCCGTAATGAACGGAAAACTGGTTCGCGGTTCGATTAAGTCAATTGGAACTTCACTTATTGTAATTCTTGTTCTTCTTATAATTGCCTTTATGTCTTTCCGAACAGGCTTTATCGCCATGATTCCAAATATTGCGCCAATCGTGATTATTGCAGGTATAATGGGTTACTTTGGAATCAATCTGGACATGATTACCGCCATGATTATGCCTATGATTCTTGGAATTGCCGTTGACGACACAATTCACTTTACAAACCATATTAAATATCACTGGGAACTTACCGGCGACTACAAAAAAGCCATTCTTGCAAGTTACCGTGAAATCGGAAAGACAATGATTATGACCACAATAATTCTCTGCGGTCTCTTCTTTATCTTCCTCTTTAGTACAATGTCGGTTCTTGTCCGCCTGGGTTACCTTTCCATTATCGGACTTGGCAGCGCACTGGTGGCAGACTACACCATTACACCAGTGCTTTTGTACATAACAAAGCCTTTTGGTAATAAAAAATAGGGCGTTCCCGGCCCGGTAACTCGCTTAAAGCTCGCCACCGGGCCGGTCGCTATGTTCCGGGTTCGCTATCCGCTCATTCCTACGCTTCGCTCCGGAACAGCCCTTGCGGGTTGCCCTGCACAGCGCTAACGCAAGATTTCGACTTCTTGCATTTTATATATTTCACAGGAGTTTTATTATGAAAAAATCAATTTTTACACTTTCTTCTTTATTAATCACAGGGGCTCTGTTCTCTCAGGCTCTTTCAGCTCAAAGCCTCACCGGTTACGACATCATCAAAAAAGCAAATGAAGTTCCAGAAGCAAAAACAGCTTCTTCTACCGCCACTCTTACAATTCACTCAAAAAAAGGTAACGACCGAATTCGGGAAGTTATCATGAAAAGCAAGGATTATGGAGATGTTTCAAAAGAAGTAATCGTTTTTACAACTCCAAAGGATGTTTCTGGAACCGGTTACCTCATGTTTGAATACGAAGAAGACTCTAACGGAAATAAAAAAGACAGCGACAACTGGCTTTATATGCCTGCCATGAAAAAGACCCGCCGAATCGCTTCAAGCGGTTCAGAAAGCGAAGGTTCTTTTATGGGAACTGATTTTACCTATCAGGATATGAATGACCGGGCAATTTCAAAATACGACTACAAGCTTTTAGGGGAAGAAAGCGTTGATGGTACAGAATGCTACAAGGTTGAATGCATCAGCAAGGCTCACACAGAAAAAGATCCCCGCTACATCAGCTACATCGGAAAAGCTGACTTCATTCTTAGAAAATGCGAATTTTATGACCGACAGGACACACTCCACAGAATTTTAACCTGCTCAGATTTTACAACAATCAAAGGCTATACAACAGCAACTAAAATGAAAATGGAAAATGTTCAGACAGGTACCTGGTCAACAATCGAAACCAAAAACATTGTTTATGATGCAAATGATATTGATGATTCCCTTTTTACAGTTGCTGCGCTAGAAAAGGGTAGAATTAGATAACGAAGTAATCTAGATAACCTAGTTTGCAGATACTTAACACCGGGAGGTTTTCATGATGAAAAAAACATTATCATCTATTTTGACCGCTTTATTTATTCCCTGTCTGATTTCTGCCCAAAGCATTGATTTTTCTGCTGACATTCAGACAAAATGGGCAGCAGGCGCTCCCTGGCTAGAAAACGACTCTACAAAAGGTCGTTTCTTGATTGGAGATACATCTTTTGATGGAAAAGTTGAGGCTTATTACGGAAACAGCTCAGCATTGGCAGAGGGAGAAGTTTCCTACAACGCACTATTAAATCAGGTGGATTTTTCTCTAAAAGAACTCTGGCTGGATTACACTTCTTCTTTATGGGGGCTTAGAATAGGCCGTCAGAAAACTTCCTGGGGAAAAGCAGACGGTATTGATATTACGAATGTAATTTGCCCAAAAGATATGTCTTCTTTTTCTGCCATGGCTGATGATGATTCCTCTATGGCTATTGATGCATTACGCCTTTCATTTACAGGTAATAATATATCTTTGGATGCTTACTGGATTCCATTTTTTACTCCGTCCAGACTTCCGGTAGACCAGAATAATCTTTTGAGAAAGTTTATTATTCCTCAAAGTGTCACAATTCCGATTCAAACAGAAAGTATCTCAACTTCTGTAGATGCACCTATTCTAATAGACTCTTTTGAACAGCCAGAAATTGCCATTTGGAACGGAGAATACGCTTTAAAGCTTTCTGCATACCTTTCGGCTCTTGATTTTTCGCTCTATGGATTTTATGGTTGGGATGATATTCCTTTGCTGGATTACACACTTGCATATTCGACTGCAGGTTCCCCGCCTTATATTCAAGACATTACTGTTAGCGGAACTTATAAACGAATGGGAATGGTTGGCGCGGATGCAGCTCTTCCGATTAAAGAAACCGTTCTCCGCGTAGAAGCTGCTTTTTTCCCCATGAGGCATTTTCAGAAATCTTCTGAAAGCATAATGGAACAAAAACAGAATTTTCCACTTGAAGACACAGAAACTTCTGAGCAAAGAAACGAACTTGCAGTTCTTGCGGGCCTTGACTGGATGCCAGAAGGCTGGACAATGACAGCTCAATATTACTGTGATTTTGTTTTTGGGAACCTTGATTCTCTCATGCGTAGTGATATGTTAAAGCATGAGGCAACTTTGAGCATTTCAAAATCACTTTTATCCGAAACTCTGGAACTAACTCTTAGTGGTGTAGTCAGTTTTAATGATTTTGATATCATGATCAATCCTTCTGTAAATTATAAACTTTCGGATCAGATTAATCTTGAAGGTGGAGCTCTTCTGTTTTTTGAAGGGCCTTACTGTGAAGGTGGTATAAATTGTAAGGGTGATTACGGTAAATACAAAGATTTAAGTTCTTTTTACATTAATGCAAAATTTTGTTTTTAAGAGGTAAAAAATCGAAATACTTTGGGAAAAAATAACACTCAAAGTATTTCAACTTTTATATCTAGTTATACTAGTTGGCTCCAAAAAGAGAAGTAGAAAGGTAGCGATCGCCAGAATCTGGAAGAAGGGCTACAATTGTCTTTCCGGCATTTTCTGGGCGAGAAGCTACAATTTTTGCAGCTTTTAATGCAGCACCACTGGAAATTCCTACAAGAATACCTTCTGAGCGTGCAAATGCTCTTCCTTCTTCAAAAGCATCCTCATTTTCAATTGGAAGAACTTCGTCATAGATTTTTGTGTTCAATACATCAGGAATAAAGCCAGCTCCAATTCCCTGAATTTTGTGAGAACCGGCAACTCCTTTAGAAAGAACAGGGCTTGTAGCTGGTTCAACTGCAATTACCTTTACATTTGGATTCTGTTCCTTTAAATATTCTCCAACACCAGTGACTGTTCCGCCTGTTCCAACTCCGGCAATAAAAATATCTACTTTTCCATCTGTCTGTTTCCAGATTTCTGGTCCTGTAGTCTTTTTATGAATTGCAGGATTTGCAGGGTTCACAAACTGTCCCGGGATGATTGATCCTGGAATTGATTTCTGAAGTTCTTCTGCCTTTGCAATGGCACCTTTCATGCCCTTTGCACCTTCTGTAAGAACGATTTCAGCACCATAAGCTTTAAGAAGATTACGGCGTTCTACGCTCATTGTTTCTGGCAATGTAAAAATCGCACGGTATCCTTTTGCGGCAGCTACAGCAGCAAGTCCAATTCCTGTGTTACCAGAAGTTGGCTCGATTATAGTAGAACCGGCTTTTAAAAGGCCTTTTTCTTCTGCATCTTCTATCATTGCAAGTGCAACACGGTCTTTTACGCTTCCTGCTGGATTTAGGTATTCCAGCTTAGCAAGAATTGTCGCATTTGAAATGCCTGCGCTTTTTGAGTATCCGTTTAACTTAAGCAACGGAGTACCACCAATCAGTTCTAATGAACTCTGTTTAATATCGCTCATTATCTTCCTCCTGACAGAAAACAGCAGTACTGTTTTCAGAATATATTTATTTTATTTTTTCTCTAATCAATGAAAGTCTGTTGAGAGCTTCGTTCAAGGTTTCATCTTTTTTTGCAAAATGAATGCGAACATAGCGGTTTTCCGGTTCGCGGAAAAAGCTTGAACCAGGAACAGTTCCAACACCTACATCTCGGGCAAGAACTTCTGCAAATTCAAGGTCAGATTCATAACCGAATTCGCTGATGTCAATCATTATGTAGTATGCTCCTTGCGGTTCCGTGTGTTTAAGACCGATATCACGTAAGCCCTGCAGGAACAGATTACGTTTGTGTGTATATTTTTCCTGAAGTTCCTGGTAATACTTGTCGTCAAATCTAAGTCCTGTAACGGCAGCTTCCTGCAATGGAGCGGCTGCACCTACTGTCAAAAAGTCATGGACTTTTTTTATTCTGTCGGTAATTTCGGGATTTGCCTGTGTATATCCCAATCGCCAGCCTGTAATTGAGTATGTCTTTGAAAGAGAATTACAGGTTATAGTCCGATCTTTCATTCCTAGTAGGCTTGCCATGTATGTATGGACATTCGGTTTGTAGAGAATGTGCTCGTATACTTCATCTGTGATTACAAAAGTGTCATATTTTTTTGCAAGGTCTGCGATGATTGTAAGTTCTTCACGGGTAAAGACTTTACCGCAAGGATTTGAAGGATTGCAGACGATTATTGCCTTTGGCTTTTGTCTGAAGGCATCTTCTAGAATCTCCGGATCAAAATTGAACAGGGGAGGATTAAGAGGCACATAAATAGGCTCGGCCCCGCTTAAAATTGTATCAGCACCGTAATTCTCATAAAAAGGTGAAAAGACAATTACTTTGTCACCTGGATTGGTAACGCTCATCATAGCTGCCATCATAGCTTCTGTTGAGCCACATGTAACTACCAGCTCGGAATTAGGGTCTACTGAGATTCCTGAAAAATGTTGAATTTTTGCAGCAAGGGCTTCACGAAAATTCTGCGCACCCCATGTTGTTGAATACTGATGAAAGTCTTCTTTTGTAACCTGAGCAAGGCGGTCCAGAATCTCTCTTGGAGGCTCAAAATCAGGAAATCCTTGAGAAAGGTTTACAGCATTATATTTATTGGAGATTCGAGTCATTTTTCTAATGACAGAATCTGTGAAAATTGCAGTACGATTTGATAAATCAGGCATTTTTTACCTCTCTATTTTTTTCTTCTCTATTTTGAACATTTTCAATAAAGGAAGCTATTTCTTTAATTACAGAAATTCGGCGCCCCAAAAGGCCATGTTCAGTTGGATAATCAAAAAGTTTTTGAATTGCATTTGTTTTATTTTGGGAAAGAAGATTCCACAATGGCAAAATCATTTCATTAATAGGTGAAATTGAATCGTAAGTTGCTCCAAAAATCAAAATATTTTTATCCTTTACCTGAGAAAATGCATTTGGAAAACTTATCTCATCTTTGTTAATTACAACATCCTCATACAGGGAGTCAATTCCGTCTGACTGCAATATTTTTCCTTCTTCCAAAAGAGAGCGGAAATAGCTTTCTTTGCTGCGGTTCAAGTATCGAGTAGGGTCGTAGGGAGTTAACAGAATAAGTCCTTTTATCCAGGGTATCTTTCTTCCTGCATTTAATGCGGAATTTGCACCCATGCTGTGCCCCAAAAGAAAGATGCTTTCCGAATCCACATTGTATTTTTCTACAAATTCTTGAGAATGAACATATTCTGCAAGATTCTGTGCATCTTCAATACAGTTTGTGATTAGATATTTTCCCTGACTTCCCCAGGCACCTCTGTGGTGTGGAACAATTACTACACAACCAATACGGCAGAGAGCATGAGAGATATCGTCGTTTCGGGCTGTCCCCGGAAATCCATGGAGCATTATGACACAAGGATGGGGTGTTTTAAAATCTGAGGAAGGCCACATAATCTCGCCGTAAATATGAGAACCGCTGCTTACAAAATCAAGGGATGTGTAATCGGCAAGTCCCGTAGAATCAACCTCTTCCGGGTCAGTAAACAGTAAATCAAGCTTCAGGTTAGACATATTGACCTCCTAATATAAGAAGGCGGAAAAGCACTCTGTATGAGCTAAGCGCCACGCAGAAGTTGTCGTTCCGCCCCCTTTTTTACAACATCAGATTAGATGTTATAGGTAAGCGTTCTTTCGTCGATTATACGCTTAGATTTGTGTTCGCTTCGTGTATTAAGTTCGCCATCTTTGTGTACTACAACACTTGAAGGTTTTACACCGATTCGACCTTTGAGAGCTGCACTTGTAAGAGCTGCTACTTCTTCGTCAGTTTTTGTACTTGAACTTGATTTTTCAACTTCTACAGAATACTTGCAAGTAAAGTCTTTTTCGAAGATGCGGATAAGGTATTCTCCAGTCAAATCTTTTTCGTCACGGATAACTGCTTCAATGTCGCTTGGGAATACGTTTACAGCACTTACGATGAACATATCGTCTTTGCGTCCAAGAACATGGATTCTTCCGTGGGTGCGTCCACACTTACATGGTGTCTGGTCAATGCGTCCAATATCGCCAGTGCGGAATCTGATAAGTGGGCGAGCGTGCTTTCTTAATGTTGTAAATACAAGTTCTCCAGTTTCTCCTGGTGGAAGTACTTCACCAGTTTTAAGGTCAACAGTTTCTACAAGAATGTGGTTTTCTGCAATGTGAAGTCCGTCGTGATATTCACACTGTGCAGCACATGCTCCGAAAATGTCTGAAAGTCCGTAGAAATCGTAAACTTCTGCTCCCCAGATATCTTCAATTGCTTTGCGGGTTGAACTGATTGATCCGCCAAGTTCACCTGCTACGATAATTTTTTTAATGTTAAAGTCTTTTTTAGGATCATAACCTGCTTTAAGAGCTTTTTCTCCAAGCTGCCATGCGTAAGAAGGGCTTGTCCAGATGATTGTAGGCTGATACTGCTTAAGAACGAAAAGAAGACGTTCGCTAGGAAGTGTACCTCCCCAGATACAAAGGGCGCCAAGATTCTGAGCTCCAATTACATCAGGACCACCAACGTAAAGTGAGAAGTTGAGGGCATGAACATAACGGTCGTTCTTTCTCATACCAATCTGGTAGAACCAGCGGCTTTCTGTGTCCTGGAATTCATCAAAGTCTTTTTTTGTAAAAGGACTTACTGTTGGAACACCAGTTGAACCAGATGAAGTCGAAATGAATACAACATCTTCTTCTGGAACAGCTGCAAGTTCTCCAAGGAATGAACCAACTCCCTGTGTATCACGCTGTGTTTTTTTGTTAATAAATGGAAATTTTTCTATATCCTTTAAGGTTTTAATGTCACTTGGTTTTACACCGGCTTCATCAAAACTTCTTTTGTAATAAGGAGCGTGGTCGTAAGCAAATTGAACGATTTCCTTTAAATCTTCAAGCTGCTTTGCTTCAAGTTGTTCCCTTGGAAGAGTTTCCAGTTCTTTATTCCAATACTTTCCGTCTGGATTATTTTTTCCGTAATCTGCCATAACATACCTCACTATTGATAGGGCTTTTAAACCCTTTATTACCTATCTGTTTAGTATGTTAAAGAAAAACAGTTTTTTGTTCTAATACAAGTTTTTTATAAAAAAATATAGAAAAAAACTATAAGAAAGGCCGCCTAAGCGGCACATTATTACGCCCAGTCTTTTGAAATCTTTTCCCACTTTGCATTTCGTCCTGCTTCTATTGCAGCAATGTCTTCTTGCGTGAGATGACGGAATCTTGCCTGTCGCTTAAGGTAATTACTTACATCGCTGAATTCCTTTGGTTTATAATTTAGATGGAAAGAACCATTTTCGTATTCTGCAAGATACCAGAGACCGCTTTCTACAATTTCTTTTGCTACATCAACAGTATCGTCAGTATTTACTCCCCATCCTGTTGGGCATGGCGCAATCACGTGAATAAACTTTGTACCTTTTATTTTACTGGCTTTTTCAACCTTATTTATAAAATCCTGAATAAAACCTACACTGGCTGTTGCAGCATATGGAATATCATGAGCAGCAATTATTTCAAACAAGTTCTTTTTTGGGCGTAAATTTCCACGTATATTAGAGCCTGCAGGAGTTGTAGTTGTTCGTGCTCCAAAAGGAGTAAGGGAACTTTTCTGAATTCCTGTGTTCATATAGGCTTCGTTGTCGTAACAGATGTAAAGAATGTTGTCGTTACGATCAATTGCACCGCTTAATGCCTGTAAGCCAATATCTGCAGTTCCTCCATCTCCTGCAAAGCCTACTACCTGTGCATCTTCAATTCCACGGGCTTTTAAGCCTGCAAGAACACCTGTCATCATGCTAGCAGTTCCTGCAAATGTAGAAATTATAGCATTGTTTGCAAATGCCAGCTGAGGATAGTTAAATCCTACTGCACTCATACATCCTGCAGGAAGAACTGCAACTGCTTTTTCGCCTAAAACTTTTAGAGCAATGCGTACGGCAAGACTGCCGCCACAACCTGCACAGGCTTTATGTCCGTAAAAGAATTCTGATTCGTTCAAATTTTTTGCATTAATCATTTTTTACCTCCCAAATTATGCTCTTCCTGGGGAATCCCTAAAAAATGTATAGGGGAAGAGGATGAACCATTATCTCCTAATCGTTCCAATTCTTCAAAAATTTGGTGTATTTCGTCAGGGCTTATGTCTTTTCCACCTAGGCCTCCGATGTAGTTGCATACAGGAAGTGTAAGACCTGTCTTTTTAAGTGCAGAATTTACATTTGTAAATACAGTGCCTTCTGCACCGAAAGAAATGTCTTTTTCAAGAACGGCTGCGGCCTTTACACCCTGCAAGGCTTGCGCAATTTCATTTACAGGGAAAGGTCTCATATATCGTATTCTTAATAAGCCTGCTTTTTTGCCTTTTGCACGGAGTTCATCCACAATCTGGCTGACAAGACCGCTTATAGAGCCCAGGGTTACAATTACAAAATCCGCATCATCACACAAATACTTTTCTACGAGGCCGGAGTATTTTCTTCCAAAGATTTTTTCAAATCGTTCTTCGGCTTCTTTTACAACCTCTGGAACATTTAAAAGTCCCTGATGTTCCTTGAACTTAAAGTAAGTGTTGGTTTCTGGTCCTGCAGAAAAAGCCATGTTGACCGGATGTTTAAAGTCAAAGCGATTATCCGTTTCAAAAGCAGGTAAAAACTCATCAGCTTTTTCCTGTTCCGGAACATCAACAACTTCGTAAGTGTGGGTCAGAACAAAACCGTCTAAATTTACCATAAAAGGAGTCTGAACTTTTTTGTGTTCTGCAATGTAAAAACTCAAGAGAGCCAAATCAAGAGCTTCCTGGCCGTCTTTTGCGTAGGCCTGAATCCAGCCGCTGTCTAAAAGAGCAAGGGAATCTCTCTGGTCTCCGTAAATATTCCATGGAAGGGCAGTGGAACGATTTGCATTCATCATTACAATTGGAAAACGACCGCCGCTTGCATACACAAGACATTCAGCCATGTATAAAAGTCCCTGTGAACTCGTTGCTGTAAAAGCCCGGCTTCCTGCGGCACTAACACCCATTGCACAGGAAAGCGCAGAATGTTCCGACTCGACATGAATAAAATTACTTTTTAGGGAGCCATCTTCTACAAAATCAGAAAGTTTTTCTACAACTACAGTCTGAGGAGTAATAGGATAGGCCGAAATTACATCGGGCTTACTAAGTCTAACTCCGTAAGCAAAAGCTTCATCTCCAGAAAGAAATTTTCGTGACATTATTTTTCAGCCTCCATTGTTATAGCTTCAAACTTACATATTTTTTTACAGATTCCACAGCCCTTGCAAAAATCGTAATCAATTTTTACCTTTCCATTTGAACTGTCTTTGCTGATTGTTCCGTCAGGACAATACAAATAGCACTGAAGACATCCTTTACATTTTTCTGCATCGATTACAGGACGCACATTCCGCCAGCCTGCATTCTTTGTTACAAGATAACCGGCTTCGTAGGAGGTTGCTTCTGGTATATCGTTAAAAGAGCTTGGATTTTTATCTCTTAAGGTTGGAATCATCGTTTTTCACCTGCCTGTGCAAATATGGCATCAACAATAGCTGCATTTTTTTCATATAATTTTGGAGCCATATAAAATTTGATTGAAGTTTTTAAGTCCTCTGCCGTTACAATGCCGCTAAAAGAGGCAAGAAGGGCAAGCATAACTGTATTTGTAACAGGCATTTTTAAAATCTGAAGGGCAATGCTGTCTGCATCAAAAAGTACGATTTTTTTTATCTGCTCATCAGAAAATCCTTCAGCTTTTAAGTCGACTCCACTTTTTTTTGTATTTACAAGAATTTTTCCATCTTCTTTAATTTCTGAAAATGCAGAGTTTGAAAACAGAGTATCATCAAGAAAAACTGTATAATCAGCTTTTTTAATCTGGCTGCGGTCTCCAATCTGTTTCTGGTCAAGTTTTGTAAAGGCCAGTATTGGGGCTCCTCGTCTTTCCGGTCCAAAAGAAGGAAAAGACAAAGCAAAATGATTAGTTTCTTCAATGGAATAAGCAGCTCCCAGTAATTTCGCTGCTGTAAAGGCACCTTGACCACCTCGTCCGTGCCATAAAATCTCTGTCATAAAAAGCTCCCTTATTTATATTTTGAAATACAAAATTTCTTTGATTATGATAGCTTTAATATCCGCTGTGCATTCTGCCAGGCAATCTGTTCCTGTTCGCAAGACGTTAGCGGAAGTTCCAGAAAGCGTTCGACTTCTTTTACAGGATTCCACATAGGAAAATCTGTACCAAAAAGCATCTTTTCGCTTCCGTAAGTGCGGATGTACTCGACAGCTTTTTTAGGAGATAAGAACGCAAGGCTGGATGAAATATCAAAACTGCAACTCTCGCTTTTTAAAATCGGAATTGCTTCCTCAAAAATCGACCATCCTCCAAAATGGGCTGCAATTACATTAAGATGAGGAAATTCCTTCAGTATTTTTTTCAGGCGCGACGGATGAGAAAGATTGCTCTTTGGATCGCCGCAATGAAAAAGGATTGGTATTTTATTCTGCAAAGAATCGTATAACGGATATAAGCGGGAATCATCAATAGCAAATCCCTGCTGATCTGGGTGAATCTTTATACCGTGTAAACCTGAAGAAACTATGTATTCAACCTCCTGGATGAGGTTCTCTTGTCCAGCGTGAACCGTTCCAAAGCAGATGAATTCTGAATGGGCGATTTGCTCTTCGAGAACAAAATTATTTATACTTCTCACATTATCCACTTTTGTTGCAACCGGTAAAATTACATATTTAGAAATGCCTGCTTTCTTACCTTGTTCAAGCAAAAGAGAAGAAGTTCCTTCCATTCCTTCTTTCAGATCATAATAATCACAGATGAATTCTGCAGCCTTTTTTGCAATCTTTTCTGGATAAATGTGAGCATGAAAATCTATAATCTCCATTATCTTTTCCATCTAAGCAGATATTTCTGAAGTTTGTTAAAGAGCATTGTGATAATTACTACTACGATACCTATTACAGTAAGACCTACAATTGTTCGTGTGTAGTCACCAAAATCAGAATACTGCTTAACATAAAAACCAATTCCCCGGCTTGCACCAATCATTTCAGCAGAAGTCAAAAGAATGAAGGAAACTCCTAATCCCTGGTTACAGCCTAAAAATATTTCAGGTAAAGCGGCCGGTAAAATTACCTTAAAAAGCATTGTAAATTTCTTTACATTTAAAACTCTGGCGGAATCAACAATTTTCTTTTCTACATGAAGAACTCCGCTCATTGTTCCTGCAAATGCAGGCCAGAAAGCTGCCAGTAAAATTACAAAAACAGAAACCGAGCGGAAGGTTGGTAAAAGGGCAATTCCGTAAGGAATATAAACAATTGGTGGAATTGAACCAAAAAATTTAGATATATAGGTTGCAGCACTTCCAAGACGAGCGCTCCAGCCCAAAAAAAGTCCAAGAGGAATTGCAATAACCAGACCAAGCAAATAGCCTTCTAAGATAATAGCTAGAGAGCTTCCTGCGTGAACCAAAAGTTTTATTCCATCATCTAAAAACTGGTAAAAAATACGACCCGGAGGCGGAAAAAGGGATTCTTTTAAGATATTAAACTTTGCCGTAGCAAGAGTCCATAGAATCAATAATCCGTATAAAAAAGAAATAATGTCTACAAATAATGTATGTGCAGACTTATTTTTAATTAATGAAGAAACAATAAGTACGATAGCTTCAAGAATGATAGCAAATCCAATAAGATAAACCGTCTTTGGATTTACAGAATTATGGTTTGGCAAAAGCTGAATCAAAAGGAGTAGAGCAAAAAGTATGTTCACTACCCGTAAAAATCTGTCTTTAATTGAAAGGCTTTGATCCTCATTAAATGCTTCAATCTGTTTCTGATTGTTTTTCTTAAACAAACTCATAGTACAACCTCCTCATCAATCTTTTCAGCAACATCTTTGTAAAAGAGAGAAACAAGCTCGTTTCTAAGCTGTGTGTAAGCCGGGCTCTGGAATAGTTCTGAGCGCACTCTCGGACGAACAAAAGGAACCGAAATTTCCTTGAAAACATGGCCTGGATTAGAAGCCATCATAACGATTCTGTCAGAAAGAAAAATAGCCTCATCTATATCATGAGTTACGAATACAACTGTCTTCTTTTTTTTGCTGACACCGTTCTTTTTTTCTCCTTCCCACAATTCAAGGAGAAGTTCCTGCAATACAATTCTGTTTTTTGGGTCGATGGCGCCAAAAGGTTCATCCATTAAAAGAATTTCTGTGTCCATTGCAAGAGCACGGGCTATAGCAACTCTCTGCTGCTGTCCTCCAGAAAGTTGAGAAGGGTATTTGTCAGCAAATTCGGTAAGATTTACTTTTGCAAGATATTCATCAGCAATGGCATAAAGTTCTTCCTTTGAAAGTTTCTTGTTTTTCTGATGAACGCCAAATACGATGTTATTCTTTGCAGAAAGCCACGGAAAAAGTGAATAGTTTTGAAAAACAACACCTCTGTCTGTTCCTGTCCCAAAAACTTCTTTGTCATCAATATATATATGACCAGAAGTCTGGTGCAGAATTCCTTCAAGAACACTTAAAAAAGTGCTTTTTCCACATCCTGACGGACCGATGATACTCACAAATTCTCCGTCCTGGATTGTAAAAGAAACATCCTTGAGTGCTTGATAGGATTTTTTCTTTTCTTTATATGTAACAGAAATATTATCAACTATAATTTTCCCCATGGGATTCTCCTTATAAAAAAATAAAAATAGAGAAGTCAAACAGAAACACTCTTCAAGAGCTTTGTCTGACTCCTCTTTTTTATTTTTAATCAACTTTTTTTTTATTCGTATTTATCAAAATGTGCTTTAAGCCCTGCATAAATCTTGTCTTTAGGATTTTCTGCAATCAAAGATTCCAGTGCTTCTTTGTATACCGAAGTATTAAAGCCCTTTTCGATGTTGTAATCTTTTGTATAACCAAGTTCAACGATAGTTTTCTTAAGATTGATTGTTCCCTGCTTATCTGGATCAGGCACAGAAGAACTAAAGCCTCCGTAAACTTCTGTATTAATGAAGTCCGGATCGATATCGATGTATTTTTTTACATCTTTGATTGTCTTTGATTTGTTTTCCTGACTGAATTTGTAAGCTTTAATAAGAGCTCTTTCAAAAGCCTTATATGATTTTGGACTTGCATTCAATGCAGGTGTGTATGCAACCTGTCGGCAGCATGGCTGATTTTCAAGAGCAGGAACATCAGAGCAGTAATAAACCACATTGTAGCCCTGTCCTTTTGCAAGAGAAGTGTATGGAGAATAAGCAGATGCAGCATCAATTGAGTTGTTCTGAAGGGCAGCATAAGCGTCTTTCTGGCTGTCAAAATAAACAATGTTTACTTCGTCTTTGCCTTTTCCAATCTTGATTCCTGCATTGCGGAGCAAAAGAAGAAGTTCTGCATCCTGAACGCTGTTTTTTACGCTTGCTACGTTACGTCCTTTAAGAATCTCAACACCAAGATTGTCCTTTCCACCTGTAAACTGCTTTTTAATTACGTATCCGTGACCGTTAGTCATTGCACCGCCGAAAATTGTAAGGTCTCGACCATTGCTCTGGAATGTGATAGATGGGACAGAACCGATAAATGCAACATCAAGTTTTCCTGACTCAAGGCCTGCAGCAAGTTCTGCAGCAGATGAAAACTGTAAGAGGGTAGTTAAAAGGCCTTCCTCTGCAAAGAAACCTTCTTCTTGTGCAACAAACGCCAGAAGATGTGCAGTTGAATTTAAATGTCCGATTGTAAACTTTTCTTTTTCCAAATCTGCGTTTACAACCTTCTTTGGTTTTGCTGATACTCCACTTGCAAGCAAGAGGGAAGCAAGTAATACAGAAATTATCTTTTTCATATAACCTCCAAATAGTAATTTTCTTTATTTACTAAACCTAGTAGTTAAATAGGTTATATAAAATTTCAGATTTTTTATCTAATACAAGTTTTTTATTGTTATATATAGTTTTTTCTTATAAATCCGTCATATTCCTAGGTATTTTTTTACTTCTTCTATATAGATGCTTCCTATTGAGCTTAAATTAAAGTTTTTTCTGGTTATATATCCAATCTGCATGATACGTTCAGGACTGCCTTCTTCTTCTCTGAAGGGAACTGCAATATAGTCGCTACCGTTCAATTCCTGGCAGATTATCCCCGAGCACAAAGTGTAACCGTTCAAGCCTACCATAAGGTTGAGCATGGTTGCCCGGTCATTTGCCCGTATTGTACGGTGATACTCATCGTTACAGATAATCTCTTCTGCAAAATGATATAAGGCGCCAACTCCCTGTTCAAAACTTAGGCATGGATAGTCTTCAAGATCCTTAAATGAAATCGAATCCTTTGTTGCAAGAGGATGTCCTTTCCAAAGATATACATAAGCCTTACAGTCAATCAAATGATGAAATTCAAGATCTTTTGAATTTAAAATGCTCTTTATGCTTTTGCGGTTAAAATCACTCAGGTAGAGTATTCCGATCTCGCTTTTTAGAGTTGCCACATCTTCTATTACTTCCTGAGTTTTTGTTTCCCTAATAGCAAATTCGTATTCATTAGTGTTGAATTTTTTTACCATTTCTACAAAACTTTTTACAGCAAATGAGTAGTGCTGGGTGGAAACGCCAAATTTCTTGCGCAGGAATTTTCCTTGTCCATTGTATTTTTCCATTACATTCTGATAATTCAGGTAAATCAAGCGGGCACTGGATAAAAATTCCTCGCCGTCATTGGTTAATGTAACGCCTTTTCCGGATCTTATAAAAATCGAAATTCCCAGTTCATCTTCTAAGTCATGTACAGAAGCTGTCAACGAAGGTTGCGATACAAATAATCTTTCTGCAGCTTTATTGAATGAGCCTGATTCTGTGATTCCTATAACATATTTAATCTGCTGAATTGTCATATTACCTACTATATACCTAGGAAGAAAATATAAAAAAAACATGCTTTTTGGTCAACTATTTACTGGAACATCTCAATTTAAGAACTTTTATTCCACTTTCTACTTTTTTTGTATACAAATTTAGACAATATAAGATTGTTTCTAGATTGTTGGTTGTTGGTTATGATGTCAACTCTTTTTGGGAAACATCAAATGTTGGATGCGCTTGTTGCATGACATTGTGAATATTGAAGATGTAAAAAAGGAAATAAAAAAGTGCTCGGGTACTCAGTTTGATCCAAAACTGGCAGAAATTCACCTGAAGCTTATAGAAAGCGAAAAGATTCATCCTGCCAGTAGGCAATAATCCGTTTTTCTAAATTAGAACTTATATTCAGCAGAAAGATTTACGAAAGAATTATTTTCCCAGGACTTGAATTCACTGTTATCATCACCGCACCAGATATACATTCCGCTTGCGGCAAGAGTAAGGTTCTGGTCGGCCCTGAAAGAAAGTTTTGGCATTACAACCAAATCCTTATTTTCAATTCCGTACAATACAGTTACTTCTGGAGCAATTTTGTCGTTCATAAAGCTTGTTGTAAAATTGCAGACAAGCTTGTTGTTTGAATAACCGTTTGCAGCATAATCTACGTCCAAAAGTCCTGAATCAAGGTTTGTGTCACAATCACTTCCGTGAAGGATGAAGGTACCTGTTTCCTGAATGTTCAGGTTAGCATTCCAGAAGGGAAGGTCGATGTCAAAACCTCCAAGCCATGCAATAGAATTATTGTGAACCCAAGGGTCTGTGCCGTCTGTATCATCAGTCAGGTTATAGGCAAACTCGCCTCGTACATTAAAGTGCCAGATGATAGAAGATGCTTCAAGTCCGAAAGTCTGTTTTTTGTCATAAGCAAGGAACTTGTCTTCTTCTGAAACAGAACCGTTTGCAAGGTAAGAAGAGATGAAGGAGTCTAATTTACTTGCATTAAAGCTTGGCTGCTTGTACCAGCCATTGTAGTAGCTGATTCCCATATCAACCGTGCCAAGAGTCCAGGTTGCGCGTCCACCAAACTGGCCGTATTTAAGAGTCCAGAGGTCAGGATAAATTACGCTTGGATCAGAAGAAAGGGAACTTGCATAAGTAAGGGCGTACATATATGCGCTTCCGGCTTCTTCTAGTTCAGTTTTGATAGATTCAGCATCAAAACCGGCTTCTTCGCAGGCAGCCTGATAAGCACCTTTTGTTTCGGCAAGGTTATCTTTGTAGTAACCTTTGTTTGCGGCTTCAAGGGCACTTTCCAAATCAGAAGTATTATTCGAAATGATCTTTTCTATAACATCCGCTTTCTGTTCATCGGTCATGCTGCTATAACCTGGAACTGCCAGAGTAGCATACTGTTGGGCAGCGGCCATGATTGCTGTGTTGTAAGCTGTTTCTGCGGCTGCGTATTCTGCATAAAGAGCACTCAAAGTTCCTGCAGTTGCAGTAGCAGTAGTGTAGCGGGTAAAGGAATCTGCAACCATGCCTTCTGCATCTGCAGTTACAAGGCCTGTAAGGGAAGAAACCTGAGCGGGAGTCCAGCGGCCACTTGTGGCAAAACGGTCTACCGGCAGGAATGGAGTGTAAACGCCTTCTATGTTCAGG
>CADBSK010000082.1 GCA_902797305.1 uncultured Spirochaetaceae bacterium | reverse complement strand
TAATACGAGAAGAAAAGTGAAAAATCTCCGTTTTTTTATCATAAGATTATTATAACACATCGTTAGAATGTTGTAACAATCCAATATAAAAATTATACTTAAACCGAGAAAAACTATGGAAAATACACAAAATTCAAAGCCTAGAAATACTTTTTCTGGGTCAATCGGGTTTGTTCTTGCTGCGGCAGGAAGTGCAGTTGGTTTGGGAAACATCTGGAGATTCCCATATTTGGCAGCCAAAGATGGTGGCGGATTATTTGTACTTGTTTACATCATTCTTGCTTTAACATTTGGTTTTACCCTCTTAACAGCTGAGGTTGCTATTGGTCGAAATACTAAGCTTGGTCCTTTAAGTGCTTACAGTAAGATTAAGGAAGGTTGGAAACCCCTTGGTATCCTAAGTTGTTTGGTTCCGATTATTATTATGCCTTATTATTGTGTAATCGGAGGATGGGTTCTTAAGTACTTTATTGTATTTGTTTCAGGACAGGGACTTGCATCTGCTCAAGATGGATTTTTTACTTCTTTTATTACAGCGCAGTATGAACCTATTTATATGACTGTTTTCTTCCTTATTGCAGTTGCCTTAATTGTATATCTAGGTGTAAACAGAGGAATCGAAGCATCTTCAAAAATTGTTATGCCGATTCTTTTATTACTTGTAATTGTAATTTCTATTTTCTCTTTAACAATCAAGTTTACAGGAGAAGACGGAGTTACTCGTTCTGGTTTACAGGGGCTAAAGGTTTATGTAGTTCCAAATGTAAAGGGTATTGGTGTAAAAGGCTTCTTTACTGTTGTAATGGATGCCATGGGACAACTCTTTTACAGTTTGAGTATTGCAATGGGTATTATGGTTGCCTACGGTTCTTACGTAGAAGATAACGGAAATCTTGTTAAATCAATAAACCGCATTGAATTCTTTGATACTCTTGTAGCTATTCTTGCTGGTGTAATGATTATTCCTGCTGTATTTACATTTATGGGTGCAGAAGGAATGAAAGCCAGTGGTCCAAGCCTTATGTTTATTTCTTTACCAAAGGTATTTGCTGCCATGGGACCAATTGGAAACTTTATTGGGGCTGCTTTCTTCCTTATGGTATTTTTTGCAGCATTAAGTAGTGCAGTAAGCGTTATGGAAGCAATTGTTTCAAGTTTTATTGATGAGTTTAAAATCTCTCGTATTAAGGCTACAACAATTGAAACTGTAATTGCTCTTATAGTTGGTATATTTGTTTGCTTTGGATACAACATCTGGTACTTTGAGCTTAAATTGCCAAATGGTTCTGTAGGACAGCTTCTGGATATCATGGATTATGTAAGTAACAATGTATTTATGCCTATTGTTGCAATTGCTACTTGTATTCTTATTGGATGGATTGTTAAGCCTCAGTATCTTATCAACGAAATCGAAAAGAACGGTGAAATTTTCCGCCGAAAGCAGCTTTTTGTTGTAATGATTAAATATGTTGCACCTGTAATGCTTCTTGTATTGTTCCTTAAATCAACAGGTGTATTTACATTCATCTAATCTAAAATAATTTATAGATTGTAAAAGTATTTTATAAAAATGGGGCCGGCTATCGGGAAGCGTGGAACTAACGCATTTTATAGCCGGCCCCAAGTGTTTGAAAATTATGATTAACGGAGCAATTCCATTTAATCCTAAGTTAAGTTAGCGTTGAACATTAAACGCTTTTGGTCCAGGATAGCAGGCGCTTGAACCCAGTTCTTCTTCGATGCGAAGCAACTGATTGTATTTTGCAACTCGTTCAGAGCGGCTTGGTGCACCTGTTTTAATCTGGTTAGTATTAAGGGCAACTGCAAGATCTGCGATTGTTGTATCTGCGGTTTCTCCTGAGCGGTGACTTGAAATTGCTGTGTATCCTGCTGCGTGTGCCATTTTAATTGCTTCAAGTGTTTCAGAAACTGAGCCGATTTGATTCAACTTAATAAGAATTGAGTTTGCAGCTCCCAGTTGAATACCTTTTGACAAGCGTTCTGTGTTTGTTACAAACAAATCATCCCCAACAAGCTGTATTTTTTTACCGAGTTTTGCAGTCATTTTTTGCCAGCCTTCCCAGTCTTCTTCGTCGAGGCCGTCTTCGATAGAAATGATAGGATATTTGTCTACAAGAGATTCCCAGTGAGCAATGAGTTCGTCGCTTGTAAATTCTTTGCCTGACTTTGGCTGTTTATAAAAGCCTTTACCTTTTGGAGATTTCCATTCTGAAGAAGCAGCATCCATGGCAATTTTAAAGTCTCTTCCAGGTTCGTATCCTGCATTTTTGATTGCTTCCAGAATTGTTTCGATTGTTTCTTCGTCGCTGGAAAGGTTAGGGGCAAATCCACCTTCATCTCCAACGGAAGTTGCTAAGTTTCTGGTTTTGAGAAGCTTTTGAAGGGCATGGAATACTTCTGCACACCATCTAAGGGCTTCTTTAAATGATGGAGCTCCCACAGGCATAATCATAAATTCCTGAACATCAACTGAGTTTGTTGCGTGTGCACCACCATTAAGAATGTTCATCATTGGAACAGGAAGATTTGTACCCTGTACACCACCCAAAAGACGATAGAGAGGGATACCAAGAGAAAGGCTTGCAGCACGACAAGTAGCAATCGAGACTGCGAGAATAGCATTTGCACCGAGTTTAGACTTGTCTTTTGTTCCGTCTGCTTTAATCATTGCCTGATCTACAGCATAAATGTCGCTTGCACAAAGTCCTGATACAACTTTATTAATTTCTGTGTTGATGTTGTTTACTGCTTTTGTAACGCCTTTTCCAAGATAACGGTTTTTGTCACCGTCTCTTAATTCAAGGGCTTCAAATTCGCCTGTAGAAGCGCCGCTAGGGGCTGTTCCTCGACCGATAGTGCCGTCTGCAAGATAAACTTCTGCTTCTACAGTTGGATTTCCCCGTGAATCAAGAATTTCACGACCAATAACTTTAACGATTTCTAATTTGTTCATAATAACCTCTTTATAAGTTAGCATGAGCTAACGATATTAATTTACAAAGTTATCAGTAATTATTCAATTAAAAATGGTTCTTAAACTCTTGTTGAGATTTTTTATCTTTTAAAAGTATCAAGTAAAAGGCCAAAATATCTTATATTTAAACGGATTTTAATTTAGGGTTTATTACAAACCCTAAAAACGGCGAAGTCAAGGCTTTAAGCGTTAGCGTGCCTTGACTCGACGTATTGTGTACAGGAGTTTTAAATGGATTTAGCAGAAATAGACGAAGAAGGAAAAGGTCTTTTGTTTTTTGGAGAAACAAAAGTTGAACAAATTAGCGCCGTTAAAGGGCAAAACAATGTGTTTCTGCTCAAAACTTCTGTGGTTTTGGAACGGGAGAATCAGCTTGTACCAAAAGCAGGTCAGTTTTTTTTAATCAGAAGTAAAAAGACAAATACAAATTATAACAGACCGATTAGTGTTTATCATTCCGAAGTGACTAGAAACGAAAATGGACATAGAAAAGTATCTGTTCAATTTATGATTTTAGAGAAAGGACGTGGTACAAAAGAACTTTGTCACATGTATGAAGGAGAAGACTTAAGTTTGATAGGCCCTCTTGGTAATCCGTGGGATATTTGTGAAGCTGAAGAAATAATCAAAAAGAATACGACTTCTTCTCCAAAAATCGCAATTATAGGAGGAGGAATAGGCGTTGCTCCTGTTGCAAATCTTGCTTCTTGTCTTCCTGCAAAATCATATGATTTTTATGCATGCTTTAAATCCGGAGCCTATGGGCTAGAATATGTAAACCCTGCAAATTTAAAAATTACAACAGATGATGGAAGTGTAGGAATCAAAGGGATGTTACCTGCAGCATTTTCAAAGGAGACTGTACAAAAAGCTGGATATGAGATTATTTATGCCTGTGGACCAGCTCCCGCGCTGGCATATGTAAAAAATCTTGCAGAAGAACTGGGAATCAAATGCTGGATGAGTATGGAGCACCGAATGCTCTGTGGTTTGGGCGCCTGCCTTGGCTGTACGATAGAAACCACTCAGGGATTAAAAAGGTGTTGCAAAGATGGGCCTGTGTTTGATTCTAAGATTTTGGAGTTCCCAAAGCCAGAGCCGCGACGTAAGCCACTGGAAAAAGAAGAAGATGTTGATCTTTCTGTGGATATTGCGGGAGTTCATTTTAAAAATCCTACAATTGCAAGCGCAGGAACTTTTGCATTTGGTCAGAATTATCGTGGAGTTAGCGATGTTCGTTATTGGGGAGGAATTGCGTCTAAAGGTTGTACTTTAGAACCTCGACCTGGTAATAAAGGGGAACGCAGTCTGGAAGTTGCCGGTGGAAATATGAATTCAATCGGCTTGCAGAATCCGGGAATACCATATTTTATAAAAGAACTTTTGCCGGGGATGATAGGTCTTGGACCGGTAGTGATAGCCAATCTTGCCGGAAGCGACATTGAATCTTATGTTGAAGGTGCTAAATTACTGGATAAAACTGATTGTGACATGATAGAACTTAATATTTCCTGTCCTAATGTAAAGGCGGCAGGGCTTGCGTGGGGATTAAGTGCTGATACTGCTTATTATTGTGTTGCTTCTGTTAGAGCTGTTACAACAAAACCTCTCATGGTAAAACTTTCGCCAAATGCCCCTGATAATAGACCGATTGCAATCGCCTGTATAAAAGCTGGAGCTGATGCTATCAGCCTTATAAATATGGTTCATGGAGTTGCAATTGATATCGAAAAAGGAAAACCTTTCTTTAACAATGTGCATGCAGGATATTCTGGACCGGGATTAAAACCTCTTGCTCTTAGAATTGTATATGATGTTGTACAAGAGATTAACAAATTGCCGGAGGAGCAAAGAGTTCCAGTAGTTGGAATTGGCGGAATAAGTACCTGGCAGGATGCTGTAGAATTTATTATGGCAGGAGCTCATGCAATAGAAATTGGACAGGCTAAATTTACAAATCCTGATGTTGCCCTTGATGTTGTAAATGGGCTTAGAACTTTTATGAAACAGCATGGCTATAAAAATCTTGCTGAAATGAGGGGTATTGCACAGCGGTAGGCATAGTACAGAGTCTATATAATGCATAAAAAAGATTTTTGCATTATAATCAGAATGACTTTGGAAAAATTATGAAAATCGCAGCAACTTACGAAAAAGAAACTGGAAATATTTTTCAGCATTTTGGAAAAACTCAGTATTTTAAAATCTATGAAATTGAAGATGGGAAAATTCTTTCTTCACAGGTAATTGATAACGGTGGAAATGGACATCATGCACTTCCTCCATATCTAAAAAGTCTTGGGGTAGAAACATTGATTCTGGGAAACAGGGGACAGGGTGCTATCGACGCTATTGCTGGTGCAGGTTTAAAAGAAATCCCTGGTATCACTGGTTCTGCTGATGAGGCTGCCGAAAAATTTGCAAAAGGCGAATTAAAGGGAAACTTTGAAGCAAAGTGCAATCACCACGGTGAACATCATCACAATTAGATAAAAAAAAGATAAAAAAAAGCCCGAACGTAGGAATCGAAGTGCCTAACGTTCGGGCTTAATTTAGGGTTTATAACAAACCCTAAAAACGGCGAAGTCAAGGCTTTAAGCGTACGCGTGCCTTGACTCGACGTATTGTTTTATTTTACGAATTAAATTCTGCAACAAGCTGACTTACTGTTGATTTTGCGTCTCCGTAAATCATAACAGTATTGTCGTTTGTGAATAAAGGATTTTCTAGACCAGAAAAACCTGTTCCTTTTCCGCGTTTAAGAACAAAGACTGTTTTGCATTCAAAGGCGTTAACAATCGGCATACCGTAAATCGGTGAGCTTTCATCATGAATTGCATCTGGATTTACAACATCGTTTGCACCGATAATTATTGCAACATCGACATTGCTCATTTGAGGATTCATTTCGTCGGCAGTTTTAAGCTGTTCGTATGGAACATTTGCTTCTGCAAGAAGAACATTCATATGACCAGGCATGCGACCTGCTACCGGATGAATTGCAAAATTAACTTCTGCACCATTGGCCTCGAGTTTGTCGCACAGTTCTTTTACAGCGTGTTGTGCCTGAGCGACAGCCATACCGTAACCTGGAACAATACATACATTTTTTGCAGCTTCGAGAATTACATAAGCATCTTCAACGCTCATCGATGTAGGCTCCTTTGCAGGTCCACCTGAACCGGACTTCTTTTTTGCACCAAAACTCTTAAAAAGAAGGTTTGTAAACTTACGGTTCATTGCTTTACACATAATCAATGTAAGAATAAGACCCGATGCACCAACAAGACAACCTGATACAACAAGTACAGTGTTATTGATTGCAAATCCGGCAAATGCAGCTGCTAGACCTGATAAAGCGTTTAAGAAGGAGATAATGACAGGCATGTCACCACCTCCAATTGGAATTACCATTGTAAATCCAAGGATCAGGAATACAACTGTAGAAACAATCACTCCATAAAGTTCAATTTTTGGCAAGTTGAAAGGATTATCTGAATTAAAAAAGCTGTATGCGGCAATAGAAATAAGACCTATTACACATAGAATTGCATTCACCACATTTTTGGCAGGAATTTTTACATTTTTCTTAAATGCTTTTCCGCTTAATTTGCCCCATGCTACAACTGAACCTGTAAAAGCGATGGCTCCGATTGCAATTGTTAATCCAAGAGAAATCGAGGTAAAAGTATCTCCCTTTGGTGCAACCAGGAACTGTGTTAAAGCTACTAAAAGTGAAGAAAGCCCTCCAAATCCATTAAAAAGGGCAACCAGTTGTGGCATTCCAGTCATTTCTACTTTTTTTGCCCAAATTGCACCTATTATTGAACCAAGAATTATCGCTGCAGCTATCCATACATAACCGTTATGCAGGAGATTTGTAGAGTCCCATGAACCAAGAACTTCGTGCTGGCATAAAACTGTTACGATTGCGATAAGCATACCAATCGAGGAATAAAGATTTCCTCTTCGGGCAGTATCGGTTTTTCCTAAAAGTTTAATTCCTCGTATAAAGAAAATACAAGAAATCATGTATAAAACTTTGATTATTAAATCTGTCATAATTTACTCCAGAATCATTTTTGTTTATTTCTGTTTAGTGTCTTTCTTTTTGAACATTCCAAGCATACGGTCTGTAACAAGGTATCCACCGATAACATTTATTGTTGCAAAAAGAATGGCTAAAAATCCAAGAATCTGACCAACTATTCCACCTGCAGAAACGGCCACGGCTGTAATTGAAATTGCTCCAACAACTGTAATACCGGAAATGGCATTTGTTCCACTCATTAGAGGAGTATGAAGCTGAGACGGTACTTTAGAAATAAGTTCTGTCCCAAGGTAGGCAGCAATAACAAATACGAAAATCAGCATTATATCCATAATTAAATAACTCCTGTTTTATGAATTCTTAAATCTTTCGTGAATAATCTGACCATCTTTGGTTAGAAGACAGCCTTTCATGATCTCGTCATCAAGGTTAACATTGAATTCTTTTGTTTCTTTGTTATAGAACCCTGCATGTGTTAAAAAGGCGGTAATATTTCCACTGAACATTTTAGATGCATCGTATGGAACCTGGCGTTCAAGAAGGTCACCGCTCATAATTGTTACTCCGTTTTCTGTAACAACATTTTCAAAGAGTTTAGAGCCTTCTACGTTACCTCCTGTAGAGACTGCCATATCGACAACGATAGAACCTGGCATCATGCGGTCAAGTACGGATTTTTCAATGAGACGAGGGGCTTTGCGTCCAAAAACCTTAGCTGTAGTAATTACGATGTTTGAACGTTCGCAAACTTTAGCCTGAGCTTCTTTTTGTTTTGCGATCTGTTCTGGAGTAAGCTCTTTTGCGTATCCCTGTGAAGTTTGCCCCATTTCTCCAAGGTCAATTTTAACAAAGCTTGCACCCAGCGATTTTACCTGTTCTTCTACAACGGGACGGGTGTCAAAAGCATCAACGCGAGCCCCAAGACGTTTGGCCGTTGCGATTGCCTGTAAACCAGCTACGCCAACTCCAATAATAAATACTCTGGCAGGATTGATTGTTCCGGCAGGTGTTACCATCATTGGTAGAATTTTAGGAAGTTTTGCAGCTGCATTTAATACAGCAACATAACCTGCAAGAGAAGTCTGAGAAGACTGAACATCCATTTTTTGTGCCAGTGTTGAGCGCGGTATCATTTCCAGAGAAATAGCTTGAATTCCGCTTGAAGCGAAATCGGATAAAAGCTGTTTTTCATTAAAAGGATCCATATAACTTAAGTGAAGGGTCCCTTTTTTGATACCTTTTATGCTTTCTGGTTTCATAATACGAACAATAATTTCGGAAGAATCGTATGCATCTTCTTCTTTATCAACGATTAATGCACCGCAAGCTGTATAGTCCTTATCGGTAAATCCACTTTTTAGACCGGCACCGCTAACCACCTTGAGTTCAAATCCCATAGAAGTTAATTTTTTAACATCATCTGGAATAAGAGCAACTCGGGTTTCGCGAGGGTCTTTTTCTTTACAAACAAGAATTTTTTTCATCTTAACCTCGATTTTTTTATTTTATTGTCAGCATAAAACAATGTTTTTGTATTGAATAAATCCCAGGTCCTCTAGTGACCGTACTGTACGATAAACTGTAGCTCTTCCGATTTTGTCATCAGACTTTTTTGCAATGTAATATAATTCCTTGCAGGAACATGACGGATTGTTAAGAATTATGGAAAGCAAACTTTTTCTTTGCTCGGTAATTCTGCAGCCATTGTTTTTAAAAGCTATTAATATTTCGTTGTATTTTTCTCCCATGAACTGTTATCTCCCATACACTAATTATTTATGAAGTTAGACTATGCTAACTAATAAAATTAGTCAATTCCTTTCTGGAAAAAATTACTAAAATATAAGGAGCATAGAGTTAGCATAAGAAATGAAATATAACAAAACATTCTTTTTGTGGTCAAGAATAAAAAGTGATGATAATATATATAGAAAAGAGGTAAAATTTTTATGAGAAAAAACTTTTTAAAATTATTCGCATTTTTTTCTATTTTATCTATGCCACTTTTTGCGGCTGGAAAAACAGCTTCTGTAACAACAGAAGTTCAATCAATCGATAAGCATGGAAATCTAAATCTTGCAATTACAAGTAGTACCCTTGCAACAAAGGGTTTTAGCGTTACTGATATAGTAACTGTAAAAGTTGAGTCAGCTAAATTTACAGCACCTGTTGTAAATGATTATACAGATGTTGAAAGTGGTTCTTATCTGGTGCGTGTTAATGGACAGGAAGTTTCTATTGCTATTAATTCTGGAAACATTTCTTCTATGACAGAAGCAAAGATCGGTTCTAAAGTTACCATTACACAAAAAGAACATTATGGTTATCTTACAACATTCCATCTGCGTTTGTTAAAGAAAGATGATGATCGTAAACATTTTTCTAGTGACGAAGTTTTTGCAAACTTTAGAGAAGTAAAGAATAACAATATTGCTCCTGGTCGCTTATATAGATTTTATAATCCTCTGGAAAACAATCCTCGTGCCCAATATGCTTCTTCTCTTATGGAATCAAAAGGTGTACAGGTAATAATCAATGTTGCTAACACAAAAGAAGACATGGTTACAACATATCCAATGACAACATATTACAAAAATCTTGCAGAAAATAGTAAGGTTTGCTTTTTGAATATGGGCTCAAGTTTTACAGATGAGAGTTTTAATGAAAAGTTAAAAGATGCTCTTACTTTTATTGCAGATAATCCTTGTGAAGTATATGGTATTCACGGAAAAGAAAGTAAGAATCGTGTAGGTTATGTTGTTGCAATTTTACAGGCAATTACAGGTTCTACTATAGACGAAATAATTAATGAATACATGCTCAGTTTTGAAAACTTGTATGGTGTTCAGAAAAATCGTGCTCAATACGATGAACTTGCAAAGTCTGTTAAATATATGTTTGCAAATATTAATGGCGGAAAAATGCCAAATGACAAAAATCTGCAGAAAGTTGTTGAAAAATATCTTTTGAAGAATGTTGGTTTGTCTGCCGCTAAGCTTGAAGCTTTAAAAGCTAATTTGAACTAATTCTTTTTGCTTACACTCATACCATCACCGATTTGATAAAAGGTGGTGGTAAATTCAGTGTTTGCTTTTAAAAAATCTATATATTTTCTGATTTTTTTAACGAGCTTGATTGTGCTGTAATTGTGCGTCAAGCTCAAATCTTCTACCATTCCATGAAAACTTAAATTATCACTGATTATTACTCCGCCAGGAGCAAGGCTATTCTTAAATTTTTCAAAAAATTTGATGTATTGAGCTTTTGCAGCATCGATAAAAATCAAATCAAATTCGCCGCTGATTTCTGTTGTAAGGGCATCGCCAAGATAAATGGTAATTCTGTCCATTAAATCAAGTTTATTAATGTTTTTTACAGCTTCTGTATAGCGTTCTAAATCGATTTCGATTGTAGAAACAAAAACATCGTCGCTAACACTTGCAAATTCTATTGCAGAATATCCTATTGCAGTCCCGATTTCTAAAACCCGCTTTACATTGTGTTCTTTTATGTACTCGCATATAAAATTAATACCATCATCCTTTAAGATGGGTACGGCATTTGTCTTTGCAAATCTTTTGATTGATGAAATCGGTTCCATAAAGAAAGGTTATAAAGAAAAGATAAACTATTGGGCCATACGTCCGCTTGCGCTACCGTTTGGCCTATTGGAAGTGATTTACGTATAGTTTCTCACTTCGTTACAAAACTATTGGGCCATCTTGGATTTGAACCAAGGACCAAAGGATTATGAGTCCTCTGCTCTAACCGCTGAGCTAATGGCCCAAGTAAGAAAGAGTATAACAGAAACTGTCGGTATTGGTCAAGACGGAGACGCTGTAGTGGACACACTGTAGACGGATGCTGATCGATTTGAATTGATTACATAAAAAAAAATTGCAACTTTAGAACGATATGATAAAATATATTTAATTAAAAATAATTAAAAAATTGGTTTGAAAATTTATTATTTTCATTTGGTACTCGCTTTTTGGAGTTCTATGAGTTCTATTGTTGACGAAATTGTTAAGGGTCGAAAAACTTTTTTTATAGCTCCTGATAAATCATTGTTTCCTGAAGCATATCTGGAAGAATTTTTGACTTTAGGATACGAATGCTATTTTATCGATACAGATATTTTTCTACCAATCTCTATTAAAATTGATATTATTCTTTCAATTTTTAAGGATTCGATTATCTTTTTTAATATTGATGGACCGATTCAGAATGATACATGGGCAAATTTGATCCATAAAGCAAGTGTAAAGTATCCTGAGGCTTTGTTTGGTGTAATGTATGCAAAGCGCCTTATTGCAGGAGAAAAAGAAAAACTCGAAAAATATTATCTTTTCAATCTTGGATGCAAATGCGGTTGTGTTCAGCTTGAATATCAGAAAAAGAATAATTTTACGATTATTCAAAAGGCTTTGTATGCTAATCAGGCAATGGGGCGACGAAAAAATGTACGCGCAGTTTGCACTTCTTCCTGTTCTGTTAAGTTTGTTGGTTCAGACTCCAAAATGCATTCTGTAAAACTAAACGATGTAAGTATTTCTCACTTTTCTATTACAGTTCATCCAGAAGACGAAGTTGAATTTAAAGATTACGAAAAAATTATTGATGCTCAGTTTTATATAAAAGGATTACATTTTAGAAGTGATGCGGTTTTGTTCATGAGTCGTCCTATAGAAAATGGGATTCTTTATATTTTTGCCTTTACATCTGAAGACGGGCAGATAGGACTAGAAAAAATTAACAGACAGCTAATAATTCCAAAAATATACGGAATAATGGTTGATAATTGCCAGGATTTGCTGGGACGATTGTTTAAAACAGCTTTAGAGCAGAGAGAGCCTCCTCACCTTGAGCTTTAAGGGATTTAATGTGAAGAAAATAAGTCTTTCAGTAATTTTTGTATTATTGTTCTCCTTTGTTATGATAAATGCATTAACCTCTTGCGGGGACAAAACAACCAAGGAAAGCCCTTCTGAACCTTTAGAAGTCGATTTAGATTTTAGAGGTGTTGATATTTCGTTCTATGATCAGATAACAACCTTGGGTGGAACTTACAAATACCAGAATAAAGATTTTGATTTTTTTGAGATTTTAAAATCTGCAAATGTAAATTGGGTTCGTCTAAGATTATGGGTTGACCCTCAAGACGAATGGTGCAATCTGGAACATACAATCAAAATTGCAAAAAAAGCAAAACAAAATGGCTTTAAATTTTTGCTGGATTTTCATTATTCAGATACCTGGGCAGATCCGGCACAGCAGACAATACCTCAAAGCTGGCAAAATCTTATTGAATCAGATGAATCAACAACTGTTACAAATCTTGCAACAAAAATTAAAGAATATACAGAATCTGTTTTAACTGCGTTTATAGAGCAGGATGTGAAACCTGATATGGTTCAGACAGGAAACGAAATTACAAACGGAATGCTTTGGCCATATGGAACAACCGAGGGCGGAGATTGTACAAATTTAATGCTTTTTCTATCAAAGGCTACCACCGCCGTAAGAGAAAAGCTTCCTGAGGCCACAATAATGCTTCATTTAGACAGAGGTGGCGACAATACAACAGCCTCATGGTGGTTTGGAGAAGCAGAAAAGGCTAAAATTGATTACGACATCATCGGTTTATCCTATTATCCATTCTTTCATGGAACGGATTTAGAGATTGTAAAAGAAAACTTAATTTCATTAAAAAATGCATTTAACAAAGATGTTTGTATTGTAGAAACTTCGTATCCGTGGACAAATGGATATAAAGACGATACTCAAAATCAGATAGGAGAAGGCGCTGTCCTGATAAGCGGTTATCCTGCAACAATAGAAGGTCAAAAAGGTTATTTAAAAAAATTATCGCAAACAGTAAAAGAAGCTGAAGGTAAGGGAGTTTTTTATTGGGGAGCGGATTCTATTTGTGTAAGTGGTTATCAAAATGCACTAGAAAACCAGGCATGGTTTGATTTTGATAATAACTGGACGGGAATAAAATTCTAAAAAATTTGCAAATTAAAAGAACGACTTTATAATTAGTTTAGAGTTATGGAAGAAGAACAGGATTTACTAGTTGTATACAACATTCAGGAGAAAACATTTACCTTTTCTGATCGAATGAAAGAAGTGTTTTCTGCAAATCTGGGCTGCAGAAGTCCAGAAGACGTTATTTCTCATGAAATCTTTTTGTCTAACGGTGATAAAGAAACCTTTATTAAGAAATTTAAGAAAACCCGTGATTCCAAAGAATATTGGGCCGATTTTCAGAATTATACTGTAAAAACAAGAAATTTAGAGACAAAAGTATTCTGTTGTGGATTTGTATGCGCAGAACCTGGAAAAATTGTAATTCTCACTTTTAAAGACATGTCAGAAGAGTACGATTTAATTCATCATCTTGAGCACAAGAGTGAATATGATGAATTGACTGGTCTTATGAATAGTAATACCTTCTGTCAGAAAATTAATGAAATTTACGAAGGAAATCCCATAGAACTTGCCGGTAAATATGCCATTGTTTATTTTGATGTAATTCGTTTTAAGGCAATTAATGATTTATTTGGTAAAGCGGGCGGTGATCTTCTGCTGATTTACATTGGCGAAATTTTAAAAGACATGGTAGCATCTGATGAATTTGCCTGTAGAGTTGGTTCAGACCGTTATGCTCTTTTTATAAAAACAGAAGGAAAAGATTTAACTGTTTTTGTTGAAGATTTAATCGAACAAATCGGTGAATATGAACTTTCGATGAAAGTAAGTTGTAACGTCGGAATATATGTTATTGACGATACAACCCTTGTTTCTGCAAACATGCTTGACAGGGCCATTCTTGCGGAAGCTAGTATAAAGGGAACCTATGCTCATCAGTATCGATTTTATACAGAAGAATTAAGACGACAGATGCTAAGTGAGCAGGAAATTGTTGGCAGCATGGTGCAGGCGCTCTATGACAAACAGTTTGTACCGTATTTTCAGCCGCAGTTTAATCATTCTACAGGGGAACTTGTTGGAGCAGAAGCCCTTGTTCGCTGGCTTCACCCCGAAAAAGGCCTTATAAATCCAGGAGTTTTTATACCGATTTTTGAGGCGAACGGTTTTATTACACCTCTGGATATGTATATATTTGAATGCACTTGCGAGTTTATTCACAAGTGCCTTACAAACGGTATTCAGATAGTACCAATTTCAACGAATTTTTCCCGTTATGATATTTTACAGAGTGATTTTGTAGAGCAACTTGAAGAAATTCGAAATCGTTATGATGTTCCAGTAAATTATATCCGCATAGAAATTACAGAATCTGCAGTTTTTGGCGGAAACGAATATACAAACGAAATTGTTCACAAACTTCATATGTGTGGATATATCGTTGAAATGGACGACTTTGGCTCCGGGTATTCGTCGTTGAATGTTTTAAAAGACATCGATTTTGATATTATTAAACTAGATATGAAATTTCTCTCTGACAAGAGAACTCATAGCCGTGGTGGCACGGTAATCAGCTCGATTGTAAGCATGGCTCGCTGGCTTAACCTTCCTGTAATTGCAGAAGGCGTAGAGAACATGGAGCAGGCGGACTTCTTAAAGAGTATCGGTGCTGATTATATTCAGGGATATTTGTATTCAAAACCAATTAACGAAGAACAGTTTATAACCCTTTTAGGCACTTCTAAGATTGGAAACAGTGAAAAGCAGGCTCTTAAACAGGAAAAACGATTCTGGAATTTCTGGGATCCTAAATCTCAGGAATCGGTGATGTTCAACAACTTTGTCGCTGGAGCCGGGTTGCTTCAGTATTGTGATGGGGTTGTTGAACTCTGTCGTGTAAATAAAAAATATATTCAGGAATTAGGAATAGAATTACACGAAAAAGATGTTCTCAATTTTAAGATGTCTGAATTCGAAGACGAAAGCCAGATCAAAAAATATATTCAGACAGTAAAAAAGGCCATAGAAACTAACGAGGCTCAAATCTGTGATACATGGCGAATCTTTAATCGCTTCAGTGAAAACGAAAAAAGGGTTTGTATTCAGAGTAATATAAAACTAATTGATAAAAAAGATAACCGATATCTGGTTTTTGTTCTTATCCGAAACATAACTGACGAAAAGCTTTCTATGAATGATTTGCGAAATAGTTTAAGACGTTCGATTAAAGTATGTGAACAGGTTAATTTCTACTATTGGGAATATGATGTAAAAACCAGAGATGCTACTCCATGTCCTAGAATTATGAAGGAATTTAACCTCCCGTCTGTAATCCATAATTATCCGATGTCTGTTATAGATACTTTTAAAATCGGTGAAGATTTTGCAAAGACCTATATTCAGTGGCATGAAGATATTAGAAACGGTAAAAAAGAAATAGTTTCTCTTGTTCGCGAACCCCTTCATAATAAATTATTACAGATTAGATATGAAACGGAATTTGACGAAAACGGAAATGCAATAAGAGCATTGGGTTCTGCACTAGTTGTAGAGGAAAGTGATAATTAATTAGAATCTTATTCGATAATAAGGCCTTTAAATACTTTTTTGATAAGATGAACGCAGAGAGGAGTAGGGCTTGCCTTTTTTCTTAGGATGGCATTTTCTTGAGAAGAGTATTCAACCCCATCTTCTGTTACGATAACGCCTGTTTTGGGATTATAGGCTATCTTTTGTTTTAGAGAATCAGAGTATTTGTACTTCCAGTCAGAGTTTTGTTCCATAAGTAATTAAACAGTAAAGCCTTTCAATCATAGTATGTAATATTTTGACTTCTTTTGCTATACTGATTTTATGACAAAGCAAATGATTATGGGCAACCAGGCTATAGCTTTAGGAGCGCTAAAGGCTGGCGTAAATCTCGTTGCAGGTTATCCGGGAACACCTTCAAGCGAGATTATTGAATTTATTTCTAAATACAAAGAAAAAACTGGTACATATGTTGAATGGTCTGTTAACGAAAAGGCAGCGGTAGAAGTATGTGCGGGGGCGAGTTATGCCGGAAGCCGCACTCTTGTTACTATGAAACAGGTCGGATTAAATGTTGCAAGCGATCCTGTAATGTGCCTTTCTTATGTTGGCGTAAAAGGCGGAATGGTAATTGTAAGCGCTGACGATCCAGGTCCAATTTCAAGTCAGACTGAACAGGATACAAGAAAGTTTGCAGAGTTTTCTAAAATTCCATGTTTTGATCCGTCTACACCACAAGAAGCTTATGACATGATTCAGGAAGCATTTGAATTTTCTGAAAAATACAACACTCCTGTTTTGCTTCGTCCAACTACTCGCGTAGATCATGCATACGAATCAATGGAAATTGATGAACTTTCTCCTTGCAGAAAAAGAGGCGAGTTTGAAAAAGATACTCAGCGCTGGGTAATTTTTCCTAGAACTTCTTTTTTAAATCATAAACGAATTTTTGAACGCAATGAGCGCATCCTTCCAAAAGAATTAAGCGAGTCAAAATGGAATTATATTGTTGGCCAGCCATTAGTTTTGGACAGCGCTTTAGATTCATCTGATTTAAACGCGCCTGATGTAGAAGGTCTTGCTTTTGTTGCTGGAGGAATTTCTTATTGTTATTTGATGGAAGCTCTTTCTAATCTAAAAGAAGAGTATCCTGATAATTTAAGACTTAAAGCTACTCAAGTATTAAAAATTGGTACTCCATACCCTTTTCCAAAAGAACTTGCTTCTGAATTTTTAGTGGAGAACAGGACTGTTATTGTTTTAGAAGAACTGGATCCTGTTTTAGAAGAAAATCTAATTTCTTTAAGTGGAAGAAGTTCAATTGATACACTTATTAGGGGGAAATTAGACAGAACTGTACCTGAAGCAGGCGAATTTAACGTAGAAATTGTAAAAGACATAATTTTACAGCAGCTTGGAATTAAAGTTCCGGAAAAAAAAGCAGATTCTCTCCCTGAATTACCTGTTAGACCGCCTGTTTTATGCGCAGGATGTCCTCATAGAGCATCGTTTTACGCTGTAAAAACTGCCATGAAAGGTAAAAAGACAGCATATTGTGGAGATATTGGCTGCTATACTCTTGGAAATGCTAAGCCGCTGGATATGTGTGATACCTGTCTTTGTATGGGGGCGGATATTACCATGGCGCAAGGTTTTTATCATAATGAACCTGATCGTTACTGCTTTAGTTTTATCGGCGATTCAACGTTTTTTGCAAGTGGAATTACAGGGGTTGTTAATGCAGTGTACAATCAGGCTAAACAGACTATTTGTATTCTTGATAATTCTACAACTGCTATGACAGGGCATCAGCCTCATCCTGGAACCGGAATTACCATGATGGGGGAAATTGTTCAAAAAATCAGCATTGAAAAGATTCTGGAGGCGGTTGGGGTAAGTCCAATAATTACGGTAGATCCATTTGACCAGGAAAAAGCTGTCAATGCGGTAAAAGAAGCAAGCGAAGCAAAAGGAGTAAGTGCAATAATTTTTAAGGCTCCCTGCATCGCTGTAGCTTCAAAACTTGGTTATAAAGCTCCTGCAAGCCTTAAAGTTGATAATGCAAAGTGTATTGGCTGTCAGAAATGTATTAAAGAACTGGGTTGTCCTGCTTTGAGCGTTGTTAATGGCAAAAAAACTGTTCAGATCGATGCTTCTGTTTGTACTGGATGCGGCTTGTGTGCAGGAATCTGTCCTGTAGGGGCTATCGATAAGTAAGGGTTAAGGTGATTTTATGGCAAAGAATATATTGATTTGTGGAGTTGGGGGACAGGGAACTGTTCTTGCTGCAAAGGTTTTGTCACAGGCTGCAATCTCAAGCGGTCAGAGAGTGCTTTCTGCAGAAACTATTGGAATGGCTCAGAGAGGCGGTTCTGTTGTAAGTCATGTACGCATAGGTTCAAATGTATATTCACCATTAGTTCCAAAAGGAAAAGCTGATATTATTATTGCTTTTGAAGCTAGTGAAGCAGTTAGAAATATTGATTATCTAAAGCCAGACGGAATAGTGATTGTTAACAAAAAGGTTGTTCAACCAACAACAGCTAGTCTAATGGGTAAATCTTTTGACCAGACGGAGATGATTTCTTATCTGGAGACCAGAGGTAAAGTAATCGCTGTGGATACTGATAAAGCCTGTGAGGAGTTGAAAAGTTCCAAAGTTGTAAATATGGTTCTTTTGGGCGCCGCTTGCAATACTGGAGTAATAGAAAAGGATTCCTTAAAAAAGGCAATAAAACTTTTGGTTAAACCTGAGTTTTACGAATTAAATATCCGTGCGATAGACTATATTTCGTAGTTATTCCGAATTATTTATATTCCGCTCACATTCCATGAACAGCTTATTGATTTGATTTTACAAATTCGGTAAAATAGTAGTACTTTCGGAACTTCCGAATGTAAGGATGGTGAATTACAATATGGCAACAATCGTTGTAGACGATTCAGAGAACCTTGAAAAGGCAATCAAACGTTTTAAGCGAATGGTTGAAAAAGAAGGTATTATCCGCGAATACAAAAAACGTGAATATTTCGTAAAGCCTTCTGCTACTCTTCACCAGAAGAAAACAACTCTTGAACGCAAGCTTTTGAACAAAAAGCGTAAGGCTGAAAGAAAAGAATCATACTAATTCTTTTTAGTTGTAAAAGGGGATTTTTGGTCCCCTTTTTTTGTTTTAAATGTTTATCCAAGTCTGGCTTAGTTTGACTGAATTTTACCATCCGAGTCTATTATGTAATCGCTATCCATTAAATTAAAGTGAATATATTCTGTACTAACTTCCGATCCGTCTAAAACTTGAGGATTTCCGACATAACTATAAGGAACTATTGTTGCAACAATACCTGTTCCTGATGGGAATGTATCATCTACTGTAATTTTTATACCGTTCTGAAGATAAATTTCATTATTTGTAAATAAAGCGGTACCGCTTAATAAACAATCTCCAGATTCAAAATACAAACCGCTACCATTACCAGATGTACCACATGTATTACTATCAATTGTACCACCAGTTATTGTCAGAGTAGGATCGTAAGAATTTTTGTATTGATATATACCGCCTCCGCTAATTGTTGCGTTATTTGCACTAATAGTTCCTGAATGAATTTCCAAATTATAAAGGTTTTTAATACCACCTCCGGTACTTGCCTGGTTGTGGCTTATAAAACCTGTAAATTCAGAGAATGTAGAGGTTTTGGACATTCCAATATAGGTATTACCTGCATTGTAGATACCACCACCTTCGTATGCAGTATTAGAAACTGAATCCTCAGTATTTTGGCCAATAGATACGTTACCGTATATGAATAAAGAAGAACCATTTTCAACATAAATTGCGCCACCCTTTCCTTCTGATGAACCGCTTAGGTTTGCCATATTCTGAGTAAATCTTGTATTACCGCATATATAAACGGTTGGGATTTCGTTACATCCAATGTAAAGGGCACCACCGTTATTAGCAGAATTAAAGTCAAAACTTACATCGTCCTGAATGGTTAAATTACCTCCATGGAGGTAAATTGCTCCTCCTTCAGTACAGTTTGATTTGTCTGGGTTTGTAATAAAATCATTTTGATTAAACGTTACCGAATCTTTTATTACTGTTATTGCTCTATTTCCAAGGAAGATTCCAGCGCCATTATCTGATGGGGATGTAGTTGTTGTTGTTGAAGAATCAATAATATTTTGAGATATTATGGAACTTCCGCTGATTGAAATGTTAACTGGAATGTTTTCTAAAAATAATCCTGCTCCAGAAAAAGAACCAGTAGAATTAGTATGGTTTATTTTATTATCATTTATTGATGTATCTTTTACATACAGATACCGTTCATAAGAGGTAGTAAGGCTTCCGCTAAGGAAAATACCTGCTCCATCGCTATCGTTTACAATATTGTTGCAAATTATACAAGAGTCTAATGTAATAGTTGAAAAATTATCTGAATAAATTCCAGCACCATCAGAACCGTCAGAAAATCCGTTACATACTTTAAGATTCTTTAATGTAACAGGAATTGTCGTGTTAATTTTAAGAACCCTATATGCCTCGTTACCAGTAAGAGAATCGGTATCTGCATCTGTTTTACCTTGAATTGTAAGGGCCGTAATATTGCTGTTAGTGATGTTGATTTCTGCTTCCTGGCATGAAACCTCTCCATTTATGATAATTGCATAGGCATCGTAGGTTTCTGATAAATTGTTAAGGATATCCAGTGCTTTGCTTAGTGTTGGAACCGCAGTATCTTCTGTTAGTCCATCATTACTATCGTCTCCATCGGCTCCTACATATACTGATAAGCAGTAAGGTCTTGCTGTAAGTGCACCGGTATTGCTAATAAGCCATTGATAAGTTGTGTCATCTGCTGGCTGTGTTATTGAAAATTTATCATAATTAGCGGCAATCATTGCATCGTCATTTGCTGCAAGGATATTTCCAACTCCGGTGTTGTATGAACAAAGGGTGATTGGAGCCTGTTCTTTAGTTAAATTAGAAGAAATATTAATATATTCTTCATTTGTAGAAAAATATATATCTTGAGGAGCTGTCGTCGAATTTGTAATTTGAGCATCTGCGCCAAGTGTAATTGAACTTTTATAAAGACATACTGCAGAACCATGGACAGTTGCGGTATTCTCGGTGATTAAAGCGTTTTCTTGTAAATTTAAATTGCCGCCATTTGATAGGAAAATAGCGCCTCCATTAGAAGCTGTATTTTTGGTGATACTTGCATTAGACATTAAAGTGATACTTGTAGAAGAAGAAGTACTTATTCCTCCGCCGTTGGTTGAAGAACTGTTTTCGGTTACAAGACAATTCTCTCCAAGGGTAAGATTTCCGCCCATACCAACAAAAATACCGCTTTCTGTTCCCCCTGTAATTTTTAGTTTACTAATTGTTACAGGACAGGAAGTAGAAATTGATAGTGTTGTTGCAGAATCTGCACCATTTGCATCTAAAATATCTGTGGTATTCCCTGTAACTCCGCTTATTGTAATACTTCTTCCATTAAATGTAGAAGGAATTTCTTGTTGTCCTGTCAGAGTCCCGTCTACGAGAACTGTAAAATCGCCTGAGGTAAGGTTAAGCAAAGAGATTTTTGTGATTGCACCATTAATTGTTTTACACGGGTTTGTCTGTGTTCCTGTTCCCAATATATCGCTACCGTCTTGTCTTACATAATAAGTTGTACTGTTTAAGATCCACTGGGCATAAAGGATTTTATCTTCTTTAGAACCGGCAGGAATAGAATCAATTTTGCTTCCGCTAAAATTGCTGTTCTCGTACCAGCCTCCAAACACATATCCTGTTCGTTCAAATGACGGTAATGAGGGTAAACCTTTTTTGGAAGTATAGATGGTCGGTAAGGTTTGACCGCTAACTAAGGTTCCGTCGTTTGGTACAAATTGTATATTATACCAGCTGTTAATTTTTATGGCTTTGTCATCTATTGCAGTCGCAGTTGAGGTTATACCAGGGGCAATATGAACAATCGTAACTAATTTATTAAGAAACTCTGTTTCGTCTGAAGTGGCATAAAAGCTGACTTCCAGTTTATACTGACCATGATTTATATCACTTATTGCAAGAGAAAAAGTTTTAGCACTATTGCTTTGTAAGTCGCCTGTATTCTCGATTACAGAATTATCTGCAATATTTGTAAGCACATATTTATAATGATTTACATCGTTTGAATATTCTATCGTGTACAAAAGGTTGCCTTTTCCGCTAAGAGGAACTAATTCAAAACTTACATCATTCTGGCCCTCAGATAGGGTGACTTTTTTAACATCATAATACTGATTTAAATCATTATCTTCTGCGATTATTTTTAGATAGACAGTATTTGAAGTAAAAGTAGTTTCTTTGAGCATAAGGTTTAACAGTTCAAGAGTATCAAAGGATACAGATGGATTTGTTTGAATTTCATCTTCTGTGTATGCATATGTAAATTGATATGAAGTAAAATTTGCAATGTCGTAAGATGAAAAGTCAGGCAATATGGAACGCTCATCTGCTTTTTTAGAAGGTTCTGATTTTACGTCGATATTTTTAATCTGTATTGAGCAGGAAAAATTATTTTTTAAGATAGGGTTTTGACAGGATATAAGCAGTATAAAAGGAATAACGACTAATAGTCTTAATAGAGAAAATCTATTATTAAACAGGATTTTAGATTTATTCATATTATTCCACCTCAACTTGATAGAAATCCGAATATTGATTGCCGTTTGAGTCAGTTGCAATCAAAACCAAATCGTAAACACCAGCAGAATAGGAGTTAAAATCAACTACTACAGAGTTTTCTGTTCCTGATATTTCGTTGTCGTCAAAGATCCAGCGATAAGAAGAATAAGTGTCTGGGGCAGTAAATGTATATATTTTTCCAGTGTTTTCAATTGTTACCTGAACATCGCTTTGACTTGTGTAGATTGAGATTCCTGCATTTGCATATGTTGATGAAGATGTTCTTTGAAGTTTACCTTGCTGATCGATAGTGTAATATGAGTTGGTCATTTTAAAGTAAGAGTAGTATTGTTCTACAACATTATAAGATTCTTGGTTACAAAGTACTTCTCGATTAAGTGTGTAGTCTGTAAGAGAAATATTAATAGGTGTCACAGAATTAAAATCAGATGTCAAGCGTAGTGGAGTACTAGATCCGTCTAGAGTAATATTTAGACCGATTTTGTCTCCCATCATTAGCTGTACAACTGCACCTTCTTCGATATAAATATCGTTATCTGAAGGACTGCTGTTATTGACTTTAATGATGTAACAAGCTAGTGCACCACCATCTCCGATAAATAATGTTCCACCGACAGGAGCTGTGTTGTTATTAAAATAAGCAGAATTTAGATTTGTTGTAGTATTTACAATTTCTCCGGTACTAGTTCTCTCCATTGTTTTCCATATTTTTAAGGCTCCTCCATCAGTTTCTGCTGTATTTTCTGTAAAGGTAGTATCATCGATATTAAGGGAAGCTGCAAATTCAGAGCAGATACCGCCTCCGTAACCGCTGGAATTTTTAATTACAGTACTAGAGTAGTTTATATAAAGTGAAGCATCTAGGCCAGTATTATAAATACCGCCTCCGCATGTATAAGATTTATTCTGGCTGATAGTACAGTTAACAAGAGATATATTTCCTTCATTTGAAATACCACCACCGTAAGAGTCTGATGTATCTGTACAGGTGTTATCACAAATTGTGGTTGATTCTATTGTTATAAATCCTTCTGAAGAATTTAATAAGCCACCGCCTGCGAGTTTTCCCTTATTCTGACTAATAGTTGAATTTTTTATATTTAAATTACCGCTGTTATTGATACCGCCGCCATCGCAAGTTGAGCTGGTGTTATTGTTTGAAATTAAACAGTTTTCTATATTTATATTCGTACCCGAACCTATTAGAATTCCACTCATACCGTTATCTATTATGTTCAAATTTTTAAGTGTAATATTTGGAGTAGCATTTATAGTAATACCGTAACCATTTGCAGAAGAAATGTTGGCAGTGTTGCTATTAGAACTGTCTACTAATCCTTCAATTATAAGAGAGTTAGCGTGTACATCTGGAATTTCTACAGAATCGGTGAAGGTTCCTGTAACATAAATTGTATAATCTGTACCCCAGCTTTCTGCTTCGTTTATTAATTGAATTGCTCTGTTGATAGTTGCAAGTGGTAAAGACTGTTCTCCTGTACCTGTGTCGTCATTACCAGAAGAGCTTGATACATAGTATGTAGTTCCATTATAAATCCATTTAGGATAAAGAGTTATATCGCTGGTGACAGGTGTTGAAAAATCATATATATTCTCAAAACTTGATTCTGTATACCATCCTGCAAAATCATAGCCACTTCTTATAGGATTAACTGGTGTGTAGGCCATATGACCTGTAAATACTGTCTGATCTGGAATTTCATTCTTGTTATCTGCATTAGAAACTTCAAAGTGGACAGTGTAGGATTTTATATCCCAAATTGCAAAAAATGAAAGGGCAGTGGAATTTGTTGTTAAACTCTGGACAAGCTCTACTGTTGAGCCATTGCTTTTTATAAAAGTTGAAGTATTTAAAGAATATGAGCCATTGTTAGTTAACACATAACCGTAAAAGCTAAAGTCTTCTGAATTGTAGTAAGAGCTGGAAGGATGTGGAAAATCCGTACTTTTAATCTCTACGTTTTTATTGAATGATTTAGTAACTGATTCGGTCAATAGATCGTCTGTATAAAATGTATAAGTTACTTTCGATACCTTTTTTAAGTCTTCTCTGATATCCTGATTAAGGAGTACATCGCAGCCAGAAAGAAGAAGAGGAATGAAGAATAAAATGCATAAAAGTGATTTTTTTATTTTCATTTTTTGCCTCCTAAAACCTTAGCCCAACACAGGCGTAACCAAATAGCAATAAACATGAGGAATCAAAGGAATTGGCGTCAATTATTGAATAGATTAAGTCCATTCCTGCATCTATATAAAACACTTTGCGTGGAATGAATAACATAGAAAGTCCTGCAGACACAGTTGGGTATAGATAAGTCTGGTCCTGATTTTCTGTGTAGGTTACATCTGAGATAGTGTATTCGTAGTTTGTTTTTGAATTTATAAATTGCAATCCAATACCGGTTTTTAACTGCCAGTGCAACATTTTTGTAAAAAACTGATGATGGTAGGTTAAGTCTGTCTGAACATCAAATACATGAAGGTCAATTGTATAGTCTGTAGCATCGTTTTTTGTGTTATACAAAGAAAAATAATAAAAGTCGGTTTCTAGTCCGAACTGCCATTTTTTGCCGTAGAATGGAAAGAGTCCGATTCTTGCGATAACCGGTAGAGGGAACGGATCAGTATTTGCTGAATAAGAAAAACAGTCCTGTCCGTAAATAGGATTTGTTATAACTTCTACAGGAATACTTGTTCCTGCTGCGATGGCCAGGGGAGGCTGTGGTGTGCCTTTTGCTTTTTTTCGGGAAGCAAGAATCTTCTTTTTTTCTTCTTCCTGTTGAGCGCGGATTACATCGGCCTGTTCTTTTTGTTCCTGAATCATAGCCATGCGTTCTTCATGTTCTTTGCGTGCTTGTTCTGCTGCTGCCTGAGCCTTTTCATGCTCGAGGCGTTCCTGTTCTTCAAGAAGTCGCTGTTTTTCAGCTAATGCCTCGTCTTTTTCCTGCTGCTTTTTAAGTTTTTCTTCTTTTTTGAGTCTCTTAGCTTCTTCCTTCTCCTGAGCAAGCTTTTCTTTTCTGAGGCGGGCTTCTTCTTCAGCTTTAGCTTTTTCAGCCGCGAGTCTTGCTTCCTCTGCCGCCTTCGCCTCGGCTAGTGCTTTTTCTTTCGCGATGAGAGCTTCTTCTTCAGCCTTGTTTTTTTCAGCCGCGATACGCGCTTCTTCCGCTGCTTTCGCCTCGGCCAGAGCCTTTTCTTTCGCGATGCGAGCGTTTTCTTCAGCCTTGGCCTTTTCAGCCGCGAGACGTGCTTCCTCTGCTGCCTTTGCCTCGGCTAGTGCCTTTTCTTTCGCGATGCGGGCATCTTCTTCAGCTTTAGCCTTTTCAGCCGCGATACGCGCTTCTTCTTCAGCTTTGGCCTTTTCAGCCGCGAGTCTCGCTTCCTCTGCCGCCTTCGCCTCGG
>CADBSK010000081.1 GCA_902797305.1 uncultured Spirochaetaceae bacterium | reverse complement strand
AGTGCGCTAGCGCACGGTTTTACATCATCGTTATGCAACTAAAAGACAATTTTTATATGTTTGGAATAAACTCGACATTTGACCTAATAGATATATAGGCAAGGAAAGAAGATGTCACAAAGAATTGATACCTTGAAACGCAGCGGTTATAAAATCATCCAGGAAAAAGAAAGATTTTGTTTTGGGATTGATGCAGTACTAATTGCAAATTTTGCAAAAGCAAACAGAGGAGAAGAAGTTTTTGATTTAGGTACAGGAACTGGCATCATTCCGCTTTTAATGAGTTATGATACTAAAGCCAGGCATTTTACTGCTCTTGAGGTACAGGAACAAAGTGCAGAGATGGCCCGTCAATCTGTAGAAATGAATAATTTACAGGAGAGAATAAGCATTGTTCATGGGGATGTTTGTAATATCAAGGATTTATTTGACTCAAGAGTTTGTGAGGTTGTTGTTACAAATCCACCGTACATGACTGGTGAGCAGGGAAAAACCAGTCCAAATGATGCAAGGTCTATTGCGCGAACGGAGGTCCTCTGCAATTTGAGGGATGTTGTGGGCGCGGCGAGTTATCTTCTTAAACCGTGTGGACGTTTTTATATGATTCACAGACCTAATCGCCTTAGCGAGATTTTTTCTTTATGTAAAGAATTTAAAATGGAACCTAAGCGGATGCAATTAATTTATCCTTATGTAAACAAGGCTGCCACTATGGTTATGATTGAAGCCAGAAAAGATGCCCGACCAGATTTAATTGTAGAAGAGCCTTTGATTGTTTACAGCGAGCCAGGAGTTTACTCGGAACAGGTTCAGCGTATTTACGATGGAAATTGATTTTGATTAAAAATCCATAATCAGCAAGCCGCATCCGTTTTTTACACTTACTGTTGAGTATTCTTTTCCTTTGAGAACCTGATTGCTTATTCCGTATTGATAATCGTAATTGATAGTTCCATTATTCAGCGGATACATTGCATCTTTAATATCTATGCCTTCACAAGTGCCACAGATATTTATAAGCGAGAAGAAAGAATACTCCTTAGAAATCTTAACTTCTTTTTTTCCAACTATTTGCATAATGGAAAAATCGTCTATAAGTTTACAATCAATTCCATTATTAAAAAGATTTATAAGAATTGAAATATTTGCCATGGAGTGGTCAAATCTGTTTCCAACAGCGCCTAGTAAAATAACTTCGGTTGGTTTAAATTCCACTGCTTTTTTAGATGCGTAAATAGAGTCTGTGTCATCCTTTTCTTTTGGAAGTGTAATGATTTTACAATTTTTGTATTTTTTTTGCAGTAGAGTCGGATTTTTATTATAACTGTCAAAATCACCAATTATCATATCTGGAGCAACTTTTAATGATTTTTGATGGAAGAGGCCTCCATCGCAAAAAATAAAATAGTCATTCTCCTTAATGTATTTACGAATTTTCTTATAATTTTTAATTGGACCTGCGCAGACTATCACGATTCTATTCATGGTTTTAGTATACGCTAAAAGCGATTTGTTTACGATACCACTTTTTTTTGATATACTATAATTCTATGGAAGTATTCTTAGGGATTTCTGCGGCAGAAGGAACAGGCATTGGGCCTGCATTTGTAATTCCGGCACAAGTAAAACGTGTAATTTCTCATAATAAGATAGATAAGTATCAGATAGAAAACAGCTGGCAGAGATTTGAAGATGCAAAAAGCTCTGTTTCAAAAGAAATTTCTAAGCAACTTGCAAATCTTCCAAAAGAAATAAAAGCAAACGATATTCAGCGGGAAATATTAGAAACATATATTCTGATGCTCGAGGATCCGGTTTTTCTAAAAGAAGTAAAAAGTTTTTTAGAAGACTCTCTTTTTAACATTGAATACACAATCAATCACAAAGCAAACGAATATGCAAACCGTCTACGCAATGCAGGAAACGAATACCTGGCAGAACGAGCTCAGGACATTACAGACGTTTTTGGAATGGTCCTTGATGAAATGATGGACATTCATCCCTTTGATATAAATCAGATTCCCGACGGTAGCGTAATTGTAGCAAGTACTTTAAGTCCAACGGATACAATTATCCTTCAGCGTAAAAAGATACTCGGCCTTGCCCTTACAGAAGGCGGGCTTTCCAGCCATGTTGTAATTCTTGCAAGAAGCTATGGTATTCCCACCGTGGTTGGTATCAGCGAAAAGCATATTCGTCAGTCAATTAAAAATGGTCAGACAATTATTGTTGATGCAAACTCAGGAGAATTACTTGTTGAACCAGAAGCAGAAATGCTTACTGACTTTGAAAAAAAGCTTAAAAAAGAGTTAGAACAAAAAGAACTCCTAAAAGAGTATTTAGACAAACCGGCTCAGACAAAAGATGGTGTTAAGTTCAATCTGTATGCGAATATCGGTTCGGTAGAAGAAGCTGAAATTGCAAAGAATTCTGGGGCAGATGGTATTGGGCTCTTTAGAACCGAGTTCCTTTATATGAGCATGTCTAATTCTTCTGCTCACATCGCAGCCCGAGCATTTAATGAAGAAGGTCAGTTCAACGCATATAAAACTGTTCTTGAAACAATGGAAGGAAAACCTGTCACCATCCGCACTCTTGATGCAGGTGGAGATAAGTTAATTAATTCTGTTGAACTACCAACATTTAACGAAAAAAATCCTCTTATGGGCTTAAGAGCGGTTCGCTTGAGCTTAAAATACCCTCAGCTTTTAAAAACTCAGTTAAGAGCTCTATATCGTGCAAGTGTATATGGCAATTTGAAGATTATGCTTCCATTGATTACTTCTGCATCTCAGGTAGAACAGTGTCTTCAGATTGCGGATACCGTTCGCGAGGAATTAAAAGCTGAAAATATACCGTTTAATCCTGATGTTCCCATTGGAATAATGGTTGAAACAGCAGCCGCTGCAATTACTTCTGATTGTCTTGCAAAGGTTAGTGACTTTTTTAGCCTGGGAACTAATGACTTAACTCAGTATACAATTGGCGTGGATAGAGAAAACTCAAATGTAGCTGAACTTTATGATGAATTTAATCTTGCCGTTTTGAGAATGATTGATTTAACAATCACAAATGCCAAAAAATACAATGTTCCTGTCAGTGTTTGCGGCGAGATGGCCGGTAAATCAGACAGTATATTGGTATTAGGCGGCATGGGAATAAGAAATTTGAGTATGGGACCAAATCAAATTTCCAGCACAAAAAAATTGCTTTCTCGATTTACAATTGCAGAGTTACAGGCAATTTCTTCTAAAAAATTAAACAAACTGTAATAAAAGGAAAACTATGGCTAAAAAAAAGGCTAAACCTGATTTTTCTAAACCAAAAGAACAAAAACAGGATTATTCAGAAAATCTCCTCCTTCAGGAAGAAAAAAAAGCTCATCCAGCAGATAACTCTTTAGAAGAGGAAGAAGAACTTGAATCACCAGATAAAAAATATGGATGGACTCGGCGCCAGTATACAGGGCTTCCTCTCGTAGTAATTGCAGGTCGACCAAATGTTGGTAAGTCAACGCTTTTTAATCGTTTTATGCAGCGACGTATGGCAATTGTAGATCCAACTCCTGGTGTTACCCGGGATCCTGTTGAAGCAAATGTTCTTATTGACGGAAAACCAATACACCTGGTAGATACCGGTGGATATAAATTGCAGCGTGATATTGGAACAATGGAAGCTGTTCTTGATGAGTTAGTTGTAGAACGTTCCATGGAAATGATTAAGCAGGCAGATCTGGTTATTCTTGTTCTTGAAGCAGGTCATATTGTTGCAGAAGATGAAGAAATGATTCATCAGCTGCGTCCTTACTGGGATAAACTTATCACTGCTGTAAATAAGACAGAAGGCGGTAAGAACGAAAGTGTAGCCTGGAACTTTGCCCAGTTTGGTTTTAAGGAAATGCATTTTATCTCTGCGGAACATGGAGATAACATTTCACCTTTTAGTCAGGCAATAGTTAAACGCCTTGATTTTACTAATGTAAAAGAAATTTCCAAAGAAGAGCCTATAAAGATTGCAATTATGGGTAAACCAAATGTAGGAAAGTCCACTCTTTCAAATCGTCTTACTCATACTAAGGCTTCGATTGTCAGCAATTATGCAGGTACAACGCGTGATACGGTAGAAGGTGAATTTGACTATGCCGGTAAAAAGTTCATGGTTCTTGATACAGCAGGAATTCGTCGTAAATCAAAAGTTCACGAAAATGTTGAATACTATTCTGTAAACCGTGCAATTAAAACGCTCGATAGATGTGATATTGTTTTCTTAATGATTGATGCAATCGAAGGTCTTGCAGAGCAGGATAAAAAAATCTGTTCTCTCGCTTATGAACGAGGGCGAGGTATTATCTTTGTACTTAACAAATGGGACTTGCAGGAAGATCAGAGCAGAAAAGTTGTAAAGCAGACTCGAGAATGGATTAATATCATGTTTGGTCAGATGCAGTTTGCACCGATTATGCCTCTTTCAGCATTGGAAGGAACAGGTATAAAAGACCTTCTAAACGAAGCAATCGAGATGTACGGACAACTTACTCACAAAGTAGAAACTGCCGCATTGAACATGGCTCTAAACGACTGGCTGTTTAAGTATCCGCCTCCGGCAAGTAAGACGGCACATTTTAAGATTCGATATATGCTTCAGAAGAGTGCCAATCCAGTTAAGTTCTTGATTTTTGCTACTCGCCCAGAAGTTGTTCCAGAAACTTATATGACATATCTTAAAAACAGAATTCGAGAAGATTTAGGATTTGATAAGATTCCGGTTCAATTTGAAATAAAGGCAAGCCGGCAAAAATGGGAAGACAGGCAGCCTAAATAATGTATTCAATTGGACAAATAGAAGACTTAACAGGTGTAAAAGCTCATGTTTTACGATATTGGGAAGAAGTAATACCAGGCTTTGCACCGCAAAAAGATTTGGGTGGCCGCAGAGTATACAGCGATCGCGAATTGGAACTCGTTTTGCGCTTAAACTATCTAATTAACGAGAAGAAATTTACAATCGAAGGTGCCCGAAATCAGATAATTGAAGAAGCTGATGGTGTAACTCAAAATGCAGCTTTAATACAGGATATTCATGATTTGCGCAAAGAACTAACAGAATTGTACCTGTATGTAAAAGGATAACAGATGTCTCAAAAATTTTACGAAAAATTTAATCAGAAATCAAAAAAGTCTAAAGAAATTGCTCAAAAGCGTTCAGAACGCAAAGAATTCAATAAAGAAAGAGACGAATATTTTAATAAGAAAAGAGAACAAAAGGGTTCTAAAGAAGTTTTCTTAAATTCAAAGAAGAATCAAAAAATCTTTCTGGACGCAGAAGTTGTTTCTATAAGCGATATGTTCGATTTTAAAAATTTGCCAGATGATGCTCGAATCGTTTTGGAAAATTTTGACAGAATTGTTCAGAGCGTACGCCCGATGAATAGTAAACAGCTTGCAAAACTTCCAAAAGATATTAGGGAACTAAGCCATAAACTAACAGACGATAGGGAAAGCCGTCGTGTTGGGTATATGAATGCTACAGAAGAACTGAGTGCCTATGTTCGCTACTTCACATGGTGGAATCTAGTGCGCTTAACACGAGTTTTTAGTAATATTCCCGCAGATCAGTTTAACCTTAAAGATGAAGATGTTTGTCTTGATATCGGTTCAGGGCCATTAACAGTTGTAAGTGCACTTTGGCTTAGTCGTCCAGAATTACGCAGTAAAAAACTTACTTTTTACTGTATGGATATTTCTGCCAGCACATTGGCCCTTGGTGAAGATATTTATATGAGTATTGCTGCTCAGTCTCAGCCAAAAGAAAGTAGTGCTCCTGCTCACTGGAACATCGTTCGTGTAAAGGGAGAAATTGGAACACCAATTCGTAAAAAGGCTAAGTTCATTTCCTGTGCAAACATGTTTAACGAACTTTACCAAAAAGAAAAACAGGATCCAGAAAAAATTGCAAAGGCACAGTTTGATCAGCTCAAGGCTTATGCACAGCCAGATCCAGTTTTCTTTATTGCAGAACCAGGAAGTCCTGTAGCTTCTCATTTTATAAGTCTTATGCGTCAAAATATGCTTAAAGAAGGCTTAAAAATGGTAGCACCATGTCCTCATCAGGATACCTGTGCTATGAGTGGACTTCATGCACGCTATGGCGGTACCGCAAAGTGGTGTAACTATAGTTTTTCTACAGAACAGGCTCCTCTCCGACTTTTAAAACTGTCAGAAGAAGCAGGGATTCCAAAAGAAAGAGCTGTAATTAGCTTTATTTTTGCAAATAACGCAGAAAAGATTGCAAACAACTTTTCGATTAGAGTAAGCAGCGAACCAATCTGGCTTCCGGGTAACAGACAGGGATTTTATTGTTGCAGTAGTAAGGGTTTAGTTTTGGCGGTTAATTGCAGTCGAAAAGATTTAAAAAGCGGTCAATGTTTGGAATTAAATTTAAAAACCGGTTTTAATGACCTTCAAAAAGACAAAAAAACCGGTTCAATTTTGATTAATATCTAACTTTATTCCTCTTCTGAGTACATACCTTCGATTTCTTTTTTGTAGATTTCTGTTAAACGATAACGCATGATTTCCTGTTTTGCAGAAAGTTCTACACCAACTTCAAAAGGCTTTGTAATCAAGGCAAACTTATTGATGCGTTCAAACATCTTAAATCCATTCTTTGTGTTAATAAGATTGTTGATTTCTGAATCATACAACTTCTGGATATCATTTGATGCCAAAAGATTTTCATATGTATCATATTGAACACCATTTTCTTCTGCGTATGCTTTGATTTCTTCTTCGTCAACGAGAATAAGTGCTCCAAGATAGCGCTGATCCTGACCAACAACTACAGCCTGCTTAATAAAGCGTGATTCATTGAGTTTCTGTTCGATAGGTACAGGTTCAACATTTTCACCACCACGAAGAACGATTGTATCCTTTTTGCGACCCTTGATAACGATTTCGTCGTGAATAGTCATCATTCCCAGGTCACCTGTGTCGAGCCATCCGTCAACTGTCATAACTTTTTGAGTTAAATCTGGACGTTTGTAGTATCCTCGCATTACAGTGCCACCCTTAATCTGGATTGCACCAAACTGACCGCGTTTTAATACGAATCCATCTTCTGGATTTACGATACGAGCTTTTACACCGCGAATTGGGGAACCAACATTACCAAAAATAGGGCAAGAAATTGGTCTTACGGCGATAACAGGTGCAGTTTCTGTCATACCGTAACCTTCAACGATATTAACACCAATTGCCCAGAAGAATTCGTCGATGTTCTTTGGATATGCACCACCACCAGCTACGCCGGCTCTAAAGTTTTTACCAAGAAGCTGTTTAATTTTTCTAAATACAAGAAGATTTCCCAGTCCTTTAAGAGGCCATAGCAAAATCCATGGGATAAAGAACAAGAACCACCATGCTACGGTGTAGTATCTTGTAAAACAAGGGTTTTTATTAAACATTTTGCGACTCATTCTGCTATGGATGATTGCAACTTTAGTAAAGAAACTAAAGAGAGAATAAGTCAAACCGCCTGCTTTGCGCATTTTTCTAAAAATACCGTCATAAATTGCTTCGAATACACGAGGTACAGCAGGAATGAGGGTTGGATTTACAGCCTGAATATCTGCAAGAAGAATTGAACCAATTGGCTTTGAGTAACAGATTGTAACAGCCTGAATAAGGATTACATATTCAACAAGGCGTTCAAAAACGTGCCAGATTGGAAGAACACTGAGGGCAACTTCCCCTGGGTTCAAGAAAATGCGTTCCTGAAGTTCGTCGAGCTGAGTTAAGAAGTTTCCGTGTGTAAGCTCAACTCCCTTAGGGGTACCAGTTGTTCCAGAAGTAAAGATGATACATGCCAGGTCATCCCACTGACCTTTTTCGAGTTCATCTTCAACAGCGTTTTTGTTGTCTAAGCGATACTTTCTACCAATTTTGATACACTCTTCATAGGTGGAAAGTCGGACATTGTATTTATTTGCTAAATCTATTACTTCTTGTTTTGCAGGATCAAAAGAAATGATGTGTTCAACATTTGGTAATTTATCTTTGATAGAGAGGATTTTATTGATTTGCGCTGAGTTTTCTGCAATTACAGTTTTTGCCTCAGTGATAGAAAGAATTGCTTCTATATCCTGGATTGTTGCATCACAACCACGAGGAACATCTACGGCACCAATTGCCATAATTCCCTGGTCGGCTTGCTGCCATTCTTTTCTATTGTCTGAAATTAAACCAATTAAATCGCCTCTTTTTATTCCAAAACTTAAGAGAGCCGCACCAAAATCAAGAGCAAGTTGATATGCGTCGCGATAACTTACGGTTTCAAATTCTTTGTTTTTTCCGCGTGACATTTGACAAGCTGTTTCTGGAAACTCCATTGCAACTTTTCTAAACATTTTTGGAAGTGTCTGTTCCATAAAAATCCCCACAGTCATTTGTAGATTTAAATATTATGCACTATTTTTTTGTAAATGACAAGTATAAAAAGATTTGTCATTTTGTTAAAAGCAAGTGAAAGTAGTATCTGAGGTAAATATAACAAAAATTATTATAACAAATAATTTTAATTGGAAATTCTTTTAAAATTATGGTAAAATGAAAAAATGGATTTTGAAAAACTGATAGAGTCAGTTCTAAAAGCATTTTTAGAAAATAAAGGACAGCCAGTTTTATATTTATCTCTTCCTGAAGCTCATATGAGAAAGGTTTCTGGAGTATTAGGTGGTAATTGTACTACAATTGATTTGGAGTGCGATTATACTCCCCTAAAGCCTTTTTTAAATATCATTTCAAAGATTAATCCATCTCAGGAACAAATTCAGGAATACGTTTATCCATTACATACTAAGCTTTACAGAGATTTTTTTAACAACGGTGTTGTGGAAGAACGAGTAGACAAGCTGATTCTTGAAGAAATCTATTACGAAAAAGTAAAATTCACAGAAACTATCACAAACTTTTTTTCAACGATGGTAGAGGGCACCTTTGTTATTTATAATGCCCAGGAAATGTGTCGTGAATCCATCGACATTTTAAGAAAAATTGAAAATTCGGTATCAAAAGCAAAGATTATTTTTTGTTTCAATAGTATCAAAATAGATAATGCCCCAGAGGGATTTTTTGATTTTTATCATCAGTTAAATGACTCTGACCGTGAAAATTTCTACGATATTTCGGATTTAATTGTTACGGGTGACGAAGAAGTAAGAATAACTACACCAAAATTTCCATCTTTTGAAGAACTGTTGAATTCTTTAATTAACTGTAAAGAGTTTCTTGCGTTGGAGCAGGGTGTTAGACTTACAAAATGGATTACTTCTAATCTTGAAAAGTTAAGATTAAGTTATGAACAAAAAAGAGAGTTGTATTTAGAAATGGGCTTGATAAGCTTTTTTGCCGGTAAAGCAGACGAAGCGACTTTCTTTATTAATAATATTCTCGAAAAGCAGATTGGTGACGAAATAGAAATTAAAGCTACATATTATCTTTCTTCTATTCTATTTGAAAGAAGTGCCCGAAACACGGCATTGAGATATAATCGCCTGCTACAGCAAAAGTTGATTAACAATCACGATAGTCCATATTACGCTCTGGCAGTAATGCAGGACTATTTTATAACAGAACATATCCTTTTGCATAAATTCACTTCGGAAGAACTTGTTGAGCGATATGAAAAGACAATCGAACTTTTAAAAAAGCAGAACATGAATAACAATGCAAGTAAAGTTTCCCTTGTTATTCCTCTTGAACTGGTTCAAAACAGAGAGACAATTGACTTTATTGAAACCTGTATTGACGAAGCTCTAAAGCAAACTAAAATTTTGCACAACGATTTTGGTCATTCTACTGCTTGTCACTGGAAGGGAATTGTTCTTTCTCACAAAGGTAAATCCGAAGAAGCTCTTAAATGGTACTACAAATGTAGCGAACTGCGTGCAAGCGTTGGTGAAATTACTTCCCTTATGAAAATACGTAATGGTATTTCTTATGAAATGCTTACCCGCGCAAATTTTAAGGAAGCTTATAACTTAATTAACAGTTTTGTAGACCAGTTAATAGAAATTGATGATTATGCAGAAGTTATTATTACCTTAAATAATCAGGCTCGTTCAATTTTTTATGCAAGACAGTATGATGAAGCGAGCAGAGTTTTTCAGAAAATTATTCATCTGTTGTTCTTGTTTGAAATTAAAGAATCAAATATTAATTCATTTGTACCAGAGTACAACGATATTCTTCTTTATAAGACAATTATTGATTACGATAAAGGCGATTATATCAGGGCAAAGATTAATCTTCACAATATAATGAATAACGGAAAAGATATTGCCGACTTTGATATCTGCTTTTTACATTTGATTCAAGTTTTTGTTAGCCTTCATGATTCTAAGCTTGAACAGGCTAAAGAACATATTAAAGAATTAGAAAATGACTTTAGCACAACTTTAAAAGAACAATATTATCGCGAAGTATTCTGTTATTACGAACTTGCAAATTCTTTTGACCGGGAAGGTTATCCGGATTTAAGCAAGGAATATTTTGAAAAAGGCTTTAAGATTGCTCAGGAACATAATTTTTCTTACTTTACACAGAATAAAGATCATTTAACTATTAAAGAATATATTCAGAATCTTGAGGTATTCCCTCCTGTAAATGTAGATTTGGAAAAACTGGAAGAACGTGCAGAAAACCGTCGTCTTATCAACCAGCTTGACCAGCGTGTTCGAGACAGCCAGTTCTTAAACAAGGTAGTTTCTTATAACACAGACAATGCTAATCGCGTAACTTATGTTAAAAATGTTATCGAGGCGGTTTTTGATTATTGTGGTGCCGAAGCAGTCTTTATTGCGGAAAAAACAGAAATGTGCTGGGATGTAATTGCGCAGTTATGCCGCTCTGAGATTCCTACACCAACAGAAGCTGAATGGACAGAACTTCAGGCAGATTCTTTAAAAGACGTTTCTAAGCGTATCCATGTTAATCATAAATACGGTTATATCTACAGTAATCTTTCTAAATTTGAGTTTGAAGGTGCAATTATCATTGTTCCAAGTAAGACCTTAGAAAATGTAGAAGATAACAACAATATTCTTGGAATTGCTCTGTTAAATATTCAGGCGCAGCTTGTAATGATAAAACAGAACGAACATCTGTTGTATATTTCTTCTACTGACCAGCTTTCTATGCTAAAGAACCGTCGAGCATTACAGGAACATCTTGCCCTCGAAAGTGAAATGATTCGCCGTTATGAAAAAAAGAAAAAGTTCTATATGTACGAAGCTATTTCTTTTATCGATTTGGATAACTTTAAGTATTATAACGATACCTTTGGACATGAGGCAGGGGATTTGCTTATTGCCTGCTTTAGCCGTCTTATGAAGAGTGTTTATCGTAAGGTAGATTTTATTAGCCGATTTGGAGGCGACGAATTTGTTGTTGTTCTTCCTAATACAAGTTGTCTCGAAGCAAAACGGGCTGCAGAACGATTAAAAGAAGCTCTTGTAAAGGCAGATTACTTTATTCCTGATCTTGAAAAACTTCTTGGTAAAAAAATTGAAATTCCTGAAAACAGACGGCTTGGATTTAGTATGGGTATCTGTTCAAACTCTGATTCTAAAGATATGACAGATATGGAAAGCACAATGATTAATGCCGATCACGCTCTGTATTATTCTAAACAACACAACAAAGGTTCAATAACAATCTGGAAAGATGTTAAAAACGTACTTGAAAAAGAAGACAAAATTGCAATAGACTTAGACAGAAACAATGGCTAAGAAAAAGATTACTCGTGAAAAAATTATAAATGCATTTTTGTTCTGTGCATTTGATAAAAGTGCCGGAGCAACTTCTTTGGCAGATATAGCAGATTATTTAGAGATAAAAAAAGCAAGTTTATACAATCACTTTGACAGTAAAGAAGAAATGTATTCTGCATCCCTTGAGTATTGTCGCAATTTTTTAGAAGAAACCAAATTTTTACCAGATTCACTTCTTAACGAGCGAACTTTTACAGCCTATTCTCTTGAAGAAATATTCAGTTCTTTAATAAAAAATTACATTCATATTTACGAAGCAGAACCATTATTTCAGATATACACATTTATTCACACGGAACAGTATTTTAATAAAACAGCAAGTGAAATAGCCGACGCAGAACGGGCTAAGATTGAGTATTCCGTAAGTCAGATAATACTTGCATATTGCTCACAGAAGAAAAAAGAACTTTCTCCAATAGATGTGGATTGTGCAGTCAGATGGTATACTTCTGCTCTTATGAATCAAATTGACATGTATATTACCAATAAAAAAGAAATTGTCCGCCAGAATCCGGAATGTGGAGTTGGTAGTTTGTTTGCTCTCCCTACAGATGAAGAAGCCCTAAACAGAATTTATTCATTATCTTCTAATTATATACGCTTACTTGAGAGAGACTAATTTTTTCTATATAGTATTCGTATCACGAGGAACCAATTATGATATTTTCACCAACAGAAATTGAAGAAACAGTAAGTATGTTTATGAAGCAAAAGCTTGATATTCGTTGTGTAACAATGGGAATCAATCTTTTGGATTGTGCAGACAGCGATGCAAAGCGTTCATGCGATAAGATTTACGACAAAATAATGAAAAAGGCTGGCAATCTTGTAAAAGTTGGTCAGGATATAGAAAAAGAATTTGGTGTTCCTATTATCAATAAACGCATTTCTGTAACTCCAATTGCTTTAGTTGCGGGTGCAAGTAATGCTAGTAGTTACGTTGATTACTGTAAAACTCTTGATCGTTGTGCTAAAGAGCTTGGTGTTAACTTTATTGGTGGTTTTAGTGCACTTGTTCAAAAAGGAATAACACCTGCAGATAGAACTTTGATTAATTCAATTCCAGAAGCATTGGCAACAACTGATTTTGTATGTTCGTCTGTAAATGTTGGTACTACAAAAAATGGTATCAATATGGATGCTGTAAAATTGATGGGTGAAACTATCGTTAAAACATCAGAGGTTTCAAAAGATTTACCAATAAATGGTTGTGCTAAACTTGTTGTTTTCTGCAATGCTCCAGAAGATAATCCATTTATGGCCGGTGCATTCCACGGTCCTGGAGAAGGTGACAGCGTAATCAATGTTGGTGTATCTGGTCCTGGTGTAATTTTGGCCGCTGCCAGAGAATACAAAGGCAAACCAATTAACGAACTTGCTGACGGAATTAAAAAGATGGCCTTTAAGATTACCAGAATGGGACAGCTTGTTGGTAGCGAAGCTGCTAAACGCCTTAATACTAATTTTGGTATTCTAGACTTGTCTCTTGCTCCAACACCTGCTGTAGGTGATAGTGTTGCCCGAATCTTAGAAGAAATTGGTCTCGATGGTGCTGGTGCCCCAGGAACAACTGCTGCTCTTGCTATGCTTACTGATATGGTTAAAAAAGGTGGTGTAATGGCAAGTACCAATGTTGGTGGTCTTTCTGGTGCATTCATTCCTGTTTCAGAAGACGAAGGAATGATTAATGCCGTTCAGCAGGGTTCAATCTGCCTTGAAAAACTTGAAGCTATGACAACTGTATGTTCAGTTGGTCTTGATATGATTGCAATCCCTGGTGATACACCTGCAACTACAATCAGCGGTATTCTTGCTGATGAATTTGCAATTGGTATGGTAAATAATAAAACTACTGCATGTCGTTTGATTCCTGCTCCGGGCAAAAAAGCAGGAGAATGGGTAGAATTTGGTGGTCTCTTGGGAGGCTGTCCTGTTATGCCTGTAAGCAAGTTTGGATGTGCAGATTTTATTAATCGCGGTGGTCGTATTCCTGCTCCAATTCATTCATTCAGAAACTAAAACATATCATGGTTTTTATTCCTGTTGAGGAACTGTCTCAGAAATATCAAAGTACTATTCAAAAGTTTCTTTGTAAATATGAGGCAGGTTGTGTACAGCTTTGTGCACGGCTAAAAAAATCTATCGAAGGTGCCTTTGTAATCTTTATAAACGAAATTTCTATTAAAGAAATTTATGGTGTTATAAGTTTAAAAGGCACTTTTCTTTTTTGTCTTCCGTTTATAAAAAAATCCAGTCCAGATACGGCTCTACAAGAAGATTTTATTCAGAGTTTTAGCCTGTTTTACAAACAAATAATCAGCACAAATGAAAAATTATTTAACTCGATGAGTTGTGTTGGAGGCCTTAATGCTGGAACAAAATTGATTATCGAGGTACTAAGTACATTAGGAGTTCAACCTGCTCAAATAAATGAATACGATTTGATGGCCCTCGATATAAAACAGTTTAGTAATAGCACCCAGGTTTCATTAGATTCTTCTTTTAAGATAATAAAGTGTAAAACTGGATTAACTCCTGATTTACAGTTAAAACTTGAGCAAATTCAATATGAATACGAAAAGGAAGAAGTTCTTCCTAGTAATATGGAGTTTGACGAAGCCGGTTGCAGGTTACGCCTTAAAAATGCTCAGAGGACACAACTTATTCTTGCTCTTATCGACAAGGAGAATAACTTTCTTTCGAAAGTTGCAACAAATGCAATCGGATATAAATGTATTCAGATTGGCGGGGTTTATACAAAACCTGAGTATCGTAAAAGGCATTATTCAAAATATCTTATGGGTTCTCTTTGCACAAAAATTATAAGAATAAGAAGATTGCCTGTTCTGTTTGTAAAAAAAGATAACCTGCCAGCGCAAAGGCTTTATATGTCTTTAGGATTTAAAACAGTTGGTTCTTATTGTATTGCTTATTTTTAATTAATTTTATAACAAATATGGCATTTTTAATGATATAATTGATTAATGAATGTTGCTGATATAACAACTGAAGATGTAGAGTATTTCTTTAATAAATACAAATACAACTCAGAGCAAGTTTTTCATTTGGAACGAAAGATGATTGCTGAGTCCTACGATTTTAGTAAGTGGGAAGAAATGCGTGCAAAAACATCTGTCGTAACCCGCAAATACTTTGTGGAAAATGAAAAGCTGATGGATGTTTGTCTGCGTCCTGCAATAGCAACGCCAGATCTTTTAAAAGAAGAAGTCGTAGAAAAGTACTTAAGATTGATTTTGCTTTTTCTTTTTGAAAGCAATATCGATCAGCACCTCTGTGAAGATTTTCCTAAATCAGTATTAAAATCTCAAAAAAAGTATTCAGATCTCATAATATTTGAGGCCAATTTAGTATTAGCAATTTCGCTTTCTTGTGGAGGAAGTGAAAATTTTGATGAAGCAAATGAATATTTTAATAAAGCCTGGTCGATTTATAAGAATTTTAATGCAGCCCCCGATAACGATACCCGTGTGAATATGGCTATTGGCTATAGTTATCACATGATGGCCTTTGCTTTGTACAAAAGTGATGACTATGCAGGATTTATAAGGATATATAATAATTTTGAACGAATAATCAGATTTAACACAGATGATTTATGCGTAAAAATGTGGGGACCAGAGGCTGATTATCAACTTCATACAGAAATAATTTTAAGGCATATGCGATGCTTTGGAATTATGATTGCCGGTCTAAATAATTACGATTTTAAAGAAGAAAGTCATAAAACAGAAGAAAATTATGTCGCCCTTAAGAATATCTGTACGTGGGTAGAACGGGAGTTTTCTGAAGAAGAAGTTGAAGGCTGTTTTAATCCAATGGTCTTTACATATTACTACAAGTTAAGATACAAAAATAATCAGATTGATTTTTATAATTATCAGATTTGTTTGTTAGACCTTTTTAACAAGATTAAATCCAATGAGTTAACATATCCAGAAGCAGAATTTCCTCAGGATGACGATCCGTTAGATCCTCAATTTGCACGGGTAATTGATAAGATGAAGATATTTAGTTTTACATTTACCAGCACTTATATTCTTTATCCTGAATTGTATTCTCTTACAGATGACGAAGAACTTGAAATGTTACTAATCGGTCTGATTCGTAAATATTTTATTAATTGTAAATACGCGGCAAAGGGATTTTCGGAAGATCGATATATAATTGATTTGGTTTTGGCAATTTCTAAAAGTTTTAAATCAGTAGAAGAGTTTATAAGTTTTATAAATACAATTTTTGTGCATAGGCAAATTTCTTCTGCAATTCATTTTAGCATGGTTCAGAGTTTGACGACTATGTGTTTTAGTCATATGGTTGTTAAACGGCCGGATTTGTTTGTAATACCCGGAAAGTATGATACATCTGAGCAAGTTCTTGCGCATAAAAAAGAATTGATGGACTTTATAAGAAATGGGTCTGCTCTTCATGATATTGGTAAACTTGGTTCTACAAATGCTGTAAATCTTCATTACAGACGAATTACATCTAGTGAATTTGCAACTATAAAAAAACATCCAGAACTCGGTGCAGAGATAGCTTCAAAAATTCCGTATCTTCAGGAATATCATGATTTGATTCTTGGTCATCATAAATACTGGGACGGTGTAGACGGATACCCAAAAGAATTTGAAAATACTTATTCTATTTATCGTAATTACATCGGATTATTAACGATTTGTGATTGTATTGATACTTCTACAGATTCTCAGGGAAGAAATTATGCAAAAGTAAAGAATTTTGACGATGTTTTGTTTGAACTTAAAGCTGATGTGGGGCGCAGATACAGCCAGGAATTAGTCGAAATAATCGATGGGGATGAAAGCCTTAAAGATGAATTAAGATATGCAACAAGCGGTGTTCGAAAATTTACATCATATAAAACTTATAATGAATATATTCAGCCAAATACAAACTTTTCTAAAGAAAACGAAAAAGATGTTTGCATATATCGAAAAGAAATGCACGATAAGGTAGCGGAATTCTACAAAAAATGTTATCAAGATAAAGATGTTTCGATGATGGATTATATATTTAAACTCATCGAGAATAAGGATAATAAAACTCTTGTTGTACATGACATGAAGGGCGATATTTATGGTATTTTTACAGGAAGAGTTTTAAAAGAAGATGATGAACTAATTTTTAATATAGATGAACTGCTTGTCCTTCCGCAAGCAAGGCGAAAAGGTCTTGCTTCTGAGCTGATTATTGATGCAATAATTACCCTAAAACCATATAATGTTAAACGCTTGAGGATTAATTACAAAAGTATTGATCCTACAGCAAACTTTTTTTGGATTCAAGGATTTGTTCCTGCTCCTAACGGGGCAATGGAAAAACAAATATGATAAAAAGTACAGGACATGCTGATTTACCTTTGCATCATGGCACCGTTCCCAAGTGGCTTGCCGACAGGATGATGCAGATGGGCTCCTTGATTGTAGAGTCTTTAGTTCAAAATTATGGAAAACAAGAAGTTTTAGTACGATTGAGTGATCCATTATGGTTTCAGTCTTTTGGCGCTGTTATGGGGATGGACTGGCATTCCAGCGGAATTACCACTAGCGTTATGTGGGCCCTAAAAAGGGGGTTAAATCCCCGCGCAAAAGAATTAGGAATCTATGTTTGCGGTGGAAGAGGAAAATACAGTCGACAAACTCCACAGGAACTTCTTACAATTTCTGAGAAAAATGGCCTGAATGGTGACGAATTAGTTCGTTCAAGCAAGTTGTGTGCAAAGGTAGATAATACTGCCGTGCAGGACGGTTTTTCTCTGTATCAGCACAATTTTATAATTACAGATGAAGGCGATTGGGCGGTCGTTCAACAGGGAATGAATCCTCTCACCAAAACAGCAAGAAGATATCACTGGAGTAGTGCAGAATTGCGCTCTTTTGTTCAGGAGCCACATACTGCAGTTATTGGGCAGAATCAGGGGAAAATATTAAATTTAACGGCGAAAGATGCTGAAAAGACACGAGATTCAATTTTAGATATTACCAAAGAAAGTCCTGATAAGATGTTAAAAGAAATTATAAAAGTCTGCGATAAAGATTCAGTTGTTACATACGGTTATGGCGGAAAATCAACCACTGTTATGGCTCCAAGGCAAGAGATTCTTGAGCAGGGACTTTTGTTTCCGGAGATTGAACCTGTTCAAAATGAAATAATTTATCAGGGCAGAAATTTAATTATGCCTTCTCACCACGATGTGCAGGCTCAGGATGTAGATTTAAAGAGATTGGGAGCAGTTCTTGTAACAGCATACGAACAGGCTCCAGAGAATTTTGAAAATCTTATCTTAACTCCTGGTCTTGGACCTAGAACTTTACAATCTCTTTCTCTTGTAAGCGAAGTTATACATGGAACTCCCAGCAGATTTACTGATCCGGCACGATTTAGTTTTGCTCATGGAGGAAAGGACGGCCATCCGTTTCCGGTTCCACTAAAAGTTTATGATGAGTCGATTAGTGTTTTAAGAGATAGTATAGAAAAGTCAAAATTAGGCTTTACAGAAAAATCTGAATGTATTAAGCGCCTGCATCAAACTGCTTTAAACATAGAACGAAATTGTGAACCTATGGCAGATTTTGAAGCAGCTCTTTCGCATGAGAAAGAGCATTCTAAAGAATGGGGCGGGAGAACTTGTATGGATGACTAGCGGACTAATTCGTACAGTATTATAGACGCTGCCTGTGCAACATTAAGACTGTCAACGCTGGATTCTTTTTTGCCTGATTGCATTCCGCCAAAAGGAATGATTACAAGTTCGTCGCAGTTTTCTCTTACTTCCTGACTTATCCCGTGTTCTTCATTTCCGAGAATAATTATTGCAGGCTTTGAGTTGCACAATTTTTTAATATCGGAGCTTAGTCGGCTTCTTGCCTGTAAATCTGTTCCGATTCTAATCATTCTGCCTTTTAAAACTTGTAAAAGTCGAGGTATAGAGCGAACGGAATATATTTTTACATATTCCATTCCTCCTTCTGCAATTCGATAAGAACTTGTTGTGATTGCACTTGTTGTTTCGTCCTCAGGAATGATTATGTTTTTTATGCCAAAGAAGGCTGCACTGCGGACGATAGCTCCAAAGTTATTTGCGTTACCGATATGATCTAGTAAAAGGGCGTTTTCGTTGTTTTTAATCCAGTTATCCGTAATATCAGAATCCAGAGGAATGATTTGTGGCATATAAATCATGGCCACAACTCCCTGATGGTGAACAGTTCCGCTCAATTTTTCCAATTCTTTTGGATCGTCAACTTTGTTGTAAATACCTTTGCGTGCGGCAATTTTTTTGCAAAGTCCACCAAAAAGAGGCGCAACTTCTTCGGTAAAATACAAACGTCTGATTTTATCGCTGTTGTTTTTTTCTAATTTCTTTACAGTGGCAAAACCACACACCGCAAGTTCGTTATTCTGTTTATTACGCATAACCGAATTATAACAAAATTAGTTTGTAGTTACTATAATTTTTCCGGTTGAAGTATTAAAACTAAAGGTGTATTCACCGCTGGAAGGAATATTAATACTAATATTTCCTTTACCTTGAGATAAAGTATAGTAGGTACCGACTGCGATTGAGCTACCTAAGCCCCAGTCACCGCCGCTCCATGAGCCTGTAGGGTCTAGTTTGAATTGGTAATCTCCTGCGCTTAAATTAACAGTTACTTCCCATGTGTTAGGGGATGTTTTTGTCATTGGGGTAGTGGCCCAGTTGTTCATTGTTCCTCGTAAATACATGCTTGTATATACAACTGGTTCTTTATATGTTCCGCTATAATTAATTGTATGGCTGCCTCCGTCGTAGGTTTCATCATCAAAAAGAATGGATAAACCGCTTTCGCCCAGTGAATAAACCCGATATGCATATGGCGCGATATTTGTGATGACTGCACTTGCATCGGTTAGCGTCATTGATGAATCTGTATCACCAATCAAGATAGAAGAAGTGTTCTCGGAAATCTCAGAAGAAGAAAGTGTAACAGAATCGATTGAATTTCCTCCAAGATTGTATACACACAAAAGTTTTTGATCCTGATATTTAATCAGGTAAGAAAGAACAGAAGCATTGGTTGAAGATAGTTTAGTTGTAGTTCCGTACGCAAAAAGGTCATCATAATTGTGTCGTAGAGTATTCAGAGCTTTGTTTAAGGCTAAGATAGATGTTTCTTCTGACATTTGTGTTTCTGCTTTATCCCAATTGAAGGTACCTCGCATTTGGGTGTCGCCATAGGTTTGAGATGGTCCAACAGGGTTTCCCATTCCGATTTCTTGTCCATAATAAATAAACGGAACTGTAGGTCTTAAAAGAGAAAGAGCTGTCGCAATTTTCATGCCATAGGAATCGCCGTTAAATTCGGTTGCAAGTCTGTCTTCGTAAACGTCGTGATTACAAAGGAATGTGCCATACGCTTCTCCTGCGTAATCTGAAGGATTATTGTACATTTTGGCAAATGTTGTATCTTTTTTAGTTTGAACAGAATTATGAACAGTTCTACCCTGGTCAAAATCCAGTACCATATTGAACTCTGGTTTAGAATCGGTTCCAAGATATTTATTTAAGGTTGTACGGTCATTTTCAATCCAGGCTTCAGAAACCATGAATTTTGGACTTTCATATTTATTAATTTCTTGTCTAAGTTCTGCAAAGAAATCATGGGTCAAAGAAGTATCCTGCTGTTGAGATGTAGTTTCTAACAAATAGCGTGCTGCGTCTATTCGTAAGCCGTCAAACCCTTTGTTTAGCCAATAACGAACTACATTTTTCATTTCTTCACGAACTTCGTAGTTTCTGTAGTTTAAATCTGGCATTCCACCACCAAAGGCACAATAGTAGTAGCTGCCTGCGGTGTCGTCTTTATACCATGATGAACCAGACATAGGTTTCCAGTTTAGGGCACATTCATTCCACATGTACCAGTTTCTTTTTCCGCTATAAGATGAATCGGCTATAGATTCTTTAAACCAGCTATGGTTTGTAGAAGTGTGATTAGGAACAAAGTCAAAGATAATCTTAATATTTTTTTCGTGGCAGGTATTTATCAGCTCAATTAAATCGTTCTCTGATCCAAATAAGCTGTTTACCTGGTAGTAGTCGACTGTGTCGTATCCATGCATGTTTCCGGATTTATAACTACATTCAAAAACCGGACTAAGCCAGATTCCATCACATCCTACAGAATTTTTGATGTAATCCAGCTTTTGAATGATTCCCTGCAAATCGCCAACACCATTACCATCGGAGTCGTTAAAACTTTTTATCCAAACATGATAAAAAGAAGTTTTTTTGTACCAGTCATCATCTAAACCTGTCATCTGGTTTTGTGCTGATGCAGAATTGACATTGTGTGGACTTACATAGTTTGGATCGCCAGTCCAGCTGAAAATTGAGTTCTGATTAGAGTTAGTCGGTGTTGTACACGAGATTAAAATGCTAATAAGCATTGTACTCAACCCTAAAAGTAAAGTTTTTTTCATAGCTACTCCTATTAAAACACCGATGTAAAAATTATTTTTCTATTATTACAAAACCTATTGCAGGAACGGTATTAATTTTACCGCTTGCTCCTTTCGAATAAGTTCCGTCCTTTTCATTGATAGAAACAAGTTTTCCGGTTTCAGAAATACTTGCACTTGTATCTGCGCTGTTAAAGTAAACAACAAATTTTCCTGTTGTATATTTAACAAGATTGCCGGTAATCATTTCTGCTTTTGCATCAAGGTTTTCTCCAAAGCTAGAAGAATTAGCTTTTCTAAAAGCGATTAATGCTTTGTAGGTGTTATAAACATCGCTGTAAGTATCCTTAAAACTTAAATCAATCTGGTTAACTAAATCTGGTGCCATGTAACTGTTGTGATTTCCGCGTTTTGTTCTTAAGAATTCCTGTCCACCATTGATAAATGGAGTGCCTTGTGCAAGAAAGATAATAGAAGCGGCAAGTTTATCCTGCTTTTTAATCTGTTCAAGTTGTTCTGCGGTTAAAACTTCAAGCATATCTCCAGAAGTGTTTTTTCCGATGTTTGTAATTGCAAGTTTATCGAATAATGTGTGGTTATCGTGACATTCTGCGTAGTTGATGCTTCTGCGAGGCATTTTTGTAAATCCACCTCTACCGCGGACAGAGCCTTGTAAGCCAGAAACGATTTTTACTGTTGAAACTGGATTTCCCTGAACAAAACCTTTTTCTACAGGATTAAAAACTCCGCCTTTTATTGCATCGCGGATATCATCGTTAAAACATCCAACACCGTTAACAGTTCCTTCCATATCTTCTACAATTAAATCGATTGTAGATTTTGCACAACCAGCTTTTACAAGACTTTTTCCTCCAGTCCAAGGTTCACCGTAAACCAGCACATTTGGATCGATATTGTAGAGTTCCTGGTAAATTGCAGACATTAAGTCGCGTTCATGAAGTCCCATTAAATCAAAGCGGAAGCCGTTAACATGATAGTCCAGCATCCAGTGTTTTACTGAGTCCACAACGAATTTTTTTACCATTTTATGATTTGTTGCAACTTCGTTTCCGCATCCTGATCCGTTTGAATAAGTTCCATCAGTTTTTAAGCGATAAAAGTAGCCGGGAACGGTTAAATCATAAATAGAATTATCACCTGTACCGCTAGTGTGGTTATATACAACATCCATGATAACAGCAATTCCGTTGTCGTGGAGTTTAGAAATCATATAACGCATGTCATGAACTGCCTGAGTTCCGTCTTTGTATCCTTCTGTGGTGTAGCGTCCTTCTGGAACGTTATAATTATGAGGATTGTAACCCCAGTTGTACATTTTGTTAGAAATTGTTTCTGCATATTCAAAGCTTGGAAGAATCTGTACGTGAGTTACTCCCAAATCTTTTAGATGAGCAATAATTTTATCTCCATCGCCGATTTGAGTAAATTTACCAAGAGAATCAGAAACCTGGACTCTAGACCAGTCACGGATGTGCATTTCATAGATGATTGCATCTGACATGGATTTTTGAGTTTTTCCACTCTGTCCAAATGGATTAAAATATCCTTCCTTTGTTCCCCAAACTTTATCGTTTAAAACATTCTGAGGAATCGCTGATTCAGAACTGTTAATGTCTACAATCTGGCTAGCTTCGGATTCTCTTGAAGCAGATTTTGCCCAGATATCACATACTACAGATTTTTTTCTTGGATTTGAAATTTCGTATTTATAATAAGAAAATCCAGTTGTAGGAATTTTAAGAAGCCATACACCCGGGTTTTCTGAGTCTTTTGTCATTTTAAAAGATTTAGCAGGTTTGGAAAGTTTTTCGCTATCCTTAAATAAAAGGACTTTTACACTTTTGGCCTGAGGAGCCCAGCACTTAAATGAAGTTTCGCCTTCTACAAAAGTGATACCTAAATCGTCACCAGAGTAATAGAAACCTTTATCGATTTCTGTTGCGTCCAGTGCCCAAACTGTTCCTACTAAAGACAGGCAGGTTAAAGCCATAATCTTTGTAGCCATTCTTTTAAGCTTTTTCATAAAGAATCCTCCAGCTTGTTTCAGGCATTATGGTTCAGCTATGGTTTAACGATAAACGCAATCTCTGTACTATAATACCACAAAACAATTTTGCGTCAATTACTATTTTGCATTTTTGTTTAATTCTATAGCAAAATCTATCATTTATTTGCTATTTATTAAACTTTCGGAGAGGTCGGATAACTAATATTTTGTATTATTTTAAAAGAAGTGTAGAAAAAGGTTTTTGAATTTGTAGAAAAACGTAGAGTCAAGGCACGCGTACGCTTAAAGCCTTGACTCTACGTTTTTATTTAAGGTTTGTAATAAACCTTAAATAAAAACGGGAGGCTCGGCTTAAGGAACCTCCCGTATATATCTTAGACTTTGAATTTGTCTACTTGTTCACCAATGCGATTGATAGAATCTTTAATTTGATTAGAAACTTCGGTTAGAGCAGCGCCAGTTTCGTTGATCTTTCTTGCACCAATGGACATTTCATTCATACTTTGAGTCATGAGCATTGTTGCATTTTGGAGCTGCTGAACTTCGTTTAAAATCATTGAGTTTCCTTCTGCCATTTCTACAGATGCGTTTTTAACTTCGATTGTGCTATCGTTCATACTGTGAAGGGCATCTGTAATCTGCTTAGAACCCTGATTTTGTTCTTCCATTGCATTTTGAATTTGCATAATAAGAAGGTCAGTAGCCTCAAGCTTTTTAGAAACGGATTCAAATGCAAGACTGGATTCCGAAGAAGCTTGAACAACTGTGTTAATTGAATCTTTAATGTTGTTAAGCTGTTCACCAATTGTCTTTGACTGAATAGTAGAAGTTTCTGAGAGTTTTCGAATTTCGTCAGCAACTACAGCAAAACCTTTACCAGATTCACCGGCATGAGCAGCTTCGATTGCGGCATTCATAGCAAGAAGGTTTGTCTGTTCTGCGATGTTACTAATTGCCGCATTGGCTTCCTGAAGCATCTGTGACTGATTTTCAATTTCGTTAAGACGTTCGTTTACAGCCTGTTGCTTTGCAATTCCTGACTGAGAGTCTAATCTCAATTCCGAGAATGAGCGTACCATCTTTTCGACAGAAGAATTAACGCTGGAAATGTTACCAATCATTTCTTCTACGGCAGCCGAAGCCTGAGTTACGCCACTAGACTGAGATTCAATCATGCGTTCCAGGGATTCAATGTTAGAAGCAATTTCATTTACGGCACCTGCTGTCTGAGAAACCGACTGACTTTGATTATCAATCTGATTTTTCATACTTTCAATGTTAGCGATAATTTCTGTAATTGAACTAGAAGTATCTTCTGTTGCGCAACCAAGATTTTCGCCGGCATATGTAAGATCATCTTTAGAAGTTTTTACATCTCCAATAATAGTTTGCAACTTACCTGAGAATGAGTTAAAGCCGTTAACAACGTCTCCAATTTCATCTTTACTTGAAGAGTGAATTCTTTGTGTAAGGTCCGCATCTCCTGTAGCAATATTTGTGATAGCTCCTTTTACGGCAATCAGAGGTTTAAGTGATTTTGTAACAATAAATCCGCTTAAAACAAAAGAAAAAATAAGAATTATTATTAAAAGGATAATAATAACGTTGATCATACGAACGAGATTTGAATAGAAGTCATTATGTGCTGTAACACATAAAACAGACCATGGTGTATTAGGAATTGGTCGATAAGAGGCAACCATTTTTGTTCCGTTGGAAGGGTCCATAAATATCCCGTCGCCTGTTTCTCCTTTTGAAATCTTTTGCATGATTGGTTTGATTGATTCGTCCGCTGATTCAAAGGCGTTTTCATCGCTATATACTCTTTTAACATCCTTTGCAGCAACTGTTTTACCTGTTGTACGGCTAATTATGTATACATCAGACATGTTTCCAAATTGAATGGTAGAAAGTTTTTTAGAAAGAGATTCTCCAAAAAGGTTTATAACAGAAACGCCTATGATTTTGTTATTTGTATCGTATACTGGAACTGAATACTGTTGTAAAAAGATACCTGTTGCAGGGCTTACTGCAGGTTCCATCATACAGTAATTACCTTTGGCACCTTCTTTAATGTAAAGTCGTTCAGGAAAGTGGATTGGGTCACCGTATAAGGTATATGAATAACCGTTTATGTCATAGAAAGAAACATTTTCGTAGTCTTCAGAGATTTTTCGAACCTGTCTGAGTCTTTCGCATTTTTCTTTGATGGAAATACGAGGGTCGCGTACAAAGTCCATAGCTGCAACTGTTTCTGCAACTCTAAAATGCCGTTCAGTTTCGCCGACGATTTTACTTACAGCGCTATCTGTAACAGCAGACATCATCTGTTTTACAGTGCTTTCAACAGTCGAAGAAGATAGTTTGTTTGCAACGATTGTTAGCGTAACATTTGAAAATGCAACAATTAAGATAACCAATAAAATTAAACGAAATTTTAAGCTGTGTAGATTAATTTTCATGTAGAGCTCCAAATAAAAAATCTAATTATAATTTTAAATTTGTTTTTTTAGATGTCAAAAGGTTTGAATAAAAAATGAAGATTTATTATTTCAAAATGATATATTTTCGGAGAGGTAAATAAAAAAATCAGTCATAACTGATAGAACTTTTTTATTTTGATATTATTTTTTTCAAGTCAAATCAAGTACTTAAATCTGTCTCGCGGGATTTATCCGGCGGCCAGGGCAACTGCATTATAAACTGTTCTGCCTACAAAAATGGCTCCCAGTCGCAAAAACGGCTTATCAAAACCGCAAACTAGTTTGCTACACGCGTTT